>QZKH01000002.1:0-300000 GCA_003598025.1 Candidatus Omnitrophota bacterium
ACGTGAAGTCGGCATCCCGACCGAATGCAAATGAGCGTCGGGACTGGTTATATGTTTTGGTATAGGGAATACAGAGAAAATTTTGGGCGCTTAGCTCAGCTGGTTAGAGCGTGTGACTTACATTCACAAGGCCAGGGGTTCAATCCCTCTAGCGCCCACCATATATTAGTTCATAGTTGATGGTTCATTGTTCATGGGTTAATGGATTCGGTGATTTCTATGAACCTTGAACCATGCACTATGAACCAATATTTAGTTGCATTTAATAAGAAATTGGGTAAAATATAATTCCCGCTTGTAAGTACCGATAATTTCAGGGCCCGTGGTGCAGCCTGGTTCAGCACGTCAGATTGTCGATCTGAAGACCGCGAGTTCAAATCTCGTCGGGCCCGTTCTTCTTCATCACCCCCAACAGTTCCGATCACTCCAGTTAAAAAAGTAGGTTTTATGGAAAGATACTTAAGATGTGCCGCAGGATTTCTTATATTGTCAAGTATTTCACTGGTGCAAACAGGTGTCCTACGGTGTCTATCTAGGAGAATCTGGGGATAAAATAGCGGGGTTATTCTGCGTTTTATAAATCAATATCCCAATAATTCCGTTTTCTTTGTCGGGATTTATAATAAATTCTGCTTTTTCAAGTTTTTCTAACCCAGGAATAATTTTTTTAAATTTCTCATTTGAACAATACGTTTCGTAAGTCCCTTCGCGTAAAAAAATATAGTCTATCTCCGATATAAGCCCCGAACCGATATATCCGGTACGATCAAGGTAAAAAATGTTCGGCAGGTTCCTCAGTTTTGACTTATACAGCAAAGCCGGATAAATGTCTGTGCATCCGGTACCGACATATATTTTTGCGCCTTTGGTGCTGTGAGCGCTGATTAAATCCAAAATTTTATCGGTTCCCCGGTCATAATCTGCAGCCGGATAATAAAAATGCCTGGGGAACTCTAAGAATATCGGGTCATAATCATTCCTTAATTTAAATCCGCTCTCCCATTTGTAGGTTGGTATGTATTTTTTCCATTGTCCGGGTGTTACCGCGGTATTGGTTATAAAACTCGCAGTCAAGAATACAATAATAAAAATACAGGAAAATTTTCTAACAAAACTCGATTTCATTCCGTTTATTCCGATTGACGTTGCTATTGCTAAAGCGGGGAATATAGGGAGAAGGTAGCGCACCTCTTTAACAAACAGAAAAAAGAAAATAATGAAAGGAGTTATTATCCACAAAAATATAAGGTTTCTTAAATGTTTAGTCAGAAAAAATAAACTTATGAAGAAAAATAAGAACATTGGCAAAGTAATGGCATCTGCAAGCGCAATAAAATAATATATATTAGATGCCGGGGTAAAATTCTTATATCCAAGCATGACGCCCATCTCCGTAAGAGAAGATATGCCTGAGATTATTTTGCCTTTATTAATTATGACCCAGGGAGCACTTATCGTAATAATAATCATCATTGCCAGCAACAAATTCCTAATAAGTGATTTTTTCATGTTTTCAGAATATTTGTTCCACTTCGAACATATATTTATAAAAATGAACAATAGCACTCCGGATATAAAGGCCGGTGCCGTAAATTTAGTTAAAAATGATAATCCCAAAAAAATAGCAAAATAAATTATGTATTTAGTTTTGTTTAAATAGTTGCTTTTTAGCAGGAAAAATATTGATAATGTAATTAATGGGGTCAGGAAGACTTCCAGAAATAAATCTTTATATATAGTGTAAACATAAGGGTAAAAAGCGATAATAAAGACAGCAAATATCCCGGATTTCTTGGAGTGCAGCAGGCAAGCGGTCTTGTAAACCGCGAAAAACAATGCTAATGATGATATGGCCCCGTTTACAATCATTGCGGTCGATTCACATTTGCCAAATAAGATAAAGAAAGGAGAAATCAGATAATAAAAAAATGGGGGGTAAGGAAATGAGTATCCTATAAAAGCAACCGGGTTGGAAATTATAAGTAACGGGTTTTTCAAGCCTTCATAAGCCAGAAGCGAAAAAAAGAAGTGTATTGCAGGATCGCCGATTAGCTCAGCAGAATTTTTTTTTATCCATAAATAGTTGGATAAATTAAATATCAGCCATATAAAGGAAATAGGTGCGATCGAAAGCAAGTATTTTTGCGTTTTGGTGTTCATACAGCTTAATCGTTTATAGGCTTTTAAAAAAACAAAATTTATTATAATATATTACTATGGCGCTTATTATTAATTCAGAAGAATGTATAGTTTGCAATAATCCATACTTTAAGCTCATTTATGACCTCGGTCAAGCCAAAATTGTGAAATGCACGGCATGCGGATTAATGAAATCCCATCCGATATTAAGCGATATACAGGCAGCTAAATTATATAATGATAATTATTTCGAAAGTAAGAATCCGAGCTTAATAGGATATGGCAACTATTTTTCCCAAAGAGAAAATTATTTAAAGACTTTCTCAAGAAGGTATTCATTGATCAAAATGATAAGATCCAAAGGGGCGCTTTTGGATATCGGTTCGGGACCGGGGTTTTTTGTCGAGATAGCGCTGAAAAATGGATGGGATGCTTTCGGTCTTGATATTTCTGAGGCGGCAGTTAAATATGCCGAAAAAAGCATAGGGGATAAGCGGATATTCCTTGGTAACACAAAGGCATATTATTCTTCCGATAAGCAGAATGCATTTGATATTATAACCATGTGGGATTACATAGAACATTCCTTTGACCCGGCAGAGGATTTATCTTTGGCTTGGAAGATGCTGAAAGAAAATGGCATGCTGATTATTGAAACGCAAGACTCAGGAAGCTTAGCCGCCAGGATATTAAAGGAGCGGTGGTGGCATATGGCTAAGTATAGAGAGCACATTTATCATTTTTCAAGGGTAAATTTAAAAAAGCTGCTTGAGAATAATAAATTCACCGTCCAGTATTTTACTAACCGGCATTGCGGTAAGTATATTGATATTAACTTTATTATTGAAAGGATGCGCTTATTTGGCCCGGTATCAGCTAAATTAAGCAAGCTGCTTTTGCATAAAATAGGGAATCCGTCGTTTTATGTGAACCCTCTTGATGAGATGATAGTTGTGGCAAGAAAATTTAGCACGCAAAATGAATGCTCTGTTAATTTCATTACAGGATAACTTGGAGATAGGCGGGTTGAAATACCTTCACTATAACCTGCTTGAGAATAATCATAATTCATATTTGCTTTTTTCTCCGGGATTTGTACCCGGGCCTAAGAAGGCGCCTGGTTTGAAAAAATTCATTACCGGAGTTGACCCTGCTTTTATAGGCATAAGTTTGATGAGCCATGAATTTAAAAAAGCCGCTGAATTGACGGAGTATCTTAAAAAAGAGATAAGCGGTGTCCCCATAATTTGGGGAGGGGTACACCCAACAATATATCCCGAGAGCTGTTTAAAGTATGCTGATTATGTTTGTATTGGAGAAGGTGACAATGTCATTTTAGATATAGCAGAAGCCGTTGAAGGCAGGAAGAATATCAGGGGTCTAAATAACCTGGCCTATGTTGACAGAGGTGCTATCAAAAGAAATCTGCTTAGCCCTATTATCACGGACTTAGACAGGCTTCCAGAAGTCGATCGTGTTTTTAAAAATAGTTTTGTGCTTACAGAGAAAGGAATACAGGGGTTTTCAAAAAAACATTTGCAAATATATACCAGGTATTCTGGCAGGATGTACAATATTATGACTACTCGAGGCTGCCCATTTTCATGCACCTATTGTTGTAATAATTTCTTTTCACAGTTATATCATACAAAGATAGTAAGACGCAGGAGCGCGGATAACATTATTTCAGAGCTTGAAAGGAATGTTTGCAGAAACCCAGAAATAGAATACGTTAATTTTCATGACGATTGTTTTATAGAATGCAGCGAGGATTATTTAAAGGATTTTTGCGCAAAATATAAGAAGGCTATAGGCAGGCCGTTTATAATCAGGGCAATACCTGCGTATATAAACGAGAATAAGATCGGCGTATTAAAAGATTCCGGGCTTGCCTGGATCAATATGGGCTTGCAAAGCGGAAGTGACGACATACTGAGGGATGTCTATAAAAGGCGTTCATTAAAATCTGATTTTATCGCTGCCACAAACATCATAAAGAAATACGGCATTGCTGCTATCTATGATGTAATTCTGGATAATCCGTATGAAAGAGAAGAAGATAGCTTCGAAACAATGCGCATAATCTCATCCACCCCCAAACCATTTCATCTTGAGAGCTATTCGCTAGTCACTTATTACGGTACCGAATTATATAAGAGGGCAAAGCTTGATTATCCTGAATTTGCAGATAAATTTTTTGATAAAGATTTCCATTCTTTTAAGAAAAAACAAATTAATAAATTGATTAAATTAGCCAGTATTTTTAGCCCCAGTATTATGAACAGGCTTATTGAAATGTACAAAATCAAAAAAAATAATTTCCGGTTTAAAGTATTATTATCGCTTATATATGTATTCGGCATGCTGGTAATACTGCCGGTTAATTACATTAAGCTGATAAAACTATCCCAGGGGAAATCATATATAAGATCGCTTAATCATTTATCTGTTTTTATCAAGATAGGGATTTCCAGGCTCGTGAATAATTTTAGGATTGCCTGAGGGTTGTTTTAATGTTTATTCTCGAACGGGATTATTCCCGAAAGAAGGCTGTATCTTGACCCATTGTATCCTATAAACCTTCCAAAATACCTTCCTTTCTTCATCTTACCCCAGAGATCTGCATTAAAGGCAAAAGAGTTGTTTTCGATAACTGAAATGGCGCAAGGATAAAAATAAGGGTTAGATGAGTATTCAAAGATTTTTATTGTTTTCTGGCAGCCAATATTTGTTCTTGTTTTATTGTCTATGGTAAATACCGGAGGCAGGCGGCAAATAATATAATCAGATCCCTCGATTATATTTTTAGCTGGAAGCAGCCTGCTTATTGTTAACGCTGATTTCAAAATACCCCTCAGTAAAAAACTATAATGCTTACGGAGGTAATAGTTCTGGGAAGCTAAAGCAGATTCAATTGAGATTTTATAGTTTAATTTTGCACTTTGATTATGGTAATGTACGATTTCTGATTGGGGCAGATATACAAGCGAAAAACCCAAGTCCTGAGCCCTTTTAAACCAATCAGTATCTTCAAAATAAAGCCTGAAATTCTCATCGAATAAGCCTATTTTATTAATCCTGTCTCTACTGGTCATAAATGCAGCCCCCGAAAGCATATTAACCTGGACAGGATTTTCGGCGGTAAATAATCTTAGCAGTTTCTTCTGTAATATCTTATAGAAGGTTGAACCATAACCGATTAAGCCTAGTTGTTCATGTAACCTGGACAAAGGACTGGGCAGGAAATTGGAGCTCATCGCCACTTTTTGTTCGTCGTCTAACCACAATTTCGGCCCCACTGCGGCGACTCCGGGATACCGCAAGAGATAATCAGCCATAATAACTATTGAATCCCGGGCATATAACATGGTATCGGGGTTCAGGAATAATATAAGTTCACCTTTAGAATGCCTGTAACCAATATTGCTTGCCGCTGCAAACCCGTTATTAACATGATTAAAGATGATTTTCACTTCAGGGTAATTGATGCCTTTTAATTTTGCTATGTCATCGGGCGTAGAATCATTATCAACCACGATTATCTCTTTGTCAGGGATTGATAATCGGTTTATTGATGCAATGCATCTTAAAATATGATCTGCTGAATTATAGTTGACTATGATTATTGATAAGCTCGACATTTTATCTTAAAGAAATCCGGCCAGAAATTTTTTTAATTATTAATGTCAGAGAAATAACTATTACGTAAACCAGGAAAATAAAACGGTTGAAATGCTTTTTTACGTAGTTAAACCTGTCTCTATGCCAGAATTTAAACATATTTATTTTTTTAGTGCTTGCTCCGCATAAATGGATTATTTGACAGTCAGATAGAAAGTAAACCGCAAGGCCGTTTTCTTTTAATCTTTTACACCAGTCGACATCGCTAAAATATAAGTAGAAATTTTCATCAAATAACCCAATCTTTTTAAAGACCTCTTTTCTAGTCATAAGACAGGCTGCCGGAGGCTGGTCAATCCTGCAGGTGGTATTATGATCCCAGCCGTGCATGAAATATTTTTTTACAAACGGGTTGTTTTTGAATAATTCATTAAGTATCGTGCCATGGAAAAATATTGCTCCCGGTCCGGGAAAGTTCATGCATGATCTTTGTATTGTCTTGTCGGGATTAAGAAACTGGCATGATACAGCCGCAATCTGTTCGTTTTCCCTGAGAAACCCGTACATTTTATCTATAGCTTTATTTATGACTACCGTATCATTGTTAAGAAGGAGGATGATTTCTCCCCGCGCATTATCAATACCCATATTTACTGCTTTTGTGAATCCGAGATTATCATTATTTTGGATAAGTCTGATTTCAGGATAGAGCCCGGTTATTAATTTTACCGAATTGTCGCTTGAGGCGTTATCCACGATTATTGTTTCAAATGGCTGGACCTGACAGTTGTTATGTATGGATTTAAGGCAATCCAGGATATACTCTTCTGAATTCCAATTCGGGATAATGATGGATAATTTTATCATCGTTTAATGCCGTCTTAGACGGGAATAAATTTGTTCAATCTCTTGGCTGTGATGCACGATATCTTTTACAGGCTGGATATTGCTTTTGATTTTTTCCAGGATCTCCGGATTGTCTATTAAAAGTTTTATCTTTCTGTTTAATTCTTCCGCATCCCCTGGCTTAAACAATATGCCGTTTACCCCGTCTCTAATCACTTCGGGGAAAACCCCTGTTCTTGAACATATTGCAGGGGTCTTTGTATATAGGGCTTCATGCAACACTAAACTGAAAGTCTCAGGGCATAGCGAGGGTATAACTATGATATCTATCATGGATAATACGCTGCCGATAAGATTATGCTGGAATCCGGGGAAAACAAAGATATTATTTTTATGTAACGCCGCAATCTTCTCATTATATCTTATATCGCCTGTACCGGCTGAGCCGTAAATCCTTAGCTCTGCTTTATCATCCCCTATATCTTGGAATGCTTTTATAAGACAGTGAGCCCCTTTGTTATTGTTAAGATAACCAATAAAGCCAAATCTTAATTTAGGGCTTATTTGCTTTATATGATGGGTAGCCAGGAAATCGCTGTTTACTCCCAGTCCGGTTACGATTATTCTATTTCGTCCTACGCCATAAGATTCATATATATTCTTTACAATGTTTGACGGAGCGGTTATTGCTTCTGCGGAGTTTAACAAGCCTTTCATCATATCCAGCCTTTTTACTAAAGCAGTACGCATGGTTTTATTTTTTGCAACTCTAAATATAAGCGGTTTGATAAATTTAATGAACATACCCGGCAGGGCATGGGGGGTGTTTATTTTCGTGATTTTTAACAGCCTTATTGCACAGTAGTAATCTTTTAAGCATTCATTCAGGCATTTATCGATATTTTTCGGCCCGCTGCAAGAATCCCCTTTATCTGTAACCATATGGATCATTGGGCAAATGAACCAAAAATCGTGCAGCGTGACTACAAAAGGAATCCCGGCTTTTTGGATAATTTTTATTAAATTAACGGAAAGGTAGATAAGGTGTTGTATATGTATAAGGTCCGGATTTACTTCTTTTAAAAATGCCCCGAAACTCTTATCGATGTGTTCATTAATATAAAAATCCTCAAAATCATGGATTTCCGGACAATAATTTATGATTTCCCGGATTTTGACCGTTCCATCATAATAAGTCCTTTCGCGTAGTTGGTTTTTTCCGTATCCTCCAGACCTAACAAATATAAATACGGAATGATCCCTGGCAAGTTGTTCTGCGAGGTATTTGGTGTAAAGCTCCGTGCCCCCGGCTTCTAACGGAGGGTAACCGTTTGAAACAATCAATATTTTCATGTCATTTCTTTGTTTCATTATAAAGTACTGCTTAAGGATGGTCAAATGCATATTTATCTGCAAAACCCGAATTTTTTGAATTTATAGTTTATTAAAAAAGATGTATAATTGATTTGTGTTTACGCGCGTAAATAAGGCCATGAATTTAAGGTTTAATCTCAAAATCACGCTTATTAAAAGTTATTTTAATTATGTTTTAAGCAGAAAAAAAGGCTTAGAAGTAGGCGGGCCTTCGCCGGCCTTTGTATCTTGCCTGCCAGTTTATAAATCAATATCTTTGGTTGATAACGTAATATTTTCAGAGACAAACCTCTGGCGCAGCCAGGCAGAAGCTATCATCAGCGATAAAGCAATCGCGACAAAGTTCAGGGATCAGTTTATTCTTGAGGCGACAGATTTATCCAGTCTTAACGGAAGGAAATACGATTTTGTTTTATGCTCCCATACTTTAGAGCATATAGCCAATCCTATTAAAGCCTTAATTGAGTTTAAGTCGTTATTAAATAAAGGGGGAGTCATTGTCCTTCTTCTCCCGGATAAAAGGTTTACATTTGACCACCTTAGGCCATATACAAGTTTTGCCCATATTCTTTCTGATTTTATCCAAAACAAGAAAGAATCCGATTTAAGCCATCTCCAAGAGATATTAGATAAACACGATTTATCGAGAGACGCCGAAGCCGGCGATTTCAATAATTTTAGAAACCGGTCAATAAATAATACAGATAACCGCTGTCTGCACCATCATGTATTCAGTTTGAGCCTATTAAATGAACTCTGCCTTTATTTAAATCTAGAGCCGGTATTTAACCATGAAATTAACCCACATATTTTATCAGTAATGAAAAATAATTAAATGGTTGATAATAATAAAGTTAAAATCTGGTTTGCCAAGTCCATAGCAGGCTTTAATTCAATAATAAAATATACCTATATCTTCTTTTCAGAAATAATTTACTGCCTATCAAGAAAGCTGTTTCCCCGGGCCAGGCACCGGCCATCTGCCAGGATGATTAATCTGGTAACGGGTTGCACTAAATTTACTTGGTTTGTCGAAAGCGGAAAATTGGCAAAATTTTCTATAGAAGAGGCGTTATCGAGAAATAAGATTGATTACCTTAATTTCAACAATATGCTGGATTTCGGGTGTGGCTGCGGCAGGGTGATCAGCCATTTTTACAATCATGTAGGAGCCAAGATTTACGGCGTAGACATTAACAAATATCTTATTGATTGGTGTAAGGTAAATTTCGATTCGGCTGAATTTGATTTCGTGAAGCTGTCCTCGAGACTTCCTTACCCGGATAATAAATTTGATTTTATATATGCATTATCGGTTTTTACGCATCTTCCAGAAAACAGCCAGCTATTTTATTTTGCCGAGTTATGGAGGATTTTGAGGAAGGAACAATATCTTTTGGTGTCATTGCACGGTGATAAATACATACATATGCTTAACAGCAGTCAAGCCAGGGAATTTAATGATAGGGGAATAGCAGTCATAAATAGCAAAAAGCCTGGGTCAAATCTGTGTATAGCAATACACAGCCAGAGTTATCTGAGAGACAGATTATCAGAATACTTTCAGGTAGTTGATGTTGTGCGTGCCGGAGCCAAAGGAAACCCGGAACAAGACCTGTATTTATTGAAGAAAAACATTATTAATATATGAAAATAGCACTTTTTCATAATCTTCCTTCCGGCGGGGCACTAAGGGCCGCCTTTAACTTTGTAAAATATATTACAGGAGAAGGGCATATCTGCGATATTTTTACGGCTTCTTCAGCCGATACTGATTTCATGCCATTTAAAAGCATCGCCAGAAGCGTAAAAATTTTCCATGTAAAAAAAGGTATTTTTAATATCCGCTCATTGCTTCCTGGAGGCGTTTCCTTAAAATGCTTAGAAAATTTGCAAAAAAAAATTGCCCGTGAAATAGACGGGGGTAATTATGATTTTGTCTTCATTGAGCAGGATAGGTTTACATTCTCACCGTTCTTATTAAAGTATATCAACAGCCCCAATATTTATTATTGTCCGCAGCCGTATGGTTTTCATGAGGCTAAGATTATGGAGGTTTCTTCCAAAGCGGGGATAGCCGCGGATTTTAGAAACATAATAAAAAGGGCATTTTATAGTAATTGTTTATCCATTGACAGAGAAAATGCTCGGTTTGCTAAGCACATATTAACTAATTCTCATTTTTCCAGAAGCAATATAAATAAATGTTATGGCCGCCAGGCACAAGTTTGCTATCTTGGTGTAGATATGGAATTATTTAGGCCATTGAATTATGATAAGTCAAATTTTGTTATATCTGTAGGCAGGTGTACTCCGGCCAAAGGGTTTGATTTTATTATTAATTCCCTCGGTTTAATAAAAAAAGAATACAGGCCCGATCTTATTATTGTATCGGATATAATAGCAGCATTTTGGAAAAAGTATTTAATAAGGCTTGCTGCAAAAAATAACGTAAGTATTAAGATCAAAAGCAGGATCGGTGATTCAGAGCTTGTTAATCTTTATAACCGGGCAAGGTTATGCGTATATGCACCTTATCAGGAACCATTTGGCTTAGCTCCTGTTGAAGCAATGGCTTGTGGTACGGCTGTTGTTGCAGTCAGAGAAGGCGGAGTCGCAGAAAGTATAATTAACGGCAAAACCGGATACCTTGCTGAGCGCAATGAAAGTATTTTTGCTGACACAATTTTTAATGTTATTTCTGATTCCGGCCTTAGGGATAGGCTTGAAACCGCCGGCATCGCATCAGTAAGAGAACGCTGGTCAAGTATTCATGCAGGCAGAAGAGTCGTTGAGTACGCCCAGGCTGCCTTTAAATAAATAAGAGAACTATACCATGTCTATATTCAAGCCTTATATACCAAAAGTAAGCATTTGCATGCCTACTTACAACGGAGCCGAATATATTAACGAAGCCGTTAATTCTGTGTTGAATCAAAGTTTCGGGGATTTCGAGCTGATAATAGTTGATGATGCCTCGCGGGATAATACGCTCGATATTTTAAATAAATATAAGGACCCGAGGATTCGTCTTTTTAGAAACAAAAAAAGGGTCGGTCAGATTATGAATTATAATTTGAGCATTTCTCATTCAAGAGCAAAATATATAAAACCATTTCATCAGGATGATATCCTGGACAAAGAGAGTTTGTTGCTTAATACCCAGATAATGGATTCAAAGCCAGAGATAGGATTGGTTGTATCTCAAGCCTGCATTGTAGACAGCAATTCCGAAAAAGTGTCGTTAAGGCCGGTAACTTTTAAGCCGGGTATTATAGAAAAAAGAGCGATATTAAATAAATTCTTCTTTAATTTAAATTATAATTTTATCGGTGAGCCGTCTACGGTAAT
The DNA here is from genome assembly GCA_003598025.1 of Candidatus Omnitrophota bacterium. Lineage (NCBI taxonomy): Bacteria > Pseudomonadati > Candidatus Omnitrophota > Candidatus Omnitrophota bacterium. The sequence goes on from QZKH01000002.1 coordinate 11,332, forward strand.
GTTAAGAAAAATAGCACTGCAAGAAATGGGGTATTTTGATGAGCGTATTCCCTCCAGCAATGATATAGAACTATGGAGCAGGATAAACACCAAATACAAATGCTACTATATTGATAAGCCGTTAGCATCAATCAGGTATCATAGCAAGCAGGAGATGCATAAATACAGGAAAAGCTTAAAGTTGGCAATATGGGATCATTGCAGGTTGTTCTCTGCGTTGTCAAAATATAACAATCTTACAGTATTTTATAAATCAGCTTTGCTGGCTGAATTTATTTTCAGATTACCCATATTAGTGTTAGGCAGGTCGATAAAAAAGATATTAAATATACCTGATGAAAAATTAATAATAAATAATTATCTAAACCCAAGAGAATAAGTTCAGATGCCAAAAATATCCGCTTCCATAATTATCCCCACTTTTAATAAAGCAAATATTTTAAAGATGGTCTTATCAGGTTATCTTGCTCAGGCTAAAGATACTCCTGATTTTGAAATAATTATATTGGATGATGCTTCAAAAGATAAAACAGGGGAAGTCGTGGCATGCTTTAGTGATAAGCTAAATATAAAATATATAAAACAAAGCCTCAACAGGGGGGCTAATTATAACAGAAATATCGGCATTGAGGCGGCAGTGGCAGAGTTGTTAATTTTTGCCGACCATGACCTTATTCCTTCTCCGGATATGGTCAAGCTGCATGTTTATCAGCATGAATTGGATCCCTCCGAGTCTTTAGCTGTGTTAGGCAATGTAAAAACCCATCCTGAGATATCCGGGCACAAATTGAGTTTTCTTTTTATGGAAAGGGCGTGGCACGGGATTGATAATGTTACCCGCCTGACATGGAGGTATTTTATAACCTGCAATTTATCTATAAGAAAAAAATTTATAGAAGAAAATGGCAAATTTGACGAGAATGTCATGCATAATGATGATGTTGAGCTTGGATATAGATTGTTTAAGCACGGATTAGAGATTAAATATAATCCGGAGATAGCCGGATATCATTATCATCCTCTTGATTTTGACGAATATATGAATATTGCTCAGAGGGATGGGGCAGCCGTTGCTTATTGGCTGAAGAAATCACCGCAGGCCAAGGGCCAACTTCTTGATTATGGGATTTTTTCCTGGAGTAATAGGCCTGGAAAACTTATCAAGCACGCGCTGGTCATCGCTGTTTTTAACAAATTTACTTTCCGTTTTATGCGCAAGCTGGCGTTGCTATTAACCCCGCACGGGAATATCGCCAGGTATTTTTATGGCGGAATATATCTTCATAGAAGAAGAGAAACAATAAAGAAATGTTTAAGGAATAATCAGACCTATGCCTAAAGTCGCGGTCATAGTCGTCAATTATAACGGGGCCAAGTTTTTAAAAGGGCTGATGAGCAGTATCGAGAGCCAAACAATAACTCCTTCAAAGCTCATATTTGTTGATAATGGCTCTTCGGATAACTCGCTAGAGGTCTTGAAAGACTATCCCCATATAACAATATTGAACAACAGGGCTAATCTTGGATTTTCTGTTGCTAATAATCAGGCATTAGGCAGTATTTCCTCAGATATAGATTACGTATGCTTATTAAATAACGACACGAGAATTGAGCGCCGCTGTATCCAAAACATGATTTTCTGTGCAGAGAGCAATGTAAGGATAGGCGCGGTTGCGCCGCGGATACTTTTCTATAATCCAGTACTGGTCTTAAATACAGATAAGCCCGCAGAGAAAATCGAGATTAAATCAATCATAATAGATGGAGATGAGCCTTATAAGATAATACAGGACAAACAGGTACGCAGCTTAGGAGAATTAAAATCATTAATGACCAAAATTTATGTTATGCCAAAAAGACCGGCTAAGACGGGGTCAATTGTGAAAATTGCTCTTGCTTCCGGCAATAAGCCGGTTGGGACGTTATTGCTTAATGGGAATAAGGCTGTTAAGCTCGAATATAAGCTTAAAATAACAGAGGCGTCTTTCGTACTGGATGAGCGATCTATACTGAACCAGAGATTCATAATAAATAATGCCGGTACTGATATCAGCCCTGCGGGATACCCTTTGGAATATGGTTTTGGAGAAGAAGATAGCGGAAAATATGATATGGCCAGGCATGTAAATGCATTTTGCGGTGCAGCGGTTCTAATCAAGAGGAAATTATTCAGCGATAAAATATTCGACGAGCGGTTTTTTGCTTATTATGAGGATATAGACTTATCAATCAGAATCAGGAAGAGCGGCTATAATATAATGTACTGTCCCGAAGCAGTTGCGTATCATTATCATACAGGAAGCAGCCTGACAAAAAAAGATGCGCTTAGTTTATTTAATAAAAGCAGGATAAAATTTTTATTCAAACATTACCCTTTCTGGTTCAGTTATATGGAATCGCTTAAATATGGCGTAAAGGCCTTCGTGTGCCGTAGTTAAATCCGGCTAAAAGGCGTATAAATATTATCATCGGCAGAGCGTTAATCCGCTAAATAAAAAACAGGCAATATGTTAACCCTTCTATTTTTTTTGATACCATGCTTATTTAGTTTTTCTATGGCTTTTTGGCAGCCGCTGATCAGCGATGAATTTGAGACTTTGGCATCAGCAAAGATGATGTCTGACGGTAGTTTGATCTATAAGGATTTCTTCCAGCACCACGGGCCGCTCTCTTATTTGTTATACCTGCCGGTTTTTAAATATATTAAAAGCATATTCCTGGCTCTTTTATTATCGAAACTGGTTGCCATATGCGTTCTTATCCTAATACTTTTATTGGTTTTTAAGATATCCGAGGCAATTACTAAAAGTAAATTTATGGGCTTGTTGGGAGTGCTTATGGTAATCGCTGACCCATTATGGGCTCAATATGGAGCGCAGGTGCGTCCGGATGCAATAATGACTGTTTTTGCGTTGGGTAGCTTGTATTTATTGCTTATTTACGATGAAGGCAAGCGTAATATGTTCTTATGCTGGGCAGGGGCCTGTTTTGGGCTAGCATTTTTTGCTAAACAGTCAGCAATAGTATCAATCTTTATCTTCGCGCTTATTTATTTACGGGGCAATTTTAGAAGATACCTGCATTACTTTTTGGGGTTTTTCATAGTTGCCCTGCCGGTTTTTGTTTACTTCTTTGCGGCAAAAGCGGTAAATAATTTTTTGCGCTATTTTATCTTATTTAATTTAAGAGCACATCCTACGGCTGAATTTAATATCAGCGAGAGGCTATGGCTGTTTTTTTCGCCATTGATACCAGCAGGTTTAAGGATCTCATATGGGTTAATCACTTTTATCTTTATTTATGCTGCTATAAGGGTTTACTTTGCAAAGGGTAAATCAGCCACGCGTTTTATAAACTCTCTTTTATTATCGTCATTAATCGGGATGTTTCTGACATTTCTATACAAGACCCCATATCCTCAATACTATTTGGCAATCCATTTAATGTTTATAATTGTTATTATTTTTCACTTAAACGAGGCCCCTAAAAAATTAAAAAAAGCGATGATGTTTTTTCTGGCGGGGGTAAGCATTGTATTCGCTTTCGTGAAATTTGAAGCTATGATTAGAAAAAATGATTTCCTTGCGCAAAGCAGATGCCTCTCTTCAATATCGGATTTACTAAGATCTAAAAAAGCTATCGGGCCGAGTTACATGGTTTTGGCCGGAAATCGTGCCGGGTTCTATTGGTATTATCCACCTATATTTTCCGATGTCGATTTGAAGCCTATGTTCAGAGCGTTAAAAGATGCCGATATTGTATTTTATGACCACTCGCTTTCTCTGCTGGCGCCGTTAGATTTTAAGAAAAAATTATTTACCGATTTTGAGTTTATTGGCAGGTACTCTCTGCCGTTTAATAATAATCTAAATTTTGATTATGTATCAGTATTCTCTAAAGATAGGGATTTGGCTGAAAAAATGATAAGCCAGGATCGTTTGGCTTGCTGGAATTATGAAGACGGCGAAAGGGGGCTTCTTAAAGATCCGCTTTATATCCCTGTTTATTTTAAAGCCAGGCTGTCCGGCAATGGCGATTTAATAAACCTTCGGCCCGGCAAGAACTCATTTAGTTATAAGGTTAAGCAGGAGTTATATCTGAGTATGTTTATAAGCGCAAATAAGATGTTTTTTGATAGAAGCACGAACATCTTATACAACCTTAAGCCAAATATAAAATATTCAATAAAAAAAGCAGGTATAGCTTTCGAATGCAGATATAGAGAGCCACTTTCCACAGATGGCTTATTAGGGCTAGGCTTAAGGACTCCCGGAGAAAACGGTGTAAATGTTAATGGGGTAATCAGTATTAAATTCAGCCGCTATCCAGATAAAATTAAAATCCAAGAGGTCCCGGATGGGTATAAGGTAATGTCAGCGTTTAATACTGATAGCCTAACTATAGATATTCATTGTTCGGAATCATTGTTAGGGCAGGCAAGCGATTAAAATTTATATAAGTCAATTTATTTGTCTGGAGGCCTAAATTATGTTAATATAATTACTCAATCACTTTATGTTTGGAGGAATTATGGCTACAATCGATGATTTTAAGAAGTTAGAGTTAAAAGTTGCTGAAATAAAAGAAGTTACAGATCATCCCAATGCAGATAAGCTATATGTCCTGACAGTAGATTTGGGGGATAAAACAAAACAACTTGTTGCGGGGATCAAGAGGTCTTACCAAAAAGAAGAGCTCATAGGTAAGCAGGTAATAGTTGTTGATAATCTGGAACCGGCGGTTCTAAGAGGTATCGAGAGCCAGGGGATGCTCTTGGCTGCTTCTGATGAAGACGGCGTAGCTATTATTTCCTGCCAGCGCAAAGTCAAGCTCGGCAGTATTGTTAAATAGCATATGAAAAATATTATAATCGGCGCAGGTTTATCGGGCCTATCCTGTGCATACAAGCTCAAGGACGCAATAGTTTTAGAAAAGGATATCGCTATAGGCGGTTTATCTAAAACCTTGTCTTTTGAAGGTTTTAGTTTTGATATTGGAGGGCATAGATTTTTACCGGGTAAGCCGGGTATAGAAAAATTTATCCTTAGCCTTCTTGACGGCGAACTGATCAAGATGGAACGTAAGAGCCAGATATATAAGAACAGAAGGTTTTTTAATTATCCTATAACTCCCGATATCGTTTTTCAGCTCAATCCTTTACAAATATTTGCTTCAGGCATGACCTTTTTATACCGTAAAGTAGCCGTCTTGGATGAAAATTCATTTAGAGAGAGGGTGATAAATAGATTTGGCGATTATCTATTCAATTATTTTTTTAAGGATTATACCGAAAAGGTATGGGGCAGGGATTGCTCTAATATATCGCTTGATTGGGTTGACGCTCGGATCGGCAATATGTCTTTATTTGACGTGGCTAGCTATATTTTTTCGAAGAAAAGCCGCCTTAAATCTTTCGCGGACATGTTTTATTATCCTAAAACCGGGATTGGTTCTATAGCGGGCAGATTGTCAAGCGGCATAGATGTAAGGACATCCAGCGCTGTCGTCGGACTGGGCTACTCGGGTGGCCATATAAATGAAGTTGTGACTGACGATAACAAACGATTGCCATGTGATAATCTTATTTCTACAATGCCTATAACAGAATTGGCAAGCATGCTTAATCCTCCTGCCGATGTCAAAAGAGCAATTGATGCCCTTAGCTATAGGGACCTGATCTGCGTTTTTATAATTGTTGAAAAAAATAATTATTCTGATAACCATTGGATCTATTTTCCGAACAAGGAGGTATTTGGGCGTTTGGATGAGCCCAAGAATTGGAGCAGGATATTATCTTCTCATCACCAAACTGGCCTTTGCCTTGAGATATTTACCGACAGAAACAGCGAATTGTGGCACAGGGATGATTTAGAGATCGCACATGCAGCCGTAAAAGATCTGCCTCTTATAAACGGAGTAGATATAAAAGACCATTATGTATTACGTGTCTTTGATGCTTATCCTGTATACGACCTCCATTATAAAAAGCATCTTGCCGTGGTCAGAAAATTCCTGTCCGGTTATAAAAACTTATATACATTGGGCAGGACAGGGGATTTTAAATATATGAATATGGATGATTGTATTGAGCAGGGGCTTAGCTTGGGGGAAAGATTACCCGGTTCCAGGGTCTTAGAGGAGGACCGTAAATGCAAATAAAACAGTTTATTCCTCGCGATGTTTGTTTGTCCTGTAAAGGCTGCTGCAGGTTTTTACGGGCAGATTCAGTATGGTCGCCATGTCTTTTAGATGAAGAAATCCAGGACCTGCTGGGCAAAAATATCCCGGCGGCCAATATTTCTATCAACAAAAAACTGCTTCTCGTGCAAGCTCCTGATGGCCAGGGGTATTTATGCCCTTTTCTAAAGATAAAAGATAATAAGTGCAGTATTTATAATTTCAGGCCGTTTGAGTGTCAACTGTACCCTTTTTTGCTTAACCTGCGCCATGGTAAGATCATTTTAACAGTAGACCTTAATTGTCCTTACGTAAAAGAAAAATTAAAAAGCAAGGAATTCAAAGAGTATGTTGATTATCTGAACGAGTTCCTTAATTCTCCTGCCCAATTGGAGATAATAAAGGATAACCCGCATATTCTTCAAACCTACGAAGAGGTCCTTGAGATAATCGAGCTTTCTCCTCCAGATGGAGCTAAATAAACTAAGCATAAAAGATAAGCCGTTATTCAGCAAGTTTCTGAAGATTAAAAGGCATGAGCTTTCAGTTTATGCTTTTGAGAATATTTATCCCTGGTCCAGCTTATTTGAAATTAAATGGGGTATAATTAAGGGCAGCCTGTGTGTCTTCTTTTACGATAAGACAGGGTGTTTCTTATATATTGAGCCGTTAGCAAAAAATATCGATTACAAGGTCGTGGATAAATGTTTTGAGATCATGGATAGCCACAACAGGAATAAAGCGGTGTCCCGTATTGAGAATATAGAGCAGGACAACTGTAAGTTCTTTCATGACGCAGGCTACCGCCTCCTGGAAAAACCATGTGATTTTATTTTTCAGAAAAACAGTATCGCCGGGCTCAGAGGTAATGCCTATAAGTCAAAAAGAGCGAGCTTTAATTATTTTATTAAGCATTATAAATTTCATTCGCGGGATTTGGGAATAGAAGATATTGGCGCCTGCCTTAAGCTGTATTCCTCATGGGCTAAAAACAGAAGGCTCAGAGTTGAAGACCGGGCTTATCATTGGATGATAGAAGATAGTTTTGCTTCCTTAAGGAGCGTATTGGAGAATTACCCATCTTTGGGTTATTCCGGCAGGGTAGTCGAGGTAGATGGTGATATCCGGGCATTCACAATAGGGTACATGTTGAATAGCGATACCTTCTGTATATTCTTCGAGATAGCGGATCTGTCAATAAAAGGCCTGGCACAGTTTATTTTTAGTGATTTTTGTGCAGGGCTTAAGGCATATAAATATGTCAATGCGATGGATGATTCCGGGCTGGATAATTTAAGAAAAGTTAAGTATTCTTACCGGCCTCTAAAGCTGGTACCTGCGTACATCGCCGTCAGGTAAGGGTATTTTTGTTCATAGCTATGGATATAAATGATATAGAATTTACAATTTTTGATACCGAAACAACCGGGCTTAACCCGCATTCCGGAGACAGGGTAGTTGAAATCGCCGCTGTCCGCATAAAGGGATTCCGGAAAATTTCAACATTTGAAAGCCTTATTAATCCAGGCAGAGGCGTATCTGAGGCGGCCTTTAATGTCAATCATATTGCTGAAAGCATGCTTCAAACAGCGCCGTTTCCGGAAAAAGTTTTTCCGGAATTCCTATCGTTCATAAAAAACAGTTGCATCTGTTCATATAATGCAAGTTTTGATATTGCATTTTTGGATAAAGAGCTTGGATTGCTCGGCCAAAGATTAGACGATAACGTTATTGTTATAGATATGCTGAAGATGGCCAGGCGCCTTTTGCCTGGTTTAGAGCGTTATGCCTTATGGTTTGTGGCAGACTATTTCGGCATAAAGCGCAAACAGGAACACAGGGCCTTAGCTGATGTGGAATTCAGCCTAGAGGTATTTTATAGGCTGATGAATATGTTAAAAGAAAGATCTATCGTAGAGATGGATAATTTTATGCATCTTTTTGGAATAAGGTCTGAGGCGGTTTCCGGGATAAACAACGAAAAAATCGCCGAAATACAGGAAGCAATTGATCTTGGTGTTGAAATAAAAATCAGATATATATCTGCGGTCAACGCTAAGGTTACAGAACGCAACGTCTTGCCGAAGCAGATTATACAGGATAAAGGGCAGGATTACCTGGTGGGGTATTGCAGCTTAAGGCAGGACCAGAGGACTTTTAGAATCGATGGCATACTGGATATCGAAATCTTATAAACTGGACTTTTCTTGCGCAGAGTTATTTTTGGCTCTGAGCCGGAAGAGGTCGCCGTTTTTCTTGGATAGCAGCCTTAATATGAATAATAAAGATGGGCGCTTTTCTTTCTTAGGTTGTGAGCCGTTTCAGTTTATCCAGGGAGATAAAATAAACCCTTTCCCGGCATTAAGGAAAATATTCCGCGATTACCGCATATCTGCCCCGGACATGAACGTGCCATTTTTCGCAGGAGCGGTCGGGTACTTTGCCTATGATTTGGGATTTGTTTTGGAAAAGAAAATTGCTTTAAATAAAAGAGCAGCAGGCAGTATCCCGCAGGTCTATTTTAATTTTTATAATACCATTATTGCGATAGACCACATTAAGAATGAATTCCATATATTATCGGTCGGTTTTCCCGGGAGAAACTACCGGATGCAGAAAAAAATAGCGACAGAGAATTTTAAGAATGCTTATAAAATGATACGGCGCGCTAAAGACGAGCGGGTTGACGATTGCCTTGGCATGAAACCAAAAAGAACAGATTTCCGTTCCGATTTTACTAAAAACAAATATATTGCGGCAGTCGTTAAAGCGAAGGATTATATTAAAAAAGGAGATATTTATCAGGTGAACCTTTCTCAGCGGTTGTCTTCTAAAAGCCGTGCCTCCGCGGTTAATATATATATGAATTTACGCAGGCTCAGCCCGAGTAATTTCTCTGCATATTTCGATACGGGAGATTTTCAGATTATTTCTTCTTCGCCGGAGAGATTCTTAAATTTATCCGGAGGACGTGTTGTAACAAAACCCATGAAAGGCACGCGAGCGCGCTCTTTAAATAGCGTAAAGGATATTAAGCTCAGAAATGAATTGATCCGCAGCCCTAAGGATAAGGCCGAGCTTTTAATGATAGTTGACCTGGAGAGGAATGATTTGGGCAGAGTTTGTGATTATGGTTCGGTAAAGGTCGATACTCTCAGGGAGATAGAAAAATATAATTCTGTCTTTCAGGCTACTTCCACAATAAGCGCTAAATTGCACCCTGGTAAAGACAGGTTTGATCTCCTGCAGGCATGTTTCCCAGGAGGTTCTATTACCGGTTGCCCTAAGATAAGGGCTATGGAGATAATCGATGAGCTTGAGCCGCTTGAGCGCTCCATTTATACCGGATGCCTGGGATATTTAAGTTTCTGCGGAAATATGGATTTTAATATTATGATACGCACCATACTTAAGCAAAAAGATAAGGTTTATTTGGGGGTTGGCGGAGGGATTGTAGCCGACTCAGAGCCTGTTAAGGAATATGAAGAAACTTTGGTTAAGGCCAAAGCTATGATTGAGGCTATAGCTTATGCAGGGTAAAATGACGGTCTTTTTTAACGGTAAATTTGTAGACAGGCATGATCTGAAGGCTTCGGTCCTGGATGAAGGGTTTCTTTATGGATACGGGCTATTTGAAACCATGCGTGCTTACAATAATAAAATATTATTATTAGACCAGCACATAGAAAGAATGTTTGTTTCTGCAGGATTGATATCTTTTGCAATGCCTTATTCATCGGCAAAAACCAGGGATATAGTGGAATCAGCCGTTCTAAAATCCGGCTTAAAAGACGCCTTTGTAAGGTTGTCATGCTGGAGGTCAAAGAAGATAAACAGCATATTAGTCATTGCAAGAAAATACAAACCCTACTCTTCGAGGGTGTATAAAAAAGGTTTTTCTGCTATAATCTCAAGGTTTACTAAAGACCAGGATTCAATGTTAAGCAGAATAAAAAGCAATAACTATCTTTTATGCAGGTTGGCTTTTATGGAAGCCTTAAGCCTTAAGTCCGATGAAGCAATTTTGTTGAACAACGACGGATTAATCTGTGAAGGCAGCAGGTCGAATATTTTCTTTGTAAAAAACAGACGGATTTATACGCCTTCTTTAGAATGCGGCTGTTTATCCGGCATAACGAGGGAATTGATTATAAAGATGATTCTTAGATCAGGGCTGGATGTCAAAGAGGGTAAATTCGGGATTAACCAGTTATATGCAGCAGATGAGGCTTTCTTTACCAATTCTTTGATGGGTGTTATGCCTTTAACTAAAATCGGCAAGCTCAGGATAAATAACTCTAATACCGGTAAGATAACCGAAAAACTCATTTCCGATTACGATAACTTATTAAAAAACGCATGACAATAATTAACCTTCCGTTTATTATGAAAAGTCCGGTGCTGGCTCTAGGCGCCAACAGCAAGAATAGAATCTGTTTTGCTAAAGGCAGTAAAGCATATTTAAGCAATATGCATGAGAATTTGGATAACATAGATGATCTATCCGAATTTGAAAAAAGTGCCAAGAGCGCATTAAGCAGAAAGCCAAAAATCATCGCCTGTGATCTGCACAGCGGATATTTATCCAGCAGATACGCTGATGAAATAAGCGAAGGCAATTTATTAAAAAAGCCTATCCAGCACCATCACGCTCATATTGCTTCATGCATGGCCGAGAACCAATTTAAAAATGAATACGTTATAGGTGTTGCTTTCGACGGCACGGGTTTAGGCGTTGACGGCAATATCTGGGGAGCAGAATTTCTTTTCTGTAATTATGCAAATTTCCAGAGGTTAATCCGCCTAGAATATATCCCGCTCCTGGGTTCGGAAAAGGCAATAACTGAACCGGCAAGATTAGCATATCTATGGTTGTACTTAATTTATAAAGATAGATTCTTGGATATAAAGATTAACCTGACCCAGGCTTTAAAGCCAAAGAAATGGGCGGTCTTTAAAAAGATGTATTCATCCGGCTTTAATTCTCCCAAAGCAAGCAGTATGGGACGTTTGTTTGATGCTGTCGCCAGCATAGTACTCGGCAAGCAAAAGGCAGAATTTGAGGCGGATTTAGCCATACAGCTTCAGAGGCTTGCTGAGAAAAGCAGTGATGTGCAGGCAGCTTATAAATTTTCATTTGTAAAACAGCCGCCTCTTTTTGTAATAGACCCAAGAGATATCTTTAAGGGTGTGGTTAAAGATACGACAAGCGGGCTGCCTGCCGGATATATTGCTAATCGGTTCCATTATACTATTGCCAGTATAATACTTGAGGGAGCAGAAAAAATAAGAAAGATAAAAAAGGCCAATAAAGTCGTGCTTTCAGGAGGGGTATTTCAAAATAGTCTTTTACTCCGCATGACTTTGGAATTATTATATAAGAAAGGCTTTAAAGTTTATACCCACAAGGCTTTATCCCCGAATGACTCAAGTATAGCCTTGGGGCAGGCAGTAATAGCTAACTTCAAGGAATAATATGTGCTTAGCAGTCCCAATGAGAATAAAGAAGATTAATCAAAATTTCGCCAAGGTTGAAATCTCCGGTCTTATACGGCATGTAAACGTGCAGATGCTACCCGGGTTAAAAAAGGGAGATTATGTAATCGTGCATGCGGGTTTTGCGATACAAAAAATAGACCCCCTGGAAGCCAAAAAAACATTAAAGGTGTTTAATGAAATATGTAGATGAATTCCGCAATAAAATACTTGTTGAGAAGATCGCATCAGGGATCAAGGCCTTGAATATCGACGCAAAAGTTAACCTTATGGAAGTCTGCGGAACGCATACTCAAAGTTTTGCAAGGTTTGGCCTGAATAAATTCCTGCCTGAAAATATACGGCTTATACCGGGACCGGGATGCCCGGTTTGCGTTTCAAGCCCGCAGTATATAGATAGGGCGATTAGCTTGGCCAAAGACAAAAACAATATAATTGTTACTTTCGGTGATATGCTGCGTGTCCCGGGTAGCGTATCATCTCTAGAAAAAGAAAGGATGCGTTTTGGCAATGTTATTGCCGTATATTCACCGCTGGATGCCTTAAGGATTGCCAAGGCGGATTCCGCAAAAAAAATATTTTTTCTTGCCGTTGGTTTTGAGACTACAGCCCCCACTATTGCTATAACAGCAATGCTTGCCAAGAAGGAGAAAATAAACAATATTTTCTTTCTATCTTCCCTAAAGCTGATGCCGCCTGCGATGAGGTTTTTGTTAAAAGATAAGAGGCTTAATATAGATGGTTTTCTTTGCCCGGGGCATGTCTCCAGCATTATCGGTCTTAAGCCCTATGAATTTATACCGCGTAAGCATAAAATAGGTTGCTGTGTGGCAGGTTTTGAGCCGACGGATATCTTAGAAGGAATACTTATGCTTTGCCGGCAGATCGCAGACAATAAGCCCAGGGTAGATAATCAATACAGCAGGGTTGTAAAAAATAACGGCAACCCTAAAGCCCGGAAAATTATCCACAATGTATTTGAAACCTGCGATGCGCAGTGGAGAGGCTTAGGCGTGATTACAAATAGTGGCCTTAAATTAAGAAAAAAATACTCGGGTTTAGATGCCGAGTCAATCATGCATTTTGAGAGAAGAACAGTGTTCCATCCGGAAGAGTTTGCTAAGGGATGCAAATGCGGCCAGGTTCTAAAAGGGCTGATTATGCCTAAAGACTGCCCGTTATTCTACGTGAAGTGCAAGCCGGATTCTCCCATTGGCCCATGTATGGTTTCCAGCGAAGGAGCATGCAATGCGTATTTCAGGTATAAAAGGCAGAAGTAAAATGCGTGGCAGCATTATTTTTATCCTTATCTTGTTTGGCGGAACGTTGTCGCTGTCATGCCAAAAGATAAGCGATTTTGATACAGCCAGGCATTATTCAGACCTTTCCGATATTTATTATCATCAGGCCGAACAAGGGTATAAGCGGCTTATAGAAAAAGAACCGGGTAACCAGGCAGTAAAGTTAGGCCTGGCAAAATTATACTATTCTCACGGCGAGTTAACCCTTGCTATAGATATACTGAAGAGCTTGAGCTTGCCGGAGGCAATGAAAATCCTGGCCATTTCTTATTATAAGTCAGGGGATTTTACCTTAGCCTTGGATGTATTCACTAAAAACAGTAAAAGTGCAGATGATGAATATTTATACTACTGGGGGTTAGTATGCGAGAACCTGAATCTTTTCGACCAGGCGCTTGATATATATTCGAAAGTAAGGGCCGGTGAGTTCTTACAACTGGCGCATAAACGTTTGCAACTAATCGAAAAAAGATCGCAAGCCGCAAATATAAAGGATTCCGACCCGAAATTATATAAAATACTTATACAGAAAGCAAATCCGGATAAATACCCCCAGGCAGGTGCGCTGATCCTGCTTTCTGATGAGAAAGTAAAAATAAAAGAAGATAACAGCCAGTTAGAGGACTTACATTACGTAATAAAGATTATTAATGAAAGGGGTAAAGAAACCTTTGCCGAGGCAAGCATTGATTATGATTCTACGTTTGAAAAAGTCGAGCTGGAATATGCAAGGACCATAAAGCCAGATGGTAGCATAGTCGGGGTAGGCAGCCGCCATATTCGGGATGTATCAAAGTATCTTAATTTTCCTCTTTATAGCAATTCCAGGGTCTTTATAATATCTTTCCCCGAGGTTTCAGAAGGGTGTATTCTTGAATACAAGGTTAAAATACATAGCAGTAAGCTTATTAACGATAAAGATTTTGTTATCGCTTACCCTTTGCAAGCTCAGGAACCTATAGCAGAGGCAAGATTCCAGCTTAGCACTCCTTTGCGGCTTAAGCCCAACATTACTAAAATAAACGAGCAATATAACAATTTCTCGGCTAACCTTAATCCGGAAGTCACCCAGGCAGGCAATACAATGATTTATAGCTGGGTTTTTAAGGATATCCCCCAGTTGATTCCGGAAAATAATATGCCGGCAGTTGTTGATATTAATCCTGCTATTCTGCTCTCTACTTTTAATTCCTGGCAAAACGTCCATGAATGGTGGTGGAATTTGGCAAAAGATAAGATCGCCGCCGATAAAGATATAAAGCGGCAGGTCCGTTTGCTTACTAAAAGGTGTAAATCTGCCGAAGCCAAGGCCAGGGCAATTTATAATTTCTGTGCGCAAAAGATCCGCTATGTTGCGGTTGAGTACGGCCAAGCCGGTTATGAACCGCACAGGGCAGAGGATATATACAGAAATAAATACGGTGATTGTAAAGACCAGGCTGTATTACTGGTGGCTATGTTAAAAGAAGCGGGTTTTGACGCCTGGCCGGTGCTTATTTCTACAAAAGGTTATTATAATCTGGATCCGGGCTTTGCTTCTTCTATGTTCAACCACTGTATAGCTGTATTGGAATTGCACGGTAAATTCATTTTTCTCGACCCGACTGCTGAAACCTGTTCATTCGGAGATCTGCCGGCAGTTGACCAGGAGAGAAAAGTTTTGATAATAAAACCGGACAAATACCAAATCGAGGATACTCCGTTATTTGACGCCGCACATAACCTGATTCAGCAAAAGATAACAGCCAGGATAAACAAAAATGAGGGAATATCGGCAGAGAAAATAGTTGATACCCGCGGTATATATGACCAGCTGCAAAGGGCCTGGCTCTTATATACTCCCCCTGAAATGATATTGGATGCGATTAAGGAACGAATGCAGGATATTTCAATAGGAGCTAAATTGATTGATTATAAAATCCTTAACGCAGATGATATTAACAAGCCGGTAGTATTATCTTATAAGTTCGAAGGCCCTGAGTACTTTACTCAGGCAGGCCCGCTTAGAGTTATGCCGCAGCTTGTAAGCCTTGATCCATCTCTTGTAGGCAAAGAAAAGCGTAAGTACCCCATAGAATTTCATATTTTAGACAAAAAAGAAATGGCATTTTATATTGAAATTCCGTATAACTTTGTTATAAAATATGTTCCTGAAAGTATTATTGAAGACAGCCCCTGGATGAAATTACAGGTTGAGTACAGGGTCAATAAAAACAAGATATATGCCCGGCAACAGGTCGAGCTTAAGAAAAGGATTATACCTCAAGAAGATTATAATAAATTCCAATCTTTTTATACTAGTGTTGCTAAGAAGATTAAACAAAGGATTATTTTGGAAAGGTTAAGATAAGCCCCAATGGCAAAAACAACTGATAATGAGCAAAACAGAAGAAGATATCATCGTATAAATACTGTATTACCGGTCCAATTCAGGCTTGTTTCATTTGAAGGCAGGCATTTTTTATCTGGATGGCTCCAGGGTTTTACCAGCAACATCAGCAAGGGCGGGATTTGTCTGGCTGTCAATAATCTTAATCCGGAGCTGGCGGCTTTGGTGATAAGCAAGGAGGTAAAAACCTCCATGGATATTGAGATGCCCGTATCAAGAAACCCTATATCTGCCTTGGCGCATATAGCATGGGTTAAAGAACAGATTTTGCCGACAGGTAATAAATACCTTATAGGATTAAGTTATGATGAAATAAACCCTGTCCACAACAGGCTGATAATGCGTTATGTTTGGCTTAAAAAATTATTTTTTCCGATTTCCGCTTCCGTAATACTGTTGCTTGGCCTAGGCTTGGTTGTAAACAGCATAATGACTGCCAGGCTAATGGAGGGCAATAAATTACTTGTTGCTGAGCTATTAAAGAATGTGAATGATTCAAATTCTGCCAGGGCCAAAATTAAAGAAATGGATACCGAGAAATTAAAACTGGAATCCGAGTTAAGCCGGCTTCATGTGATGATAGGGTCTTTGGAGGCCGAAAGAGATTCATTAAACAGAAAAAATAATAAGGTTGAAGAGTTGGCATCACGTATTGAAGAGGTGACCCGCCAGAAAGAAGCATTACAAAAAGAACTTGCAGCCCTAAATAGCACCCAGAGTGCCGAAGTTAAGAAACTGGATTTATTAAGCAAGGAAAAATTAAAACTTGAAAAAGCCAATGTTTCTAAAATGTACGACTGGATTAGCGTACATCAAAACCCGAGCAATGGCCTGGTTATGAGTTTTGAGGGCGATAGAGATATCCGCGGATGGTCGTTCATTTATGATCAGTCGCTGGCAGCGCAGGTTTTTATGATTTTTGCTGATTTTGACCGGGCAGCGATGATGTTGGATTTCTTCGATAGTAAAGCCCAAAGGATAGACGGCCTGTTTTTAAACGCCTATTATTTTAATGATGGTTCGCCGGCGGAATATACCGTTCATGCAGGGCCGAATATCTGGCTGGGTATAGCGGCATTGCAGTATACGCATAAGACAGGGGATACCAGTTTCCTGAGTATGGCTGAAGAGATAGCCAACGGCATAATGCAATTACAAAATGAAGACGAAGAAGGAGGGATAAGGGGCGGACCGAATTTCGGCTGGTATTCAACTGAGCACAATCTTGATGCCTATGCATTTTTTGATATGTTGCATATAATAACCGGAAAAGCTATTTATAAAACAGCCAGAGATAAAACATCTGCCTGGCTTAAAAAACATATTTATGATAAAGGAGATGTCCCCATAAGGCGCGGCAAAGGTGATTCGACGATCGCGACTGATACGTATGCCTGGGCAATAGCGTCATTCGGCCCTGAGACGCTGATAGATATGAAGATGGACCCGGACAAAATAATTGAATTTGCTGAAAATAACTGTGTGGTAGAAGTCCCCTTCTGCAGGTTAGACGGCCAAATAGTGAAAGTAAAGGGTTTTGATTTTGCTCCGGAAAGAGGCTTGGCAAGGGGAGGAGTGGTATCTGCGGAATGGACAGGACAGATGATTGTGACCATGAAGATTATGTCTGCGTATTATTCTTCAAAAGGCATACCGGAAAAAGCAGCCCTTTATGCAAATAAGGCTGACGAATATTTGTCTGAACTCAGCAAAATGATAATTTCAAGCCCTTCTCCTTCTGGCCAGGGAGAAAGCTGCCTTCCTTACGCAACTCAGGATTTCGTTGATACAGGACACGGCTGGATGACACCTAAAGGTAAAGATACCGGTTCATTATCCGGTACTGCCTATGCTATATTCGCTTACTATAATCATAATCCTTTAAAGTTCAAGAAGGATGGCCAGAAAAATTAAACTTTTCTATAAGAAACTTTTTTCCGAATTTGGGCAGCAGTATTGGTGGCCTGCAGATTCGGCTTTTGAGGTAATGATAGGGGCTATCCTTACCCAGAATACCAGCTGGTCTAATGTAGAAAAAGCGATAGCAAATCTTAAGAAGAATAAACTGCTCTCCCCTAAGAAACTCCGCGCTCTTTCCAGGAAGAGGCTTGCTATTTTGATCAGGCCAGCAGGATATTTTAATCTTAAAGCAGCAAGGATATCAGCTTTCCTTGATTTTATCTTCAAAAGATACCGCGGCCAAATAAGCAAGATGCGGGCACAAAAAACCAGTGTTTTACGAGATGAGCTGCTTGGGGTAAAAGGCATAGGCCCGGAAACAGCAGATTCAATGTTACTATATGCATTGAACAAGCCGGTATTCGTAGTTGATGCTTATACAAAGAGAATATTGCTTCGCCATGGCTTGATTTCCGACCAGTACACTTATGGGCAGATACAGGCTATGTTTATGAAAAACTTAAAACCAAGTTCAAAGCACTTTAACGAATACCATGCCCTTTTGGTAAAGCTGGGAAAAGAATTCTGCCTAAAGTCGAGAAAAAAATGTATGATATGCCCGTTAAGATAATAAAGCCGGTATTTCTCAGTATCGTAGTCTGTCTTTTATGCCAGGGCAAAGCTGTAAGCGCACCTTGCTATGGAGCCAGAATGCCTAAAAAGAACGAGTTCCACGCGGGAGCCTCTAATTACTCAATACTGAAAAGGTATTTGGAGAATGAACAAGGCAAAATAAGAAGTTCTCAGAATTTTTTTGACCTCTCTTACGGTTTATATGATTGGCTTTCTATCGATTTAAAAGGCGGCACAGGGAATATCAAACAGCATCCTGTGGGGGCCGATGAGCTTGATTATCCTTCGTCATTTGCTGGAGGGTATGGTTTCAGGATAAAGTTTTTTGATAGAAATCAATTTAAAGCTGTCTGCGGATTCCAGCATATCAGCGTGCATCCGGAAAAAATTCGCGTCGGTCAAACAGGGCATGCTGCAATACTGGATGATTGGCAGTTTTCAGTATTAATATCCAGGCAGGTAGCAAATATTGATCCTTATATCGGTGTTAAATTATCAAGGACAGATTATATACACAGGCAGGACGGCATAAGAGAGCGGTATATGTCAGACCTGACTAAGAATATCGGTCTTTTCTTAGGCATAGACCTGCCTATTACAGAAAGATGCTGGTTTAATATTGAGGCGCAGTTTGTGGATGTCCAGGCATTTGCCGGCGGCATAAAATATTCCTTTTAAGATGATAAATAAAAAAAGAGTCGTAAAATTATTGCGTGATTTAATCCGTATCGATTCGCAGAATCCGGGAAGCGATGAGCGCAGGATTGCATATTTCGTTAAGGGCCACCTTGACAAGCTTGGGTTTGTAACAAAAATATACGAGTTTAAGGGCAGGCGCTCTAATGTTATCGGGATTTTACGCTCCCAAAAGCCGGCAAAATCACTATTAATAACACCGCATTTAGACACTGTCCCCTATGGCAAGAAATGGAAAGTCAATCCATTCGCCGGTTCCATAAAAAACGGCAGGATCTACGGGTTGGGTGCTACAGACTGTAAGGGCAATTTGGCCTGTGCTTTAGAGGCAATAAGCAGCATTGTTGAAGAGAACGTAAAATTAGAATATAATTTGGTCTTTGCGGCTACTGCAGATGAAGAGTGCGGCTCAAGCCTTGGTTTATTGCCGTTATTAAATAAAGGCCTGCTTAGAAGTGATGCTGCTGTGATTCTTGATTCCGATGATTTCGGGATCGTAGTGGCACAAAAAGGATTGTTGCACCTGAAAATCAAGATTGAAGGCAGAAGGGCGCACGGCGCATATCCTTGGAGAGGCATTAATGCCATTGATCTATGTCTACAGGTGATTTCAGGTATAAAAAAGCATAAGTTTTCATACAAGAAAATAAAGTACCTCAGGCCGCCTACTGTAAATGTAGGCACGATAAATGGCGGGGATAAAGTAAATATTGTGGCAGACTGGTGTGAATTTGAGCTGGATGTAAGGTTTTATCCGGGCATGTGTTCAGAGAGAGTGGTAAATGATATAAAGAAAATAATAGGATCCGTTTGCCCTAAATATATCTTTCAGATAGAGGCACTGCAGCAGCCATTTCAAATCAGCACCAAGCACAGCCTGGTTAATCATTTGAAGTCCGCTATGCTTAAGTCCGGTATTAAACCTGAATTCGTCGGCTCCGAAGGGGCGACGGTAATAACCTTTTTACATGAAAAGGGTATACCGGTTATTGCTACCGGATTTGGCGTATCCGGTTGCGAACACACCTCTGATGAATATGTGACAATAAATAATTTACTCAAGGGAAGTTTAGTCATGGAATATTTTTTAAAAGATTTTAAATTCAACCAGCGATAATAAATATAAGGAGAGCAATAATGGCAAATAAAATAAAACTCTTAAAGAAACCAAAATTAAAAAACCCATACCTCATTGTGGCCTGGCCGGGTATAGGGGAGGTAGCCTTTAAGGCGGCTACTTATCTTGTTGAACAGCTTAAAGCCACCGAGTTTGCAGAAATGGAGGCGGAGGAATTTTTTTATCTTACCGGCAGCGTAATACGTAACGGGATAATGGAGACGCCGCAGCTTCCTTACAATAAATTTTATTACTGGAAAAACAAAACAGGAAGTAACGACCTGATAATTTTTATAAGCAATGCGCAACCCGACCTTTCCCGCGGGCAAGATTATTGCCAGGAAATAATTGACCTGGCCAAAAGTTTCAAGGTAAAAATGGTGATTGGCTTTGCCGCTATGCCCCAGCCCATAGAACACACCCAGCAGCCGGGTGTCCGTTTCGCCTGCACTTCCGCAAAATTGAACAATGAAATGAAAAAACACGGCTTTACTACTTTGCCAGAAGGCCAAATAAGCGGGATGAACGGTTTATTTTTGGGGATCGCTAAAAGGGAAGGCTTAGAGGGGGTTTCATTTTTAGGAGAGGTACCCCTTTATACCATCCAGATTGAAAACCCCAAGGCCAGCTATGCAATATTAGATGCGTTAAACAGGATTTTAAGGATAAGCCTCGATTTCACCGCTTTAATCGAACAGATGCACGCCGTAGATGAGGAAATAAACAAACTCTTAGACTATCTTAAAATCGGCACGCAGGCTTCAGGCCCGATTAATGAAGACGAGATTGAAAAGATAAAAAAGACATTAGGCCAGCTTACAAAACTGCCTTTTTCCGTGAAGGAAAAAATAGATAAGTTATTCAGCTTGGCAAAAAATGATATTGCCAAGGCCCAGGAACTAAAGAATGAACTTGATAAGTGGAACGTCTATAAGGACTATGAAGACAGGTTTCTGGACCTGTTCAGGAAAGATTCGGGTGCAGATAAAGAGAAGGACAATTAATCGTGATAAAAACAATAATATTTGACTTGGGCAGGGTGCTGGTAGATTTTAACCATCTGACTGCTGCCGATAAGATTTCAAAACTTTGCAAAAATAGCCCGCAGGAAATATTTGACCTTTTTTTTGATTCTCGCCTCACGGCAGATTTTGAGAGCGGGAAAATAAAGCCCCTTGAATTTTTTTCAGGAGTAAAAAATATTTTAAAGATTGATATCGGCTACGAGGAATTTAAGCAGATATGGAATGATATATTCTTCCGTACAGAAAGGAATATTGAAACATATGAATTAGCGCGTTATTTAAGAAGTAACTACAGGTTAGCCATGCTTTCCAATATAAATGTACTTCATTTTGAATATTTAAAAACCAGATTCCCTATTTTTGAAGCATTTCATGATTTAATGCTTTCTTACGAGCTGGGTTTAAGAAAACCAGACCCCCGTATTTATAAAAAAGCCATAGAGATAGTCGCAGCTAGCTATCCGCATGAGATATTCTATACGGACGACAGGCCTGAGTTAATTGAGAGCGCAAGCTTATTAGGCATAAAAAGTTTCGTATTTGAGAATACAGAAAAACTAAAAAGCGATCTTGCATCTTGCGGAGTGGTAGTTTAATCAAGGATGTAATCAGTTTTATGAAGTTATTAAAACTCAGAAGGGTTTATGATTCTTAAAAATGACAAGATAACTTTGGGCCACGGCGCCGGAGGAAGGCGCATGCACAGCCTTATAAGCGAACTCTTTCTCAAGGAGTTCAATAACCCTGTACTCTCTGAGTTAGGAGACAGTGCGTTAATTAATATCAAGGGCCGGATCGCTTTTTCCACAGATTCATTCGTTGTAGACCCGGTTATCTTTGAAGGCGGAGATATCGGTAAATTAAGCGTTTGCGGGACGATAAATGACCTTGTGGTGTCCGGGGCTATCCCTAAGTTTTTATCATTGGCTATCATAGCAGAGGAGGGCCTGGATATTCTATTGCTTAAAAGGATAGTTGCATCTATAAAAAAATCTTCCAAAGCAGCCGGCATTACGATAGTAACCGGTGATTTTAAAGTCGTGGAAAAGGGTGCCTGTGACAATATATTTATCAATACTGCGGGGATAGGGATTTCGATTTCCGGCAGATTATTAGCTGCCGATAGGATAGTAAACGGCGACAAAATTATAGTCACCGGGAATATAGCCGAACACGGCTTAGCGGTATTAAGCAGAAGGATGGGTTTTTCTTTAGAAGGCCAGATAAGAAGCGATTGCGCAGCATTAAACGGCCTTATATTGCCTGTTTTAAGAAGGTTCAATAGCATAAAATTTATGCGCGACCCGACACGCGGCGGCCTGGCTACGACATTAAATGAGATTGCCAAATTGGCAAATGTAGGCTTAGTCATAAATGAAAAGGATATACCTGTCACCAGCAAGGTAAATGCCGGTTGCGAATTGCTGGGCATGGATCCTTTGTTTATTGCCAATGAAGGTAAAGCTGTAATAATAGCTGAGAGCAGGCAATCTTTGAGAATTGTGGATATGCTGCGCAGGCACCCTTTAGGCAAGAATGCAGCGATAATAGGCAGTGTTGTTAAAAATCCGGCTCGAAAGGTTATAATAAAGACAATTACCGGTTCCAGGCGTGTATTAGATATGGCTCCGGATGAAATTACGCCAAGAATATGCTAGGGAGCAGATTAAAGCAAAGTTTTTGATAAAAATACCCCCAATTTTTAAAAAAACCTTGACAAACAAACAGCATTATGATTAAATTAATTAAATAGAAAAAAATTTTTAATTTTTTTTGGAGGAAGAATAAAATAAATTGAAAAAAATAGTGTAAAACCAAGGGCTCTGATTTTACGGAGCCCTTTTTTATGTTTTTAAAATGATATCCGTAGGATTAACATACGATTTAAAATCAGATTATACATTTAAAGAAGGCGACCCGCCCGACGCAAATGCCGAGTTTGACAGTCCTTCTACCGTTGACGTTATTGCAAATGCCATAAAGGCATGTGGGTTCAACGTTAAGAAGATCGGCAATGCCAGCAAGGTGCTGGAGAATTTCGGCAACCTCGATGTAGATATAGTGTTTAATATTTCAGAAGGCCTTACCGGGCGCAATAGAGAATCCCAGGTACCTATACTTTTAGAGATGGCCGGCATTCCTTATGTGGGTTCCGATGCTTTTACTCTGGCACTTACATTGGATAAGGTAATGGCTAAGAAGATCTTTACTGCCGGAAATATACCCACCCCGAAATATTTCGAAATAAAAACCGAGGAAGAATTAATAAACCTTGACCATTGCAGGTTCCCCTTAATAGTGAAGCCGCGTTTTGAGGGCTCCTCAAAAGGATTAAGTGAAAACTCAAGAGTTGCAAATGAAAAAGAGCTTAAAGCCCAAGCCAGCCGTATAATAAATATTTACAAACAGCCGGCATTGGTAGAAGAATTTATAAGGGGTAAAGAGTTTACTGTGGCTGTCGTCGGTAATGATAGTCCCGAGGTCCTGCCGGTTGTGCAGATAAAAATTGACGGCAACCTTGATTTAAAAGACCAGTTTTATACTTTTGCCCGTATAGCCAGCGATAAACTTGAGTACGTTTGCCCGGCCAAAATAAGCAAAAAACTCGAGAATAAAATTTCTGAACTGGCCTTGATGACTTATAATGCGGTTGAATGCCGTGATTTTGGAAGAATTGATTTCCGGGTTGATGAAAAGGATAATCCCTATGTCTTAGAGATCAATCCTTTGCCGTCACTTTCCACCGAAGATGTATTTATGCTTCTTGCGCAGAATAAAGGCATGACTTATGCCCAGATGATCGGGAAAATACTTAACGGTGCATTTAAGAGGTACGGAATCGTATAGATGAAAATTGCGCTTGCGTGCAATTTGAAGAAGAAGGACAAGACTAAGCCGGTAGATTATTTCTCGGAATTTGACTCCGAGGAAACAGCGCAGGCGATAATTTCTGCTTTGGCTAAAAAGGGCCATAGCGTTGATTTTGTAGATTTGAATTATCCCGATATTTTGTCATATTTTCGGAAAAACAGGGTTGACATGGTATTTAATATCGCCGAAGGAAGATTCGGTAAATACCGTGAATCAGAGGTACCGGCAGTTTTGGATTATTTAAAGATCCCTTATACCGGTTCAAGGCCGTTTTCTCTGGCATTGGCGCTTAATAAATCTCTGACAAAAAAGATACTTATTGCTGAAGGTATCCCTACTCCTAAATCACAGCTCTTTCTAAGAGGGGACGAGGAATTAAACCCGGAATTAAAATTCCCGTTGATTGTCAAACCTAATCGTGAGGGTTCGGGTAAAGGCATAGGTTTATCAAGCGTTTTTCTTAAAAGAGAGACGCTTTATGATAAGATTAGAGAGATAATAAAAGTTTATAACCAGGAGGCACTGGTCGAAGAGTTTGTTGACGGCAAAGAATTGACCGTTGGTATATTGGGTAATAATAACCCGACGATCTTGCCTATATTAGAAATAGATTTTTCTGATTGTGTTTCAAGCGGAGAATATTTTTACAGCTGGCGTATGAAAGAATTTCAGGGTAACAAAGATCTGGGGTTGACCCCGAAATTCTACTGCCCTGCAAGGTTAGACCAGGAAACGGCAAGCATAGTCAAGGCAGCTGCTTTAAAGACTCATAAAGCAATAGGGTGTTTTGATATATCGCGGACTGATATACGTTTAAATAAGGATAATACCCCTTATGTTTTAGAGATTAATCCTCTACCTGGGCTTAATCCCCGGGAATCAAACTTCCCGATGATGGCATATGCCGCAGGTATGAAGTATGAGGATATAATAGAGTCGATACTTATTAGCGCTTCAGAAAGAGAAAGGAGCAAAATTGGGCAACCAATTAGTAACCGAGAATAAAGCTGTAAATGAAGCTACCGCGCAGCCACGCTCTAGGAGATCGCAGGATTATCAGCAGATAAGCCTGTATAAAGACGTCAACCCTTTAGACTGGGAAGATTGGCATTGGCAACTCAAACACAGAATTTATTCCAAGGACGACCTTTCGCAAATAATAAAAATCACTTCAGAGGAAGAAGCGGCAATAAAAAAGGCTAGCGGCAGGTTATCTATGGCCATAACTCCTTATTGGGCTTCTCTAATCGACCCTGAAGACCCGGCATGCCCTTTAAGAAGGCAGGCAGTGCCAGTATTGGCGGAATCAGAAATCGGCCCGCATGAAATGACTGATCCTTGCGCAGAAGACAGGGATTCACCTGCCCCGCACCTGGTACACAGGTACCCGGACAGGGTCCTGCTTTTAGCAACCGAGCATTGCGCTATGTATTGCCGTCATTGCACCCGACGCAGGCTAGTCGGCGAACATCCTGAGTCTAAAACCGATTCCAGGTTCGATCAGGCGATAGAGTATATAAAATCCAACCGTAAAATCAGGGATGTGCTTATATCGGGAGGGGATCCTTTGGTTATGGAAGACGAAGATATCGAGGATCTGCTTAAAAAGATCCGCTCGATATCTCATGTAGAATTTGTCAGGATCGGCACGCGTGTGCCCGTGACCCTGCCTCAGAGGATAACGGAAAAATTAGTAAATACCCTTAAAAAGTATTCTCCTGTTTGGATGAGCATACATTTCAATCATCCTAAAGAGATCACTAAACGTTGCAAGATGGCATGCGATATGCTTGCCGATGCCGGTATACCGCTAGGCAGCCAGACAGTCCTGCTCAAGGGCATAAATGACAGGCCTTATATCATGCGTAAGCTTGTGCATGAACTCCTCAAAATAAGAGTCAGGCCGTATTATATATATCAATGCGACCCGGTAAAAGGCACTCAGCATTTCAGGACATCGGTCTCTGCCGGGATCAACATCATGGAGAAATTACGCGGGCATACCTCTGGATATGCTGTGCCGACTTATGTTATTGACGGGCCAGGAGGCGGAGGTAAGATCCCCGTCGGGCCTAATTATATCTTATCTCAGGCTAAAGGCAAGTTCGTCCTGAGAAATTACAAGGGCAAGATTTATACTTATTCAGAATAATAAGTTATTTGTCTCCAGCCACATCCATTCCTCTTAAAATACTATCTCCATATCTGTCCATTATATGGTGCTTTTAGCGCAGGATTATTAGTATGCCTGTTCATGATAGATTGTTAACCTATTAATAAATTTACAGAATTTTGCTGTTTAGAAGCGCTGGCTGATCTTTGCTAGGTTATGTGAACTGTGTTCTACGGGCTAAATCCACCCTTCTTTATTCCTTGACCCTTAAATAAGCCTATTATATAATTCATATATTGCTTGATAAATCAGCTATGATCTTTGTCCTGCCTGCACAAGCCTTCTTTTTAAATATTTTAAAAAAGGAGTTGCGATATGGATGCAAAGAACAAGAGGAGTATTATCCTTTTAGGGCATGCTCAATCCGGTAAAACCAGCCTTGCCGAAAGCATGCTTTATTTTACCAAATCCAGCAGCAGAAAAGGCACAATAAATGACGGCACCACTGTCAGCGATTATAGCAGCGATGAGATCGAAAGAAAAAGTTCAATAAACTTAAGTTTCATGTTCTGTGATCATAAAGGGGTAAGGATCCAGATTGTTGATGCCCCTGGTTATGCCGATTTCCAAGGGGAAGTGTTTTCTGGAGTAAGGGCGGTAGATAATGCCGTTATAATAGTTGATGCCTCTGGAGGGGTTGAGGTAGGGACAGAGAGGGCCTGGCAGCTGGCGGAAGAGTATGAGCTACCTGCCATTCTATTTATTAATAAGACAGATAAAGAAAACTCCGGTCCGGAAAAGGTATTGACAGATATCCGTCAGAGGCTTTCTCCCAAGGCAATGGTTATAAATTCTTTGGAAGACCCTGAACTGGTTGAGGCGATTGCAGAGAGCGATGATAAACTGCTGGAAAAATATCTTGAAGGCGCCAAGCTTACAAGTGAAGAATTGTCTTTAGGCCTTACCCTGGCAGTATCAAAAAGGAAAGTATTTCCCGTAATAGCAGGCTCAGCTTTGGCTGATAAAGGCATAGCAGAACTTTTAGATGCGGTTGTTAATTATTTGCCCAGCCCTTTAGAAAGAAAAGTAATGGCGCATGAGCCCTTAGGTAATACAGAAAAAGAAATCTCCTGTAAGCCCGATGAGCCGTTTTCTTCCTTTGTATTTAAAAGCTTTTCTGACCCGTATATAGGGCAATTAACGCTGTTAAGGGTTTTTTCGGGGGGGCTTGCTGCTAATACCGGATTTTATAATGTAAGCAAGAAGCTTAAAGAAAAAATCGGGCCTATTTATATGCTGCAGGGTAAAGAACAAAGGCCTGTTGATTCTGCTTCTTGCGGGGATATAGTTGCTATCGCTAAATTAAAAGATACCTTCACAAATGATTCTTTGAGCGATGAGAAGCACCCCGTAGTATTTGATCCGATTGTTTTTCCCGAACCGGCGATATCAGCATCGGTTAAGCCAAAGACCAGCCATGATGAGGAAAAGATCTCCATAGCCCTGCATAAACTGGCAGCTGAGGACCCCACTTTTAAGTCAACGCATGACCCTCAGACGAAAGAATTGATTATTTCCGGATTAGGGGACCAGCATTTAGATGTAATGGTCGGGCGCATGAAAAAAAGGTTTCATGTTGAGGTAGATGTGGGCACTCCCAAAGTTTCCTACAGAGAGACGATTTCTAAGTCGGCTAAGGTACAAGGCAAATTTAAGCGTCAGTCAGGCGGCAGGGGCCAATATGGTGACGTATGGCTTGAGATACAGCCGCTTGAGAGAGGCGCGGGTTTTGAATTCGTTGATAAGATTTTCGGCGGAGCAATACCGAGAAATTATATCCCTTCGGTTGAAAAGGGCGTATTACAGGCTTGCCAGGAGGGAGCAATAGCAGGGTATCCTATAGTTGACCTGCGTGTCATACTTTTTGACGGTTCCTATCATGAAGTAGACTCTTCTGATATGGCCTTTCAGATCGCCGGCTCCATGGCTTTAAGGAAAGCAATACTGGCGGCAGGCCCGATTTTACTGGAGCCTTTTATGGATGCAGAGATTGTGATCCCCGAGGAATATTTAGGAGCGATATCCGGTGATATGAATTCACGGCGCGGCAGGATCATAGGCATGGAGATAAAAGGCAAGAAGCAAATAGTAAAGGCGCAAGTACCGCTTTCAGAGATGTTTAGGTATGCTAATGATCTGCGTTCAATTACCGGAGGAAGGGGCGTTTATACTATGCGCTTTTCGCATTATGGAGAAGTACCGCATAAAGTATCCGCTAATATAATCGCACAATATCAGTCAACAAAGAAGCAGGAAGAAGCTACGGTTTGAGGAGCCCTACGTGAAAATATCTAACTTTTCAGTACCCAATATAAATATAGGTAAGCATAATATTAAAGACCAAAGGCTTGACCAGGTAGACAGTATTGTAAAAGCCAAGAAAAAAACGTATATACAGGTAGAGGTTATTGCCCCTGAGCTTATGCTCGAGGCAGATGCTATAATTGTTCCCCGTGATCTTACAAGCGACCTTATATTAAAGGATTTGGAGTTCACTGAGACCAGGCTTTCAAGGAGCGCCGACGAAAAAGAGAAGGCGCTGCTTGCTTTTATCAAGGCCCAGCTTGAGAAAGAAGTTTTTGTTTGTAACATGCAGCTGGATGCCGAACAGAAACAGCTTGTTTCAGGATACGGCTTGATTACAGGCAGGCCAGTAATCGTTGCAGAGAGCAGCGATTCGGATAACACCAACTCCTTTTTATCCAGGGCTGTTGCTGAAGGAGGCTTTATCAGCTTTTTTACTGCCGGAGAAAAAGATACCCGAGCATGGCTTATACGCAAGGGAACAACTGCCTGGCTTGCCGCAGGCGTAATCCATTCAGATATTCAGCGCGGATTCATACGCGCCGAGATAATAAGTTTCAATGATTTTATACAATTTGGCGGTGAGGTAAAAGCTAAACAGGCAGGTAAAATGAGGCTTGAGCAGAAGGATTATATTATGCAGGACGCAGATTTAGCAAATTTCCGTTTTAATAAATGAAATCGAAAGGAGAACATCAGCCATGGCCCAGGTGAAGCGCGCTTTAATAAGTGTTTCCGATAAAACAGGCATATTGGATTTTGCAAAAGAGCTGGACAAAATGGGTATCGAGATTCTTTCTACGGGAGGGACAGCTAAACTCCTGCGCGAAAACAAAATATCCGTGAAAGATGTTTCGGATTATACGGGTTTTCCGGAAATACTTGATGGCAGGGTTAAGACATTGCATCCTAAGATCCATGCCGGGCTTCTTGCATTAAGAGAGAACAGCCAGCATATGCTTACGTTAACTGACCTGGGTTTAGGATTGATAGACCTCGTAGTCGTAAATTTATATCCCTTTGAAAAAACAACCCAGAAGCCGGGTGTTACTATTGAAGAGGTAATCGAGAATATCGATATCGGCGGGCCGTCAATGCTTCGTTCCGCGGCTAAGAATGCCCATTCAGTAGTTGTGGTATGTAACCCCAGTCGTTATTCCCAGGTTATAAGTGAACTAAAGGCAAATAACGGCTCGATCCCGGAAGGGCTTATGCGCAGCCTGGGTGTAGAGGTATTCTTGCATACCAGCCGTTACGACAATGCGATATATAATTATCTGAGCAATTATTTTAGCGGTAAAACAGAAGATACCGCATTTCCTAGCGAAGTCAGTTTTACATTTGAGAAGATACAGGACCTAAGATATGGAGAAAACTCTCATCAAAAGGCAGCATTCTATAAGGAAAAAAACAAAAATAGGGGTATCATTAATTTAAAACAGCTCCAGGGCAAAGAGCTATCTTTCAATAATATCCTTGATTTAAACAGCTCATGGGAGCTTGTCAATGAATTTGAAAATCCGGCAGCTGTAATAGTCAAGCATAATAATCCCTGTGGCGTTGCGCAAGATTATAGCCTTTCCAAGGCATATCTTAGCGCATGGAAATGCGACTCACTTTCGGCATTTGGCGGGATAGTGGCATTAAACAGAAAGCTTGATTTAACAACTGCGAAATTGATTGCAAAGAGCGGATTCCTGGAATGTATAATTGCCCCAGATTATGATGAGCAGGCAAAAGGATATTTCAAGGATAAGAAAAATCTTAGGGTGCTTACGTTGAAGGATTCAGGCCCTATGCTTGATACCGATTTAAAAAGGGTCAGCGGAGGACTGCTTTTGCAGGATAAAGATGTAAAGACCATTGATTTGAAAGAGATTAAAATAGTTACTAAGAAAAAACCAAGCAAAGTTCAAATGCAGAGTTTAATTTTCGGATGGAAGGTGGCAAAGCACGTAAAATCAAATGCGATAGTCCTTACCAGGGGCAATAAAACCGTAGGCATAGGTGCCGGCCAAATGTCCAGGGTAGATTCTGTTACTATAGCTAAAATTAAATCATCAGGCCAGATAAAGAACTCTTGTCTTGCTTCTGATGCCTTCTTTCCGAAGGCAGATGCCGTGGTGCTGGCGGCTAAATCAGGAGTGAAGGCGATAATACAGCCGGGCGGCTCGATTTCGGACAAGGAAATAATAAAAGCCTGCGATAAATATGGTATTTCTATGGTATTTACCGGTATCAGGCATTTCAGGCATTGACAAGCCCGCTTTTTTAGTTTCCTGGCTGGAGAATAATCACAAGAAGTGACCTATCCCGAAGTTCTCAAGTATTTAGAATCCTTTATAAACTACGAAAAGATCCCGGTTTACCCGTATAAAGAATCTTGTAAACTTGAACGGGTCAAAGGCCTCTTGGATCTGATCGGTAATCCCCAGCATAAATTAAGGTGTGTGCATGTTGCCGGTTCCAAGGGCAAGGGTTCGACTTGCTCTTTTGCCGCATATATTTTAAGGGCCTGCGGTTTTCAAGTAGGGCTATATACATCTCCGCATTTGAATGATTTTAGAGAAAGAATCAGAGTCTTAAGTTATCAGGCGTCAGCTTTCAGCCGCCAGTGTGATTTTGAAGGGATGATAACTGAGCAGGAATTAACCGGGATAGTCACAGAATACAAAGCGGTTTTTGATGATTATTGCAGTAAATCGGAATATGGCCCGCTTTCTTTCTTTGAAGTCTATACTACGATAGCGTTTATTTATTATTTAAGGAAAAATGTGGATTTTGTCGTCCTTGAAACAGGGCTTGGAGGCAGGCTTGATGCTACTAATACGGTTTATTCTTTAGTCAGTGTAATCACCCCGATAAGTTATGAGCATACACAGAAATTAGGCAATACGCTTGGTGAAATTGCCTATGAAAAAGCTGGGATAATAAAAGGAATCAAGGAATCAAGGGGGCCGATAGTCATTTGTGCGCCTCAAGAAAAAGAAGTTACGGAAGTAATTAAGAAAAAATGCCAGGATACGGGGTCAAGGCTATACAGGGTAGGAGAGGATATCTTATATGGCCATAAGGCCGGGAAATTATGGATCAAAGGTATTTTCGGAGAATATCATGATTTGGAGATAAAGCTTGCCGGCGAACACCAATTAATGAATGCAGTTACTGCTGTTGCAGCAGTAGAAGCGCTGCATTTTCTTGGAATTCATTCCCGGCCTGAATGCATAAGAGAAGGGTTAAAAAACACTTCTTGGCCAGGAAGGTGCGAGGTGGTCTCCAGGAAACCTCTTGTTGTCTTAGACGGAGCCCATAATGAAGCTTCGGCAAGAGCTCTCAGGGAGACGCTGTTAAATAACTTTAAATTTAAACGCGTGATCTCAGTGATAGGAATGTCCAATGACAAAGATATAGCAGGATTCTGCAGGGAGCTTGATAAAATTAGCGATATTGTAATTTTGACCAAAGCGGATAACCCCAGGGCAGTTGAACCTAACGAATTAAGCCTGTTTTTTAGGACACAACACAAGTTTATTGCCTCCGATTTAAGATCCGCCAGACTTGAAGTTATCAATAACGCGGCTCAAGAAGACCTTGTAATTATAACCGGATCTTTATTTCTTGTTGGAGAGGCCAGGGTATTATCATGGGCAAGTTAAAATATACCTCTGATACTATAGCAGCTATTTCTACTTCGTCGGGTGATTCGGGTATTGGAATAGTGCGTATAAGCGGTAGCGATGCTATCGCAATTGCCGATAGGATCTTTGTTTCCAAGGATAAGAAATTGCCCAGCGGTTTTAAGACATATACTATCCATTATGGGTGGATAGTAGATAGTTCACAGTTAATAGTTCACAGTTCACAGAATAAAGAGAATGAGTTGCCTCGGAATAATATTGTGGATGAAGTCTTGCTTACTGTGATGCGTGCGCCCAGGTCTTTTACTAAAGAAGATATAATAGAAATAAATTGTCATGGCGGCCCAGTTGCTATGCGCGCAGTTTTAGATCTAGCCTTGGCTAATGGGGCAAGATTGGCTGAACCCGGCGAGTTTACAAAGCGCGCGTTTCTAAACGGCAGAATTGACCTGGCCCAGGCAGAAGCGGTGTTGGACGTTATCAGCGCAAAGACGGAGATGGCCCTTAGAGTAGGCGCCAGGCAGCTTGCCGGGGTTTTATCGGTCAAAATAGAGGACATAAGGAGCCGTATTTTAGAGATTTTGGCGTTGCTTGAGGCTAATATAGATTTTCCTGAAGAAGAGATTGGTTCGATTGATTTTGGCAGATTGTGCAAGGCAGCGGATGATATACGTTCACGCATATCCGGGATTCTCGACAGCGCAAATAAGGGTAAGATTATACGTGATGGAATAAAGGTTGTTATATGCGGCAAGGCTAATGTGGGTAAGTCTTCCCTTCTCAATGCATTATTAAAAGAAGAGAGGTCTATAGTCACTCATATTGCAGGTACGACCCGTGACACAATAGAAGAGATGATAGATATAAGAGGGATTCCTGTATGCATAGTTGATACTGCAGGGATGCTGAAACCCAGGGATGTAATCGAAAAGAAAGCTTTGAAGCGCTCGAGAAAATATATACAATCAGCAGATTTATTATTGCTGTTATTTGATGCGGGAAAGAAATTGGATAAGCATGACAGGATGCTTATTAAAAAGCTTTCCAAAAAAGAATGCATTGCAGTAATAAATAAAATCGACCTCAAGGCAAGGATCAGCAAGGAAGAGATAAAGAAGTATTTTGATAAAGTCATAGAAATATCAGTAAAGAAACACAAGAATATTAATATCCTTGAGGATACTTTTACAGAATGGGCTTTTAAGGGTTCTTACGGTGCAGAATCTGTGCTAATCAGCAACCTCAGGCACATCGAAGCCTTAAAAAGCGCAAATAAACTTGTTGCTGAAGCCAGGGAATTAATGGATAATAAATTATCCGCAGAGTTGATTGCGCAAAGCCTTAGAGAGGCTATTTCCCAGTTGGACTTGATATTGGGGAAGAATTTTAACCAGGATTTAATAGATAAGATATTCAATGATTTCTGTATAGGTAAGTAGGAGAGAAAATGAAAGAAATGAATAAAAAGAAGATCGAAGATGCGGTAAGGCAGATACTGGAGGCAATAGGCGAGAACCCGCGTAAAAAAGATCTATTGGATACCCCCAGGAGAGTCGCCGAGATGTATGAAGAGATTTTTTCCGGTATAAGCCAGGACCCGAATAAAGAATTAGAAGTTATACTGGACCAGAAACATCATGAAATAATACTTCTCAAGAATGTGCCTTTATACAGCGTATGCGAGCATCATCTCTTGCCTTTTATAGGCAAAGCGCATATAGCCTACATACCGCGCAAGGGCAGAGTAACGGGGTTAAGTAAATTGGCAAGAGTGGTGGATATTCTGGCAAGAAGGCCGCAGGTCCAGGAGAGGCTCACTACTCAAATAGTCGAGATCATTATGTCTAAATTGAGGCCTTTAGGAGCTATGGTAGTCATAGAGGCAGAGCATCTTTGTATGTCTATGCGTGGTGTAAGAAAGCCGGGTACACTTACTGTCACATCGGCAGTCAGGGGTATTTTTAAGGAAAACGAAAAGACTCGTGCAGAGACATTAGCGCTGATGAAAGATAGGTAATAAGCGCAGAAAGCCATATCCAGGAGGGTAAAATGAAGATAGAAGAAATTCAAATTAAGGCAAGGAGAGAATTTAATAATGCAATTTGCTTAATAGGCGTAATCCCGTTTTTGGTTTTTCTTTATTTATTGGTGGTGAAGGTCAGCTCGTTTAAAATACTCGTAGGCGATGTCGGTTATATAATGATTACCGCCATGGTTTTATTGCTTCTGGGTATTTTTATCGGCAGGAAGCTGCTTTGGGACCTGATATCTAATTTAATAGAGTTCAGCCGCCAGATAATGAATATGCAGCAGGAACTTGTAGAAAAGAAAAGATTGGCGGCGATAACAGAGACTGCCTTATCTTTGGGGCATGAAATAAATAATCCTCTTTTAGTAATAAGGGGTAATTTGGAAATGCTTGAAAGCGATATGTCTCAATCTTCTTTCGATAATTCAATAAAAGAAAGATTGGTCCTGATCAAAAGTTATTTTAACCGCATAGGAGAAGTTACCCAGAAGATGAGCCGGCTTTCAAATCCTGTTTTGACTGATGTTTATGGCGATACAAATATGATAGATTTGGGCAATTCCGAATAAAAAGGAGATACCATGAAATATTTGAGAAAAGACAAATTTAGCAAGCCTTTTACAGCAAGCGATATCCTGAATCTGGCGCTGGAAAAAGAAAAATCTTCCTATGAGTTCTACTCTAAGATTATAGAGCAGACAAAGAATGCATCCTTGCTTAAGCTTTTAAAACAGCTTAAAGATGCGGAGCTGGGCCATATACGCGCGATCAAGGCTTTAATCAGCAAGTAGCCTGAAACGAACTAAACACCCATTAAGCTAATTGAAAAGTTTTTGTCCGGAGATTTGACTTTTATCCCAAGGTTATGCTATATTTTACTTACTGCTGCCGTTAAACCTAAATAGGGGTTTTTATGGATAAACCTAAAGAAAAAACCGGATTATCTCTTCAAGAAAAGCTATTATCCTTCCAAAGTCTTATAAATAATTTCCCTATCCCAATATTTTACAAGGATTTAAAAGGCAATTATCTGGGTTGCAACCTGGCCTTTAAGCAATACCTCGGGTTGGATAAAAGCGATATTATAGGCAAGAGCGCATATGATATTTCTCCGGTTGATCTAGCGATTAACCATAAAGAGCGGGACCAGGAGTTATGTGAAAAAGGCGGGTCCCAGAAGTATGAAACAGCGGTTCTTGGCGCAGACGGCTTAAGGCATAATGTCGAATTCTATAAAGAGGTATTTTATGATGAAAAAGGGAATAAGGCCGGAATAATCGGGATAATATTTGATATAACCGAAAGAAAGAAGAAAGAAGAGTTATTAAAAGAGGCCCGCCAGGAATTAGAGATAAGGGTTAAGGTGCGCACTGCAGAGATAGCCAAGATAAACGAGGATCTGCGTAAAGAAATCAATGAAAGGAAACGCGCAGAAGAAGCTCTGCGGGAAAGCGAAGAAACATACAGGGCGCTTGTTAATAACTCGCTGTTTGGTGCTTTTATTATTCAAGATGAGAAGATCGTATTTGTTAACCCAAAAATGATGGAGGTTATGGGTTATTCCCAGCAGGAAGCGTTGAATGAGGATATTTTTGCATTTGTCCATCCCGAAGATAAAGAAAAGGTGAGAAATTATTATCACCTGCGTCTAACGGGAAAAGATGCCCCGAGTGTTTATGAAGCCAGGGGTATAGCTAAAGATGGCAAGGTGATCTATTGGCAAGTGCAGGCATCGTTGATAAATTACCGGAATAGGCCGGCGATTTTTGTGAACTTAGTAGATATAACGGCGAGAAAGGAATTCGAGGATAAGCTTGAAAAAAGCAAAGAAGAGATACGGATGTACCTGGATATTGCGAATGTCATAATATTGATTATAGATAAAGATTCCAAAGTAAGATTGATAAATAAAAAGGGCTGCAACGTACTCGGCTATAATGATTATAAGGAGATTATAGGCAAAGACTGGTTTAATACATTCTTGCCTAAGAAATACAGGAATAAGGTAAAAGAGGTCTTTGAGGAGCTGATGGCAGGCAAGGTTAAAGAATTCGGAGAGGCAGAGAATCCTGTTATAACCAGGGATGGCAAGGAAAAAGTTATACTTTGGCATAACAGCCTGATAAAAGATCCCGGAGGCAAGATAGTTGCCACTATCAGTTCCGGGCAAGATATCACGGAGCGCAAAGCCGTAGAAAAGAAAATTGCCCATATGAACCTTGAACTCAATAGGACCAACAAGAAACTTAAACAGCTGGCTTTGCTTGACCTGGGTACAGGCGTATATAACCACCGTTATTTAACCGAAATTATCGAAGCTGAATTCTACCGCGCAAGAAGATATGCGCATCCTTTATCTGCGATAATGATGGACGTGGATTATTTTAAATCCATAAATGATGTGTACGGGCATAAATTTGGAGACATGGTCTTAAAACAGCTTGCAACCCAGCTTAAGAAGATGGTGCGTAAATATGATATCATCGTCAGGTTCGGCGGCGAGGAGTTTGTAATAATCTCTCCGGGGGCAGATAGGTCCACAGCCTTGGTTTTAGCACAAAGATTATTAGATGCTGTCAATTTGTATAATTTCGGCAACAAAATACATTCAGTTAAAATACGCATGAGTGTGGCTGTAGTCTCATACCCGGAAGATAAATCAGTAAAGGGGATGGACCTTATTGATGAAGCCGCAGAGATTGTAAATAAAATAAAAGAAAAAGGCGGTAATGCCGTTTCCTGCTCCCTGGATTTAAAAAAGGTAAAAACCAGGGTTAAGGTTAATCACAAGGCGCATGATAATGTCAAGTCTCTGCAGAGAAGGGTCAACCTTCTTAATAAAAGGTCCAAGGAAAATCTGATTGAAGCCGTTTTTGCTTTTGCTAAAACAATAGAAGTCAGGGATCATGGCACTGGTGAGCATACTGAGAGAACAGTAGGGTATGCCACGCAGATAGCAAAGGCCATGAATCTGCCTCAGGAAGAAATCGAGCATATAAAACAGGCAGCGATACTGCATGATTTGGGAAAAATAGGCATAAGCGAGGACGTTTTAAACAAGAAAGATAAATTAACTAAGGAAGAATTTAAACAGATACAGAAGCATACCCAAATAGGCGTAGATATCATTCGCCCTATACAGTTCCTTCACCCCATAATCCCGCTGATACTTTACCATCATGAGAGATGGGATGGTAAGGGCTATCCGGGCGGTTTAAAGGGCGAAGAGATACCTGTAGGCGCAAGAATAGTCGCATTGGCAGATGTATACCAGGCTTTGACTTCGGACCGCCCTTACCGTAAGGCATTTTCTAAAGACAAAGCCATAGAAATCATCAAAAATGGCTCCGGATCGCATTTTGACCCGCAGATTGTAAACATATTCCTGAATTTAATCAATATCAAAGAGAAAGTAACTAAGAAAAAGCGCCATTAGTCCTTGCTTTTTTTATAAGTTAAAGTAGAATTAATTATAATAGTTTGTTAAAAAAGAGCTCAATTATGACCGACAAAATTTATGTTGATATCGGGTATGGCCAGGGCAGTTATTGTAAGGGTTATATTCTGGATATCAGTAAGGCCGGAGCAGGGATCGCCTGCAGTTGCAGTATCCCTAAAGGAGAAAAAGTTGATCTTTTGCCTGCCGAGGGTTATATTTTGCCTATGAAGGCAGAAGTTGTTTTCAGCGATAAACGTTCAGGCAGCCCTTATCCGTTTATTATCGGTGTAAAGTTTAATAAGCTGGATAAAGAGCAGAAGAATAAGCTTGAAAAGTTTATAGACGGCCTGGAGCAGAGAAAGATAAAACGCTTAAGTTTGACATAACTATGGAAACAAGGATTACCCCCAGAGTAGATATAAATATTACCATTATTTCAACCATCCCTGCTGACCAGCAGCAAAAATTTGCTCTCACTTGCGGATCAAGGTTTGAAGCACACGCGCTGGATATAAGCGAGATGGGAATAGGGATAGTATCAAAGTATTACTTACCGAAGAAACTCATCATAGAGATGGAGATAGACGGAACGCTCTTCGGCTTAAAGGATAAAATGATAACAATGGGGGAAATAAGGTATTGCGCTTTTGTCAGGACTCTGGGTTACAGGTGCGGAATAAAATTTGTTGACCCGCCGGAAGAATACAGAAAAGCAATCGCTAAATTTGTCTCCTTATATGAACGCAGGAAAGAACCGCGAGTAAGGCTAGCCGATTAAACCCACCTCTTAAATAATTCAGGATTAAATAAAATACCCGGTTAGATAATCATGTTTTTGGCGTCTTATATAGTGGTAATAAGACGTTAATGATAATTTAACCCATGCTTTCAAAAGTATTTACATCTTATACATATGGCACAGAAGCATCACTTCTTGAAGTCGAGGCTGATGTTTCCGGAGGGCTCCCTTGTTTTACTATAGTCGGCCTCCCTGATGAGTCTTTGAGGGAGAGCAGGGACAGAGTGAGGGCCGCGATAAGAAATTCAGGATATGATTTTCCCGTAAGCAGGATAACAATAAATCTGGCCCCAGCCTGCATTAAAAAAGAAGGTTCGTGTTTTGATTTACCAATTGCTTTAGGGATATTGGCTTCAAGCGGCCAGATACCCTTAGAACCCCTGGGAAGGTTTATGT
Source organism: Candidatus Omnitrophota bacterium (assembly GCA_003598025.1). Lineage (NCBI taxonomy): Bacteria > Pseudomonadati > Candidatus Omnitrophota > Candidatus Omnitrophota bacterium. The sequence goes on from QZKH01000002.1 coordinate 49,714, forward strand.
TCCTTGGAGAGCTATCTTTAAATGGGTCGATCAAGCCGATAAAAGGAGCTTTGGCAATAGCTATGTTTTTAAAGAAGCTAAGCTCAGTGGATAATATAATCATACCTCCCGAAAATGCTTTTGAGGCAGCCTTAATAGAAGGGGTCAATGTTTACAAAGCAAGAGATTTAAAACAGGCAATAAACATATTATCTAATCCCGAGGTTATTGAACCCGTTAAGTCTGATTTGGATAAGTTTAATAAAAACAGTGATTACGGGCTGGATTTTTCTGAAGTAAAAGGGCAGTATTTCGCAAAAAGGGCTTTAGAAGTTGCAGCCTGCGGTTTTCATAATATTCTCATGTCCGGGCCTGCCGGTTCGGGAAAGACCATGCTTGCCAGAAGGTTGCCGACTATAATGCCATCCATGAGTAAAGAGGAGATTTTCGAGGTTACAAAGATCTATAGCGTACGGGGGTTATTGTCAATTGAAGACCCTTTGATTTCCAGGAGGCCGTTTCGTTCTGTGCACCACAGTGCTTCGGGAATTGCTCTTGTCGGTGGAGGCCAGGATCCTAAGCCGGGAGAAGTGAGTTTAGCACATAACGGAGTATTATTCCTTGATGAATTGTTGGAATTCCGCAGGGATGCCTTAGAGAGCCTTAGGGAGCCTTTGGAGGAAGGCAGGATTACCGTCGCCAGAGCAAATAATACGCTGACTTTCTTAAGCAGGTTTTTACTTGTCTGCGCTATGAATCCCTGCCCCTGCGGTAATTTCGGAAACCCGGGCATTCCATGTACATGCACTTCATCAAGGATCGCGCATTATAGGGGCAAGATGTCCGGGCCTCTGTTAGACAGGATAGATATATGTATTGATGTCCCAACGTTGCAATTTAACGAACTGGTTAAAAACAAACAAGCAGAGCCGTCTTCTGAGATAAAGAAGCGTGTTGAAGGCGCACGTTCTACGCAATTAGAGCGGTTTAAAAACGAAGGTATTTTTCATAATTCACAGATGAATGCCAAAATGATAAATAAGTACTGCTATCTAGAAAAAGATGCTGAAGGCCTGCTTAAAACAGCTGTTTCGGAGCTGGCTTTATCCGGCAGGGCTTATGATAAAATATTAAGGGTCTCACGTACCATAGCTGATTTAGCGCAAGCAGAGGCTATTTCTTCAGAACACATATCCGAGGCTATCCAGTACAGGAGAATTGAAAGGCATTGAGAAACAAGGCTGCGGTTAAACCAATGCAAAATACATTTTCATTATTAGTTTTATTCCGGCGCGGATGAGCTGGATATTTTTACTTTAACCGGATTCTTGTGTTTAGGGAACAAAAGGAAGCCTTTCAAAAACAACAAATTTATTGTCACGGCATAATGCGTAGTTGTATTTTTTAAGCAGCATATCAAAAATATTACTGATTACTGTCTCTGAGCCAAGGAAGTTTTCTTCATAACAAAAGAGTATAATTTTGTTGCACTTATTTTTACTCAACAGCTTAATGATCAATGATTTGACCCTATCCCAAGGCTTATCGCTAGAAATAAATATAACTACCGTAGATATCTCCCTGATTTGAGTAAAATCAAACCTAAAGTAATCACCGTGAAAGAAATTAGCGCGGAATTTAGGATTGTTTTTTGCAGCCAAAGATATATTCTCCTGGCTTAAATCTATGCCGTAAGGGATTATTTTTGAAGGGGAGAATAAATAGATAAACTTACAGAGTATCCCTGTACCGCATCCTAACTCAAAGTAATTTCCGCCTTCTATGTGCGGCAAAAGGGATAAGAAGATATTTATTATGTAAGGAAGGTCTTTTTTAGAATGCCCGTTCATTCTCCATTCTTTTTCGGAGAAAGAGCCTAAAAATCTTAACATTCTTATTTTTACGGCTTCGGATATCCTCATAACATTATTTTGGCACCATAACAAGTTACCAGTAAGCTATAACTATATCATATTTCTGTGTTCATAGGTAATCTTAAATAGACAGGTAAGCTTTTAATATTATGATAATAAATTTGATTTTAACATCTAAAGATGCTTAAAATCGGGTTTATACCAAAAAAGCCTTGCTTTTTAGGTTGTCTATTATATAATCTTAATAATAAAGGGAGCTCCATGAAACGAGTTAATGGCGTTTTTTTTGCTTTTTTGGCAGGAATAATCCTCTTTGCCGCTTATAGGTATGTCGCCCTTTTTGTTGAGAACAGGCAACTGCATAATACTTTAGCAGAAAAAGAACAGCAGATAGTATCTCTTAATGAGGAGAAGCAAAACCTCTTGCAAACACTGGAGAAAGAAAAAGAAGCCAGAGAAAAGCTCATTAAGGAAAGTGCAGGGCTAAGGGATTATCTAAGGGCTAGTAAACAGCGGCTTTCAAGATTATTCAGTGCTTATACTAAGAAAGAAAACGAATTAGATACTCTTAGCTCGCAATTTTCCATTCTCAAGGTTGAAAGAGACGCTCTGCAGGCCAAGAACACGGAAATTATCTCTGAAAACAGCCAGCTCACGGCAAAATTAAGCTCAATAGTAGAGTTAAAAAAGGCTATCAGGGAATTAAAAAGGCATAGGCGTTTGTCGCGGAAATTAGGTAAGGACGCGTCTGTTAACAAGCAAACAGATTCAGATGGCAACCAGGGGTTTGTAATAAAAGATGGGGTGCCTTCCGTAACTCAAAAGACCAGGGTGGAAGTATCGCCTGCGGCACAGGATAGTAGATGATAAAAGATATATTTTATGAATTTTTCAGTAACAAAATATTCATGACTACGCTTTCGGCCTGGGTAATCGCCCAGACTATAAAGGTCACAATCGGCGTGGTGCGTACAAGAAGATTTGATTTCCGGTGGTTCGTTGGTACCGGCGGCATGCCGTCAAGCCATGCCTGCGGGGCATCATGCCTTGCCACAGCCATAGGCTTGCAGTACGGTTTTAATAGTGTATTTTTTGCCTTAGCAGCTTCTTTTGCTGTAGTGGTGATGTTTGATGCGCAGGGAGTGCGCCGCTCTACAGGCAAGCAGGCGAGGATTTTAAACAAAATAATGGATGATATTTATTGGCAAGGAAGAATCCAAGAGATACGCCTACGTGAGTTAGTCGGGCATACCCCGGTAGAGGTAATAGCCGGTTTTTTCCTTGGCATTGCTATAGCATTCGTAGCCAAATAGGAGGATAGATACGTGAATAAGAAGTTAGTAATCAGTATATCTGTTGTTATAATCTTGATAATTGCGATTATTTTCTTGCTGGCCAGAAAAGGCTCAGGAACAACACTCGGATTTAGGGGCAGGATATCGCCCCAGGCAGCATCATTGATAGCCCAGGCAAACGGCTTTGAAGCGGATAAAGATTTTGTTCAGGCAAAACTGATTTATCAAAAACTTATAGCTGATTTCCCCAGTTCCAGGGATTTGGCTGGCTGGCAGAGAAAAATAGACAGCCTTAATGTTGGAGCCATTGCTTCACCTAACCAGGTGGAAGGCTGGAGCGTTGCTTACGAGATTAAACCCGGAGACAGTTTGTTCAAAATAGCAAAAAAGTTTAATACTACAGTAGAGCTGATAAGAAAATGTAATAATTTCGCCTCGGACAGGATTGTCCCTGGGCAAAAGATCAAAGTAGTTAATATGCCTTTTAAAATATTTGTAGACAAGTCTCAGAATATACTGCTTTTAAAATCGAATGACGAAGTAATCAAAACCTATATTGTTTCTACTGGCAAGAATAATAGCTCGCCCGTCGGTACATTTAAAATAACCACCAAACTAGAAAATCCTACCTGGTTTAAGGCAGGAGCCGTAATACCAGCTGACAGCCCCGAAAATATACTGGGTTCCCGTTGGATGGGCTTTGATTTGGCCGGATACGGTATCCACGGCACTACCGAACCCAATAACCTCGGCAAACAGGTTACACAAGGGTGCGTCCGTATGGCTAATAGCGATGTTGAAGAGCTGTATATGATCGTACCTGCCGGAACCGAGGTCACAATAGTAGATTAATCCTTATAAGATGAACGGACTAGATTTTGAAAAACCGATTATCGAGTTAGAGAAAAAGATCCAGGAGTTAAGAAGCTTTAATTCCGGCAAGAAAGTCAATATATCTTCAGAGATAAAGCAGCTGGAAGATAAACTCGCTCATCTTAAGAAAGAAACTTACAGTAATTTATCAGCTTGGCAGAAAGTGCAGATAGCCAGGCACCCTCAAAGGCCTTACACCCTGGATTATATAAGGATGATAGCCACCGATTTTATTGAGTTGCATGGTGACCGTTTATTCTCTGATGATAAGGCTTTAATCGCAGGGTTTGCTAAAATAGATAACTATAAAGTTATGGTTATGGGCCACCAGAAGGGCAGGGATACAAAAGAAAACCTTAAAAGGAACTTTGGTTGCGCTCATCCGGAGGGCTACCGTAAAGCCCTAAGGATCATGCAAATGGCAGAAAAATTCGGCTTGCCGGTTGTAATATTTATTGATACTCCTGGTGCATACCCAGGCATAGGGGCTGAAGAGCGGGGCCAGGCTCAGGCGATAGCTTTAAATTTAAGGGAGATGATGAATATAAATACCCCTTTAATTGCAACTGTTATAGGCGAAGGCGGTTCAGGAGGAGCCTTGGGCATAGGGATAGCCGACAGGGTTTTCGTGCTTGAGAATGCCTACTATTCAGTTATATCTCCTGAAGGGTGCGCTGCCATATTATGGAAAGACGGCTCAAAAGCGCCTCTTGCCGCAGAAGTGCTTAAACTTACTGCTCAGGATCTGTTGAGGATGGGATTGATCGACGATATAATCCCTGAACCTGTAGGCGGCGCCCATCGTGACCCGGGGAAAGCAGCAAAGGATATAAAAGACACACTGTTGAAAGCACTTAAAGAGCTAACCCAGGAAGATAATGCTCAGCTATTGAAAGAGCGCTATAAGAAATTTCGAAGTATCGGGGCGACAGAAAAATGATAGAACAGGAATTACTATTATTAGGCCTCCTTAAAGAAAGGCCGAGGCATGGTTACGAAATAAAGACTAAGATAATAGAGCTGTTGAAATATTTCGCCGGAATTGATATCAAATCCATATATTACCCTCTCAGAGTCATGGAGAAGAAGGGCCTTTTAACTAAGCATACCGATAAGCACGGGAAGCGTCCAGCCCGCATAATATATTCTCTTACCCCAAAGGGACAGCGCAGATTTGATGAGTTATTAGACAAAAGTTTCTTCCATTTTAAGAGGCCGCAGTTTAGTTCCGACGTGAGCCTGTATTTTTTAAATTATGCCCGGCCTGATACGGCAAAACGCAAATTAAGGGCAAGGCTTTTTATACTTAGGAAGATATCCAAAGAACTTAGCAATGTCCTCAAAAGCCAGGAATTAAGAAAACTTCCTGGTAACCTTTCTTTGATACTGAGGCATAATTTGGAGATGCTGGAAGCAGAGTCTCAGTTTTTATCCAGCCTGATGTCCGCAGTAAAAACTTGAATTCCCGCCCCCTTTTATTTTAGCCGATAAGTTATAGCATATTAACCCAAACAAATATTAAAAAAGCCGATTGACAGGCCCTATGAACAATGGGGTATGAACTACGAACTATTTTATATTGACAAACCAGATTCTAAGATATATACTTTACTTAGTTAATAGTTAATATACTTAACTATTTAGGAGGTAAGATATGCCTGATATATCAATCAACGAGTTTGCAGATAAAATAACGAAAATTATGCCGGTATTAGTCAGGGAGTTTTCCAGGCACAGCTCAGATGAATTAATGAAAGGCAAAGTCTCGCTGCCGCAGTTTTTAATTATGTGTTATCTTAACGAAGATAAAGAGGCTAAGATGAAAGATTTAGCCGCCTACATACATGTGACGACTGCCGCGACTACCGGTATAGTCCAGAGGCTGGTCAGGGAAGGATATGCCTTGAGGGTATATGAACCGAATGACAGGCGGATAATAAAGATCAGGCTCACTGATAAAGGCAGGGAGCTGGTAAAAAAAATCTCCGAGCAGCGCAAGAGGGCTGTAATAAGGGTATTCGGCAAAATCTCCGGTAGCGACCGGGGCCAATATTTAAAAATACTGGAGAAGATAAAATCAGCTGTTTTAAAGGACACAAGTTAATAAAATGAAAAAAAGCTTATTAGTTATATTAATATTACTATCAGTTTTCTCTATGTCATACGCGCAGGGCATGGATTTAACTCTGGATGATGTTCTTGTTATTGCACTTCGCGATAATCCAGATATACTGCTTGGCATCGAGGATGTTAAAAAGGCGCAGGCTAAAGTGCGGGAGGCAAAAGCATCTCTTCTGCCGAGTGTTAATTTCTCAGGGACATGGTCTGACACAAGGGGGCTTTATTCAAAAGACATACCTCAAAATGCGACTCAAACTACCTTGAAGCAGTATTTATTTAAAGGAGGCAGAATACTTAATTCTATCGCTGAGAGCAAATATAATCTTGATTCGTCTGAGGCTGCATTAGATGTAGCCAGGCTGGAAGTCGGGCTAAGCGCAGAAAAAGCTTTCTATACTTTATTGCTGGCTAAAGAATTGGTCAGCCTTAACAGAATAATAGTTGATAACACCCAGGAACATTTAAATTACATAAAAGAGCGCTATAATAGCGGAGAGGCATCTGAATCAGATATGCTTAACCTGGAATCTTCCCTAGATTCTGTTAAACAGGCTTATGAAGAAACAATAAGCCAGTTTGAGGCAGCAGACATTTTATTAAAGGATATATTAAATATCGATAGAGATACAAATATAAATCCTGTAGGAGAATTTAGTTATTCACCGCAGGAGTTAGCTTACGATGAAGCCTTTGTCAAAGCCATGAAAGACAGGCCGGAAATCAGGGAATACGAGGCTAAGGTAAAAGCGAATGAGAAATCAGTTGCCATAGCAAAAGGGGAGAGTTTGCCTACTGTTTATGCCTCATGGGATTATTATACCAAGTCCACATCATCCTTAAGTTTTTCCCCCACAAAAGGATGGCAGGATTATAATATCATAGGTCTTACCCTTTCCTGGCCGGTATTCGATGGGTGGGCGACTAAGGCCAAGGTCCAGCAGGCATTAGCAGATTTAAAGACAGCAAGAATAGAGAAATCACGTATGATAAGTGACATAATTTCTGAAGTCAGGACTTCATATTTATCGCTTAAGGATTCTATGCTGCAGATAAAAACATCAGAGTCACAATTAGCAGTATTTAAGGATAATCTTTCAACAGCTCAGGATAAATTCGAACAGGGGATTGTAAGTTCCCTGGATTTAGATGATGCCAAATTGAAACACGATATATCAATGTTTAATAAAAAACAATCTGTTTATGATTATTTTATGGCCAAGAGCAGTTTTGAGAAAGCAACAGGAGGAATATAATGTTTAACATATTGAGGAGACCTTTAATAATTTCGATATTTGTTTTGTTTATATGCCTGCAGTTTATCACCGGGTGCAGAAGTAAGCCGAAGCAGGAAAAAATAAACGGGATCATCCCGGTAAAAATCAATAAGATAGAGTTAAAGAGCGTTAACGAGTCTATTGATTATGTGGGCGATATAAAAGCCAGGGATGAAGCGCTTATTTATCCCAAGGTAAGCGGTAAGATAGCTGAGAAGAAAATTGCCGAAGGCTCTAACGTAAAAAAAGGCGAAGCGATTGTTTATATTGACAGGGATGAAGTAGGCCTGAAATTCCAGAGCGCACCTGTTGAAAGCACAATAGATGGAGTTGTCGGAAGGGTATATGTAGATATAGGAGAGAACGTAGACCAGCAGACGCCTGTAGCTTTGGTAGTCAATATGGATCAGGCAAAAATCAATCTTGACGTACCGGAAAAATATATATCCAGGATTTTGATAGAGCAGGAATCCAGTATAAAGGTCGATGCTTATCCGGATAAGGTATTTACCGGAAAAGTGACCAAGATCAGCCCAGTGGTAGACATTTCTACAAGGACAGCGCCCGTTGAAATTTTGGTGGATAACCCCGGACATGAATTAAAATCGGGGATGTTTGCCAGGGTAAACCTGGTAATAGACACAAAGGATAACGTGCCAGTGCTATTAAAGGAAGCGGTAATGGGTAAAGACCCCAATTTGTATGTTTATATCATCGAGAACGGTAAAGCCGTACTAAAACAGGTCACAACAGGCATCAGGCATGGGCCATTTTATGAGATTAAGACCGGGTTAAAGGAGGGCGATTCAGTCGTTGTGGTTGGCCAACAAAAGTTGTATGAAGGGGCAAGCGTTGCAATAGAGAGGGAATAATATGAAATTAGCTGAATTCGGAGTAAAAAGACCGGTCGCAAACCTGATGATTTTTACAGCTATTATTGTATTGGCCTTTTACAGCCTTACCAGATTAGGCGTAGATTCCTTTCCCGAGATAGAGCCCCCGTCCATAAGCGTTATATCTTCTTATCCCGGGGCAAATCCTGAAGATGTGGAGATCAAAGTTACAGAAGTGCTTGAGAACCAGCTTGCCACTACCCCGGGAATCGAAAAGATTACTTCGCACTCTTCAGAAGGTTCATCTGTTGTTACCTTAAAATTCAGCTGGGGCACAGATCTGGACGCTGCTTCTAATGATATACGAGATCGTATAGAGATAGCCAAACGTTCTCTCCCCGATATACCTGATGAGATGGACAATCCATTTATATTTAAATTCAACACATCCAATATTCCCATATTGTTCATGGGTATTACTGCCACACAATCTTATACCGAACTTTATGATTTGCTAGATGACAGGATTGCTGATCCTTTAAGGCAGTTGCCAGGTGTAGGCACTGTCCAGTTTCAGGGCGGAGGGTTAGAGAGGCAGATTAATGTATGGATAGACAGGGAAAGGCTCCAGGGGTATGGTTTTTCAATCCTTGATATTAAAAACGCAATCAAGGCTGAAAATATTACTCAGCCCGTCGGTAATATAAAAGTCGGACTCACCGATTATTCGATAAGGCTGCCCGGAGAATTTACAGACCCCGGGCAGATCAATTCAGTTGTATTAGGCAAGCGTAACGGCAAGATAATTTATCTGAGGGATGTAGCACGGGTAGAAGATGGTTTCAAGGAAGTGACCACTATTGCCCGCGTGGACGAGGGCCGGGCAATAATAATGATGGTCCAGAAGCAGAGCGGAACTAACACCGTAGAAGTAGCAGACAGGGTCAAGAAAAAGCTGGAAGAATTAAGGTATACATTGCCGCCAGATGTCAAGATGAGGCTGATGTTCGATAACTCCGAAGATATCAAGACCTCTTTGAGTTCACTTAAGGCCACAACCTGGTTTGCGATACTTTTAGTCATTGTTGTTGTATGGTTTTTCCTGAGGCAATTCGCAGCAAGCATGATTGTTGCTTTGACTATACCATTTTCGCTCTTGATAAGTTTCATATATTTATTTCTTAGCGGTAAGACTATAAATGTAATCAGCCTCTCTTCGTTAGCTATAGCCTCCGGAATGGTTGTGGATAATGCTATCGTTGTGGTTGATAATGTCTGGCGCCGCATAGAACACGGGCAAAGGACAAGCGAAGCATCCATATTCGGGACATCGGAAATATTTTTAGCAATCGCCGCCTCGACCCTTACTACAATAGTCGTGTTTATGCCGCTTTTGTTTCTAACCGGAGTAGTGGGGAAGCTCTTTGGCGAACTGGCAGCTATAATAATCGTAACATTGTCAGCCTCTCTTTTTACAGCAGTAACATTTAGCCCTATGCTTTGTTCCAAATGGCTAAAGCCGGATCACAAATCATTAAAGGCAGGATTATTTAACAGGATGTATGCAGTATCTGAGCAATGGTTTAAAAGCATGGAGAATACATACTCGAATATGCTTGCCTGGTGCCTTAAGTATAAGAAAATGGTAATTTCCATCTCTTTAGGGATACTTATCTTTGTAGGCTTACTTACACGTTTTGTAGGCAATGAATTTATACCTGAAGAAGATACGGGCGATTTGCGTATAAGCGCGCACCTTCCGATAGGAACGCGCGTTGAGGAGACCGATGGTTTAGCTAGAAAGATTGAGCAGATTTTTAAAGATGAAATCCCCGAAGCGAAATATTTTTACGTTAGGAGCGGCCAGCTTTCCGGCATCGGCAGGGCTTTTGGGAATGTTTCCGGTACGCATATAGTCTCAGCCGGCATCAAATTAGTCCCTAAGACAGAAAGAAAGCTTTCGGTTAAAGAGACAGCGGAAGTTGTAAGAAATAGGATCACCGCAATACCCGGGGTAATGAAAGTTGATATTACAACAGGAAACCCTATGGGTCGGCTGATTACCGGAGGAGGCAAGAGCATACAGGTAGAAATTATCGGCCATTCCTTTGAAGAAACAGATGCATTGGCTTTAAAGATCAAGGGTCTTATAGAAGGAATACCCGGTGCTGTAGAGGTGAGTATTTCCCGCGAAGCAAACCGGCCCGAGCTTAAGATTGATGTTGACCGCCAAAAATCTTCGGCATTGGGATTAGATATGAGCACTATAGCAGATACGGTTAACACTTTTATCCAGGGATCAGTTGCCAGTAAGTATAGAGAATCCGGGGATACATATGATATTTATGTAAGGGCAGATGATTTTTCGCGTTCGGACATAGAAGATATCAAGAACATACCTGTAGTGCCAGCAGATTCCGCATTTTCATTATCTTCCGGTAGCAACCCCAGGTTATCTCAGGATCTGAGAAAAACACAGATTACTTTGTCAAATATTGCTGAGATACGGCAGGAAAATATCCCGCAGGAGATAGAGCGTAAAAACCGGGAAAGAATAGTCAAGGTTGAATGTAATGCCTATCGCCGCTCGACTGGTAAGATAGTGGAAGATATAAATAAAGAACTTAAGAACATGATAATACCGGCAGGTATACAGGTTATTATCGGCGGTGAGGCTGAAGAACAGGCTAAAGCTTTTAAGGACTTGTTTTTGCTGCTGATATTGGGGATCTTGTTAGTTTATATGGTTATGGCTGCTCAATTTGAATCATTACTGGATCCATTTATTATAATGTTTTCCATACCTTTTACTTTCATCGGAGTAATCCTGGCATTTATTATCACCGGTACTAACTTAAGCGTTATAAGTTTTCTGGGTATAGTTATGTTGATGGGTATAGTCGTCAATAATGCTATAGTACTTATCAGTTATATAAATATTCTGCGCGCCAGAGGTTATTCTATGCATGAAGCAGTAACAACCGGCGGCAGGGACCGCTTAAGACCTGTGTTAATGACTACTATTACTACTCTCGTAGGCCTTCTTCCGCTGGCTTTATTTCAGGGGGAAGGGTCTGAATCCTGGCAGCCTTTAGGTATTACCATGATAGGAGGCCTTACCGTTTCGACGCTGATTACGTTATTGTTTGTCCCGACGCTTTATGCTATATTTGAATCCAGGGTCAAGAAGAATAAGAGGAAAACCAATGCATAATAAAATGTTGATGATAATATATAATGAGGCTTTGGATGAAGAAGTCATGGAATTATTCCAGGGTTGCCAAGTGCAAAGCTACACCAAAGTAACCGGCGTATTCGGCAAAGGCGTACTTTCAGGCCCTCATCTTGGGAATGATATATGGCCCGGGAAAAACAATATACTTTATATAGTGAGTGATGATGAACAGTCAAAGTGTATGCTCGGCCGTGTAGCAGAACTAAGGAAGAAACTCGGGCATGAAGGTATCAAGGCCTTTGTTCTGCCGGTAGAATATACCACCTGACATTAATAACCTTCCGTTATGTTAATAATCAAAAACCTGAAACTTTCAAAGCCGTATATTTTGGCTCCTATGGCAGGGGTAAGCGATCTGCCGTTTAGGATGTTGAACCGAAAGTTTGGCTGCGAGCTGGCTTTTATTGAGATGATTAACTGCCGTTCTCTAACTCACAAGAGCAAAAAAACCAAGCACATGCTATCAAGCAGCCAGAAAGACAGGCCTCTAGGTATACAGATACTTGGAAGCGATCAAAAGTTTATAATGCGTTCATTGGACGTGCTTGCTGATTATAAATACGATCTTTTAGACTTTAATGCAGCGTGCCCGGCAAGAAAAGTCGTGCGCAGGGGCGAAGGTTCTGCCTTGTTGAAAGAACCCAAGAAATTGGAAAAGCTGCTCTCCGCTTTAGTTAAGAATTCCGATAAGCCGGTGAGCGTAAAAATAAGGATAGGGTGGGATAAGAATTCAATAAATGCTGATGAGGTAGCTTGTATTGCTGAGCAGGCCGGCGTGAGTGCGGTCTTTATACACGGCAGGACTGCTTTGCAGGGATATGACGGAGATGTAAACTATCCAGCCATACTAAAGGCCAAATTAAAAACCAGGATACCTATTATCGGTAGCGGAGATGTATTTAGCGCAGAGCTGGCTAAGAAAATGCTTGCCGAAACAGGATGTGATTGCGTTGCTGTAGCCAGGGGTGCGATTGGCAATCCCTGGATATTTAAAGAGATAGATTCTTCTTTTGGCGTGTCAAAGATTTATAAACCTCCGAGCCCCGATGAAGTCTGTAAAGTCATGTTAGAGCATATGAAAATGTGTGTTGATTTTTACGGTGAGAGGGTCGGTGTGGTGATTTTCCGTAAATTCTTTTCTTGCTATACTAAAGGAATGCGTAAAGTAAGGCTGTTCCGCGAAAGGTTCTCTCGGGTAAAAACACTTATAGAGGCATCTCTCATAATTCAAGAAGCATTCTCTCCGGATCAACTAAGGAAAAGCCAGCGAAGGTAAGCTATTTTTTCTTGACAACAGTAAATTTTAATAGTAAAATTTTACTATATTTTAATTTCAGAATATAACATACTATTAATATTGAGGTTAAGTTATGGAATGGGATAAGAATACAGAAGATAAATTTAAACTTTTTATCTCAAAAATACCTATTTTTCACCGCGGGATAACGGAGATAGCAGTAAGAAAGAGGGCTGAAGAAAACGCGATTTCCAGGAAATCAGCAATTATCCAGGAACAGGATGTATTAAGCGCTTTTTTTTCGGATGTTCCTTCGCCTTTCTACAGCATGATGGTCAGGGTTATGGAACAGTCGGGGTTTGATTACAAGAAATACGGTTTTCCCAAGAGTACTAATCCGTTGGTAGGCAATAGCAGCAATAAACCAATTAAATGAAAATTGCAGTTGTCGGCTCGGGAGCAATAGGCGGCCTGGTAGCCGGTTATTTGAGCCTTAAGGGCAAAGATGTAGTTCTTATCGGCCGCAGCAATTCCGTTGCAGCAATAAACAGCAAGGGTTTGTTTATAAGCGGGGTAAGGGGAGATTTCAAGGTTAATATCCCTGTTAAGGATAAGCTAGTTTCGGATGTTGATTTAGCTATATTTTGCACAAAGAGCCAAGACCTGGAGCAATCGATATCACAGAACATAGATTTTATTAAGCAAGCCCAGATTCTAACGACTCAGAACGGCATCCGTTCAGAGGGTATTGCGTTAAAGTACGCGGATAAAGCAAGTATCATCTCCAGCATTGTCATGTTTGGCTCTACAAATTTAGAGCCGGGCAGGATTGTACATAATTTCGAGGGTAATTGGATACTCGGCAGGCCTTTTATAGAAAACGACCGTACGCTTATAGATGTTAGCCTGGTATTGAATGAAATATTTCCTACCGTAATAAGCCATAATATCAGGGCAATGAAGTTTTTAAAGATTTTTGTCAATGCTAATAATTGTATCCCGGCGATACTGGGATTAAGCATGCAGGAAGCTTTTAGTGACACGGATACCAGCCGGATCAGTGTTGCCATCTGGCGCGAAGGTTTTGATATTGTCAAGAGGTCGGGCATCAATCTTGTATCTTTGCCTGATTTTCCTCTTGAGCGCTTGACCGGCATTATCAGCATGCCGATGGAAAGCGCTGCTAAAGTGATCTCAGGTATAATGTCCGGTTTAAGCAAAGAGCCATTATACGGCTCTATACTCCAGAGTATAAAAAGAGGCAAGGATACGGAGATAGATTATATTAACGGTGAATTTGTAAAGCTCGCTGCTGAAAACAAGCTCGCCGCACCGTTAAATAAACGCCTTGTTGAAATGGTGCATATAGTCGAAAAAAACGGAAAATTTTTTAGCAGAGAGCAGTTGATTGAGGAAACGAAAGGTTTGTTAGCTTGATATGGAAAACATAAATTCGCCGTTCCCACGCCTCAAATTAACCGTGATGAATGTTTATGGGCATTGTTATCACGGATATAAGAAAGGTGACGAATTAATTTTAGAAGATTTTACCCATCCTCCAAAATTTTTCTGCCTAGGCCTGGCGCATGCGCTTTTTCCTGTCATATATGCATTAAGTTTCGGGGCAAAGTTTCCATTTAGAGATAACCAGCGTTCACTGCTGGTAACCTGTCCTGACGGAGGGAAGTTAGAATTTATGGCCGAGGTGCTTGATAAGCAGGGCAAAATTGAGAAGTTACCTAAAGCCCCTGATTTTAAAGGGCCTAACCCTAAAAAGATGGTTATAGAAGTAGTGCAGGCAAAAGGTAAATGTACCTTTGGTTATAAGGTAGGGGATAAATGGGAGACAAGCGGCTTGAAATGCATCCCCGGTTTTTGCGGCGCAGCTTTTCATTGTGCGTTTCCTGCGCTTTTTGCTTTAAATTTCGGCGCAAAGTTTTTATTTATGGAAAATCCGGATTCAATCGATACTGTTACTTGCCCGGATGGCGGCAATATAGTATTTAAGGTTTCGCGGGTTAAGGAGAATAAGAAATAATATGAAAAAGAGAAGGGTAGTTATTACCGGCGTAGGGGTAATTTCGCCTAACGGCATAGGCAAAGAAAATGCATGGAAAGCTTTCACCGGCGGAAAATCAGGAGTAAAAAGGGTTGATGGTTTTGATGTGTCGGTATTTAATACTAAGATCGCCGCCGAAGTGAGAGATTTCAATCCGTTTAAGCTTGGGTTGACTCATGAAGAAGCTACGCGCATGGATAGGTATGTCCAATTTGGAGTGGTTGCCGCAGATATGGCTTTTAAGGACAGCGGGCTTGTGCTTTTAAACGAGGACCCTGAGCGTATCGGGGTATGCCTTGCAAACGCTATATGCGGCACAAAGTATATGGAGGAAGAATTTGCCCTTGTCACCGAAGACGGAAAGAAGCCGATTGACCCTTCAAAGGTCAGGCCGGATCTTTATGATGCTGCAATGTTTAATACCCCTTCGATTGAAATATCTGCGAAATATAAATTGAGAGGGATCTGCGATACTTTATCTACGGGATGCACCGCAGGCACTGATTCACTTGGTTTCGGGCTTGAAACTATACAGGATAATGGACACGATATAATGGTCTGCGGAGCTGCAGAAGCGCCAATTACGCCGATAACATTCGGGGCATTCGATGTGGTCAGTGTCTTATCAGCCAGAAACGATGAGCCTGAACGGGCCAGCCGGCCGTTTGATAAAAAAAGAGACGGTTTTGTCCTGTCTGAAGGAGCAGGTATCTTGATCCTGGAAGAATTGGAGCATGCGCGCAGGCGCAATGCGAGGATCTACTGCGAAGTGTTGGGTTTCGGTACCAGCTGTAATGCCTATCATATGACAGACCTTCCTTCCGACGGCGCTGCCATGGCCAGATGTATAAGCCTGGCACTCTCCGACGCTTATTTAAAGCCCAAAGATATAGACCATATTAACGCGCACGGTTCATCGACGCGTATGAACGATATATTTGAGACAAATGCCTACAAGACCATATTCGGCGATTATGCATATAAACTACCCATCAGTTCCTTAAAGTCTATGATCGGGCATCCTTTGGCTGCTGCGAATGCGGTTGAGCTTACGATGTGTTCGCTGATGTTCCAGTATAATATTTTACCACCAACGATAAATCAAGAAGAGAAAGACCCTTTGTGCGACTTAGACTATATTCCTAACGTTGCGCGCAGCAAGAAAATAAACACAATATTAAAAACCAGCAGCGGTTTCTCGGGGATCCATTCTTCATTGGTATTAAGGAGATTCGATGAATAAGATCGCGATCACAGGATTAGGGATAGTCAGCCCTTCAGGGATAGGCAAGCGCCAGTTTTGGGCCAATGTTAAATCCGCAAGGTCATTTGTCAAAAAGATCACCCGTTTCGACGCTTCCAGGTACCCGTCGCATATCGCCGGCCAGATTGACGACCTTGATAAATACAGTAATTTTTCTGAGAGGCTGCTTAAGAAGATTGATGCATTTTCGCATATGGCTTTAGTCGCCTCTGAAATGGCGATGCAGGATGCCGGTATAGATATAAAGAATGAAGACCCGAACTTAGTAGGTATATTCTTAGGTAATGCTATCGGCGGCTGGCTTTATGCGGAGACCGAATTACGCGACCTATATATTGAAGGAAGGGAAGGAGTCTCTCCATATATGGCTTCAGCATGGTTTCCTGCTGCGCCTCAAGGTCAGGTCTCCATTTATTATGGAATAAAAGGTTTCAGTAAAACTGTCGTTGCTGACAGGGCAAGCTCTTTGATGGCTTTAGGCTATGCCAGGAGCACTTTAGCCAAGAATAAATTAAATATGATTATTTCCGGAGGCATGGAAGCACCGGTTACGCCTTATGCGCTTCTCTGTTGTAATACCTATGGAGCGCTCTCTAGAAATAATGAGCGTCCTGAAACTGCCTACAGGCCTTTTGACAGAGATAGGTCCGGTTTTGTTATCGGCGAAGGCGCAGGTATCGTAGTTATGGAGCCTATTGAACGGGCAAAAAAGCGAAATGCCAATATAATGGCCTTAATTTCAGGATACGGCACAACCTGTGACGGTTTTGACAGGATAAATCCATCTTCCGATGGCAGAGAGTTAGCCCGGGCGATAAATATGGCTTTGGAAGATGCGCAAATCAGCGCCGACGAAATTGATTATATAAGCTTAGATGGTTTAGGAGTAAGTTTATGGGATGATAGCGAAGTAAGGGCGATAAAAACCGTTTTCAAAGATAATGCGGCAAGAATACCCGCCAGCTGTCCTAAGTCGATGTTCGGTAATTTATTAGGCGCCTCCGGGGCAGTGGATTTGATAGCAACAGTTCTTAGCATGGAGAATAATTTGATCCCGCCTATACTTAACCTGGAAAACCCCGATCCCAAAGGTTTAAATTACGTACAGGGGCAGGCAAAGGACTATAAGGTCGGCAGGGCGCTGGTAATTTCACGCGGCAGGGGCGGGATTAACTCAGCGCTTGTTGTAGAGAAGCCGTAATAAGGCAAGCCAATGAAAATAACAACGGAGGATTTATGAAAATATTATTTGTTATGCCTAAGGTGGGTGCGTGGGCAACCCATGGAATACACAGGTCGCCAAACCAGCTTTATGCACATTGGGCTGCCTATGTGCGCCAGAGAGGTTATGAAGATGTGGCTGTAATTGACGGAAAAGCCGACCAGATTTCTATGGACCAGTTGATTGAGCTTGTCAAAGAGAGAAATCCGGATGTCGTGGTAATGGGGGAGCAGCTGCATGGTTATGGCGGATATGGTGTGTTACGCCATTTCAAAGATGCCGCAGCAGGAATAAAGAAGGCGCTTCCCGGCACAAAGATAATCCTCGGCGGGTTGTGGTATTCGGCAATGCCGGTCCCCACATTAGAAGAGAATCCGGGGGTCGATTTTGTGGTTATGGGGGAAGAGGAATCATTCGGAGATCTGATAGAAGCAATAGATAAAAATAAGCCAGTCAAAGACGTAGGAGGAGTGGCTAGCCGTATTGATGGTAAGGCTGTAATGGGGCCGCATAAGCCGTTATTGAAAGATTTGGATTTGTTGCCGTTACCGGCATACGATCTTTTTCCAATGGATAAATATGTGGGCCATACTTATTGGAAACCATTTGTTGATATGGTTACATCACGCGGGTGCCCTTCGGCATGCACATTCTGTTACGAGTGGGATCAGTATGATCCGCGCCACCCCGGGGATTTTCTTACCTGGAGGGCGAAATCACCTGAAAGGGTAATGGAAGAGTTGAATCTCTTGCATAATAAGTATGGAGTAAAAGTAGTGGTTATTCAGGACGATAATTTTAATGTTGACCCCGAGCGGGTGCAGAAATTTTGCGAACTTAAAAAAGCATCAAACAACCCTATTAAATGGGTCTCTTTGGGCCGGGCAATAGACTGGGTGAATTGCGAATCCATTCTGCCGTTAATGAAAGAAAACGGCCTGTTTATGGGTGTTTTCGGGATTGAGGTTACGACACAGTCGGAGCTTAAGAAAATAGCCAAAGGCATAACCATCGAACAGATCCAGAAAACAATCGATATCCTGCGTAAAAATGATATCGCCATTGTTGCCGATATAATGATGGGTTTTGATTATGATACCGAGGCAATCATAAAGCAGAGATTTGAGTTTACCGATGCTGTAGACCCGGATATCCTTTGGGTCGGCTATGTTACTCCTGCGCCTAATTCACCGATGTGGAGGATCTCTATGAAGAAGGGATGGATTGATCCAAAAAAAGTAGATTTTAGCACTTGGGATTTTTTGCATCCAGTTATACCTACCGACCACCTTAGTATCGAAGATCTGGGGAGGTTAGGATCATGGTGCATGCGCGAATTCTTCTCTAAACCAGGGAGGATCAACAGGATTATGGAAAGTAATTTTGATACCCTGGCTAAACTCTGCTTTCAGGATGTTATGGCAGGCATCAATAAATGGGAAGCAGCCGCGACTAAGGGAGAAGTACAGATATAAATTAGTTCATAGTTCATGGAAAACTGGGACACAAAGACACACGTCACAAGGTCACAAGAGAATCAAGTTCATGGTTCATGGTAATGATGGAGGATAAATAAATGGAGACGAAGGCAAAAATAAAGGAAGTTATAGTAAATCTGCTCAGGATCAAACCCGAAGAGCTTAAAGACGGAATGAGCCTGCAGGATAGTATCGGCGTTGATTCTACAGAGATGGTCGAAGCCGTAATTGCCCTTGAAAAGGCTTTTGGCGTAAAGTTAAGCGCTAAGGAAATAACAAAAAGCTTGACCCTGGATGAGATCAGCAGCATCGTCGATTCTAAAATAGGCAAATAATGAAGATAGTCGATTTAAGTTTACCAATTGATGAGAAGGCATTTGAAGTCCATCATGTTGATATTGAGCGCATAACTCATGCTGGAGGGGTGGAAAAGTTTAACCGTGTTATTATGGGCAAGACCTTGTCTGGGAAGATAAAATATGCCCTAGGCGTGCGCTTAGTAAAAAAAGAAGATTTGCCGGATAAGGAATTTTTATCGCTTGAGATAGTGCATGCGCCGGTACATGTAGGCACACACCTGGATTATTCCTTTCATTACGGCTCAAAGTCAGAAAATCGTCCCTCCAAAACCGCAGAGGAGATCCCTCTTGAGTGGTGTTATTCGGAGGGAGTCAAATTAGACCTGACCTACAAAAAGCCCAATGAAGTAATTGCAAGGCAGGATATTGAAGAGGCTCTGCGCAAAATAAATTACGCGCTTAAACCAGGTAATATCGTGTTTTTACAAACAGGGGCTGATAAATTATACGGTTCTCCCGGGTATTTTACTGATTATCCAGGAGTTGATATTTCAGCAATCGATTATTTGCTGGATAAGGGGATAAAAGTTTTTGGCACAGATACTATGGGCATTGACCGTCCGTATAGATTTATGCTCAAAGAATTTTTGGATACAAAAGACCCTAAAAAATTATACCCTGCCCATTTCTACGGCAGGATAAGAGAATTTATTCATATTGAACGGCTGGCGAACCTGGATAAACTTCCTGGCTTCGGATTCAAGGTATCATGTTTTCCGGTTAAGATTAAGAAAACCGGAGCCGCCTGGGCCAGGGTAGTTGCTTTTGTTTGAAAGGAGCAATTTATGAGCCTTCCTTTATGGAAAGATTTGGAAGGGATGATGGAATTCCCCAGAGAAGGAGTTTTTAGCAAGGTTTTAGTTAAAACTCCCGAATCTAATCATACCCTGATGTGCCTTGCGCGGGGTAGCGATATTTCAGAACATACATCTACGCGGGAAGCAGTGGTTACTGTATTAAAAGGCGAAGGTATTTTTATCCTTGAGGGTAAAGAAATAAAAATGAAGCCGGGAGTGTTTATATATATGCCGAAGAATGCCCCGCATTCATTAAGCGCAGATTCGGACTTAGCGATATTATTGAGTTTGTTTGGAAAATAATTAGTTCATGGTTCATGGTTTGCGGTCAGTAACCTTTATTACAGGAGGGATCCATGGGGCACACATGTAATTCTATAGTTATCAATGCTCCTTACGAGCTGGTATTTGATATCTCTAATGATATCCCGAGATGGACAGAGTTATTCGGCGGCGAATACAAGAAGGCAGAAGTTGTAAAAAAAGAAGCAAATAAAATCATATTCCGCTTAACTGACGATGAAGATAAGAGCTGGCAGTCGTGGAGGCTGTTATTTAAGGACAAATATTTTGCTTACGCAGAGCGCGAAGAACCGAAATTCCCTTTTAAGTTTATGAAAATAATCTGGCTTTATACGCCAAGGGGCAGGGGCGTTGAACTTACCTGGATACAGCATTTTGAAATGGATGAAAAAGCAAAATTTAACGACCAGCAGGTAGAAGGCTTTATTAATAAACATTCCAAAGATAACTTGGAGATTTTTAAGCGTATCATTGAAAAAGAAGCGGGCAAGTGAAGAAACTGACTTTTTTCCTCCTTTGTCTGGAGGGTGCAGTGTTATCATTCAATGTGGCGGCAACCGCGGCGATCGTGCCGTCTGTTGCTAAAGATTTTGCTCTTTCTCAATTCTTAGCAGGTAAAATAGTCTGGCTCTATATGCTCCCTTATGGGCTGGCGGCACTTATTTACGGTCCTCTAGTCAGGCTCATCGATGCAAAAAAGATAGAGTTGTTCTGCCTTTTCTTTTTTTCGCTGGCAAATTTGCTCGCAGGCCTCTCCGGGAGTATATACATGCTTTTTGCCTGCAGGTTGATGATGGGGATTTTTGGCGCATCTGTTATACCATTGGCTTTAATACTCATTGCCAGGCATATTGAACCGGATAAACGAGGCAGGCTTATCGGTATTTTTTTTAGCGCAACCTTTATCGCTTCGCTTTTAGGCCTGCTTTTAAGCGCTGTTATTCCCTGGAGGATGATTTATATTATCCCCGCAATTTTAGGGTTTATTACATGGGGGATTGTTTATTTTTATTTACCGAGCTTTAAAACGGACGTTTCAAAATTCCAGCTAAGTTATATTGCTGCCTTTAAGGACAAAGCAGTATTATTTATATTCCTTTATATATTTTTAGTGAGTTTTATTTACCATGGGATACAGCAGTGGCTGGGGGTATATTTCTCGACACAGTATTCGTTTACCCAGTTTGTGATAAGCATGCTTATCACGCTGACCAGTTTAAGCGGGATTTTTGGAGAAGTTATCGGCGGAAGGCTTGCAGATAAGCTTGGCAGAATAAAGACTATAGACATAGGCTTAATTCTGATGCTGATTATAGTTTTAGGGCTGATTGCCAGGACGAATTTATTTGTTTTGGCTTTACTTATGATTGCCTGGGGTTTTGGCTGGACTTTAAACCATGCAGGCCTGTCAACCGCCCTTACTGATTTACCGGATAAATTCTTAAATGAAGCTGCAAGCCTTAACAGCTCGGTCCGTTTTCTTTCAGGCGGCATAGGTGCAGCAGCCGGCGGCGCCCTGATGCAGAGAAGCTTTAATTTCGGTTTCATAGTCTTTGCTATCGGCCTTATAGCATTGCTTTTTTTAAGCAGGGAAATTATAATTTCAAAGTAGAGGAGGTAACAGATGTCAGATTTAAAGGGAAAAGTAGCAATTGTAACTGGGGCCAGCCGTGGCATAGGCAAGGCGCTTGCATCCACAGCAGCATCTTTGGGGATAAACTTGGCTATTGCAGCAAGAAACGAAGCGCCCCTGAAAGAGACAGCAGAAGAATTGTCAAAAAAATATAAGGTTCAAATCTTGCCTGTTGCCTGTGACGTTACAAAGCTTTCGGACCTTGAAAACCTGGTAAATAAAACAAAGTCTAAATTCGGTGGAATAGACATTCTTATTAATAATGCCGGAGTGTCGAGCCAATACCCTTTTGAGAAACAGCCGATCGAGGATTTTGAGAAGCTTGCGCATACCAATTATCTGGGTTATGTGCGCCTAATACGACTTGTGATAAATGATATGATAAATAATAAATACGGAGCAATAATCAATATGGTTTCAGGCTCAACATTGGTTGACCCTGTTCCAAGAAGCTTTATAGTCTACAGTTCATTAAAAGTCGGTTTGCGTGCTTTTTCAAAAGGTCTGTTTTGGGAGCTGCGTGATTACGGGATCAAAGTCACTTCAATATTACCGGGAGTGACCGATACTGATTTAACCGGTAAATTGGATAATATAACGGGGGACACATCGCGCCTTATGACAACAGAGGCTATTGAAAATGCCCTTAAATTTGCTTTAACTGTTCCGGCAAATGTATGTCCGCTGGAAATTTCAGTTATTAACCAGCAGACGCCGTGGGTTAAGCCGGTGATTCCGTTTAAGCAGGAGCATCCGAACAAATAGAATTAGTTTACAGTGCACAGCGCACTGTAAACAGAAAAAGGAGAAGAAGATGAAAAAAACAATATTGTTTGCTGTGGCGTTTGCCGTGTTTTTTACAGGGATTTCTTACGCGGAAAGCTTGTTGATCGATGATTTTGAGGGTGTTATTTCCGGCGGGGCGCAAGGTACGGTTGATTTTGGTTCAGGCAACGGTTCAAGCCTGAATGTAAGCGCTTCCACAGGCACAAAGTATTCTGGTAACCAATCTTTAGAGCTTAAATATGATGCGATTAGCGGTGGATATATGTGGGCTGCCCGCGGTTCCAGTTTAGACGCAGCTGGCGCCGGATGGTTGATTAAACCCGAAGATATTGAATGGGGTGGTTACAGCAAAATAAGTTTTTATATGTTCGGCAGCAATTCCGGGGCAATGGTTGCTTTTGATATAAAGGATAGCGGCAGTGAAATCTGGAGATTCCTGATTGAAGATAATTTTACAGGCTGGAAGCAGATAGTCTGCGAGTTTAATAAGTTTATGGCAAGGGATGATTGGCAGCCGCAGGATGCAGATAATAACTTGGAGCTTGATTTTCCTCTAAAGAGCTTTCAGTTTGAGGTTTTGCCTGAAGCAAAAGGCACGGTCTATTTTGATAAGGTTGAGCTGGAATAAATAATAATGGGGGGCACTTCTCTGGTCAATGAGAGAAACGGTCCCTGATGAGTTGAAGAAACGGACCTAAAGATATGGATAAGAAGGATATTCGTAATTTGAAAAAAAGGTATCTTATCTGGTTTTATAAAATGGCTAAAGAAGCCTTAGATAAGGTGGAGAGGAAGTTTACCCAGCTTGAGGTTGACGGTATCGTTCTTAGAGAGTTAAAGATGCTGGACAAGGGCAGAATGGTCCAAACTAAGATCGCTGAGTTTGAAAAATACATTGATAATAAGAAGAAGGACGGGATAGGCCTTAAATACAACGGCAAGGAATTGCGGGATGAGTATTTATATCTGGTTTTAAGGTTAAAGGCTGTAGAAAAAACAATAGTAATAGAGTTGGGCAAGAAGGCCCTTAGCGAAATAAAAAGCTTATATGAAGACGAAATGACTGAACGCATCATAAAAAGCACAGAGCATTAATATGATTATCGACGCACACAGCCACTGGTTGCCGGAAGAGATTATAAACAACGCCCATTTTTTCCATAAGGGATGGGGCGATATTGAATCCCAGCTTAAGATGATGGATGAAGCGGGGATTAAGAAGTCAGTGCTTACATATCCTACCTCTGATGCTCATCTTAAGCTTGGCAGCATCAGCGAGGTAGCGCATATCTATAATGATAATGTAGGTAAGATCATTAAGAGATATCCGGGAAGATTTATCGGCGCAGCGATATTGCCCGTCGACAACAGCCAGGATACCCTTGATGAATTAAAGCGCGCCAGGGAAAAACTTGGGTTTAGAGCGATTTCATTGGCTTCAAGTTATAACGGCCATTATTTGGATGAAAGTATATTCATCCCGGTTTATAAGACAGCGCAAAAAGAAAATATTCCTATCTTTATTCATTCCCAGATTGTGCATCCTATCGGGTTTGAGAGAGTAAATGACCCGCTCCTTACCCCGGTAATAGAATATGTCTTTGATTCCACGATATCTGTCGGTAAATTACTTATGTCAGGTATTTTAAAGGATTTTGCGGATGTAAAATTTATCTTCGCGCATTTTGCCGGAGTAATACCGTTTTTAAAACATCGTTTTGACACGACTTATGCTATGCTGCGCGGTATGGATTTCGTCAAAGATTTAGGGAGCGCACCTTCAGAATTGCTTAGAAATATATATGTTGATACAAGCGGGGATACTACAAAAGCAAATTTTGATGCCGCGCTTGAATTATTCGGGCCTAAGCATATTTTATGGGGAAGTGACTGGCCGGCTAAGAAGGATATAAAAGCAGGGATTAATGCGGTGAATAATTTGGAGATTACAGAAGAAGATAGGAAGGGTATTTTAGGTTGTAATTTATTGAGTATTTTTAATTCTATTGATTAAATTTAAGAAAGCTTAACGATCCGCTTTTGTTGCATAGCACGGAGAGAACTTAAAAAATAATCAAGGTAAGCATAATGTGTTAAGTCTTTCTTATCGTTAGCTAATATTAAGGAGAGCAAAATGAAAGATTTTCTGCAGAAAATAATGAAATCTTGGACTTGTAGACACGATATTTTTATATTATATATTCTTGTGCTATTGTCCTATATGGGTCTCCTATTGAATTTAAGACTCATATCACGTTTGGCAAATATTATCAATAGGATTTCAGTGGTATTAGACGCTTCCAGGATGAGGACCGAAGTTACATCAATACAATTATCAGAACTCACGCAAAAAATTGACTTGTTAAAGATCAGTTATGAAAATGTTATGACATTAGTTCATACATTCTTAATTATAATAGGTGCTCTTCTTATATTTGTAACAGTCAGTCAATTATTTAAGAAACAGTGATTTAATAATGAGCTGGATAATTCTATTAATAAGTAAAGTCGATGTTGGAGTCAGTAAGTGATCAAGTAAGCGAAAGGATACAATTATGCAGATGCAAAAAGAAGTCCATCTGACCGGTAAAGATTTAACACAAATGGTCCAGCTTAGGCCTGAAGATGTGGGAAAATATGCGATTGTGCCCGGGCCAAAAGACAGGCTCGATGTACTCATGAAAAAAATTGAGAGCCCGATAAAGAATTTCTCATTTATGGAATATACCATGTATACCGGGACTTACCAGGGGATAAAAATTACCGGGATCAACGGCGGAAGGTTTTCAACGGATACTGCAATTACTTCCGAAGTCATGTGCAATGCCGGAATAAAAAACATTATCAGGATCGGCACCTGCGGTGCACTGGATGAAAATATAAGAGTCGGCGATCTTTTCATCGTTGACGAAGTGATCCGGGGAGACGGCGTTACGCCGTATTATGTTGATAAAGATTTTAAGACGCAGGCTAATAAAGAGATAAGCGATGTTGTATACCATATTGCTAAGAGCAAAGGGCTTAATGTGCACCGCGGTACTGCCTGGACAACAGATGCGCTTTTACGCGAGACAAGGGAGATAGTCGAAGCAAAACGCAAGGAGGGCGCGCGTGCCGTAGATATGGTCTCTTCAACACTTTTAACGATCGCCCAGGTACACAATGTTAAAGCAGGTTCAATTCTGGCAGTAAGCGACAATGTTATAACAGGTGAGATGGGCTTTATGAATCCTTTGTATTACATGGCAGAGACAAATCTTATTAATATTGCTTTGGAGGCCGTAAAAGAGCTTGAAGCCGCTTCTTAATCAAGGAGGGACGGTTCTTAGATTAAAGCAGAAGTGTCCCTAATAAAAAGGATATGGCACATGAAATATTCACCACTATTTTGGCCAATCAGATTGCAGGGTAATAAAATAATTGTTTTGGATGAAACCCTGCTTCCGCACAAGCTGAACTTTATTACCGTCAGGGATTATAAAGACTCATGCCGCGTAATCAAACAGATGAAAACCCGCGCAATAGGCCAGGTCTTGTTAGTTTTCTATACCTTCTTGCTTATCCTCAAGCAAAATAACGCCAAGAAAAACACGTTGCCATTACTCAAGAAGATAGCTAATGCCTTAAATTCAACACGGCCTACACTTTCATTCAAATATATTACCGATATGGTCTTAAGCTGGGCCCAGGCAGATGGCAAACTCGAGAAAAAAATATTAAGCTTCCTGGAGATGCTTAAAAACATGCGTATAAGGCAAGCTAAAGACTTAAGTAAATTGATTAAGAATAATGACGCAATACTTACCCATTGTAATATCAGCGGGCTCTTAAGCCTTGCAGCGGATTTTTCTAGAAAAGAAAAGAAAAAGATCCGTTTTTATGTTACTGAAACCCGGCCATACTTACAGGGTTCGCGCCTGACTGCCTGGGAATTAAAGAACTCCGGTTTTGATGTTACGGTAATAGCCGACAATATGGTTGCCCAGGTAATGAAAGAAGGAAAAATATCAAAAGTTGTCGTCGGTGCAGACCATTTAGCGCGAAACGGAGATATCGCAAATAAAATCGGGACTTACCAGATAGCGTTGCTTGCCAAGCACTTTAAAATACCTTTTTATGCGGTTTGCCCTCCGGCATCTAACGCCAAGGCAGGGAGCGATATAAAGATTGAAATAAGGCCCGAAGATGAATTACTGGTTTTTAACGGGAAGAAAATCGCTCCTGAAGGCGTAAACGGTTATTATCCGGCATTTGATATTACGCCCGATAAATTGATCACTAGGCATATTTACATGGGGATTTAATATGAGTGAAATAGATTTAGCCAAAGAGCAGATAATCAAAACAGGGAAAAGATTATATGAAGCCGGGCTTGCGGTTGCAAAGTCAGGGAATTTGAGCATAAAGATAGACCCTAAAACTATCCTTATAACAGCTACTTCAACGGCTTTGGGTCAGCTGAGCCCGGAAGATATTGTTTCGGTAGAATTAGATAGCCTTAAGTGCAGCGATAGAAATAAACCCAGTTCTGAACTCCCCTTGCATAGCCTCATCTATAAGAATTCCGCAGCTTGCGTAGTATTACATGCGCACCCGCCGTTAATTAACGGTTATTTTGCGGTAAATGATAATCTTGAGGCAATGACTTTTGAAACCAGGTTTTATTTAGGTAATGTCCCGGTCATAAAACAGGATACCCCCACCGTTACTAACCCCGCACCCGTAATCGAGGCGCTGAAAAATAGCAATATAGTTGTCTTAAAAAACCACGGTGTGGTGTCTATTGCTGATAATTTTAAGGATGCACTTGCTTTAGTCGAGGCCCTTGAAGAAGCAATAAAATCAGCAGTGGTTGCCAGGCTGTTCAGCAAAGGCAACTTAAGCA
This sequence comes from Candidatus Omnitrophota bacterium, assembly GCA_003598025.1. Taxonomy (NCBI): domain Bacteria; kingdom Pseudomonadati; phylum Candidatus Omnitrophota; species Candidatus Omnitrophota bacterium. Next base: position 77,221 of record QZKH01000002.1, read on the forward strand.
ATGCCGAAGAGGTCATTAAAGAAAGATTATCTTCTGATAAGGTATATCCTATGTTTTCAAAAGAGCATATACAGGCAATAGTCGATTTGGTCAATGATGACGATTTTATTGCCCAAAAGGGCAAGGAGCTTGATTTGACTGTAAACCTTGCAATAAAGCTTAACGAAACAAATCAGGCGTATAAATTTAATTTTGATAAAGGAAAGATAATCAGGCTGGACTGTGATGCGGATGCTCCTTTTGTAATTTCAGCTCCTGCGGCAGTCTGGGAACAGGTATTTTTAGGCAAGCTCGATTCATTTGTAGCTGTTACGCAGGGGAAGATGAAATTGGAAGGCCAATTGGGCCAGCTTTCAAAATGGTATGTGCCCTTTAGCCGGCTCTTCGAAATATTTAAGCAGGTGAAATTTAAATGAATACTAAATTATTAATAAACGGCCAGCTTATCGAGACGAAGCAAAAGGAAAGAATCCTGAACCCTTCAACAGGCAGGGTTATTGAAGAAGTTTCTCTTGCTTCAAAGGCTGAACTGGAGAATGCCCTTGAGTCAGCGCGCATTGCTTTTGACCGTGGCCAGTGGCCAAGGCTGGGGTATGATGAAAGAAGGGAATTCATCCTAAAGATTAAGCAGGGTATTTTGGATAATGCAGCAGAGTTGGCAAAGATAGAGACGCTTAACACCGGCAAGCCGATAAAAGAAACAACATTTATGGATATCCCGTCTTCGGCTAAGAGCTTTGAGTATATGGCGGATAATTTTGAGAAGTTCCTGAGTGAAGAGAAAATATCTATACAGCAAGAGGCAGAGTGCAGGCTTATGCGTTCGGCCCGCGGCGTAGCCGTATTGATAATCCCATGGAATTATCCTTTGTTAATCGCCTCCTGGAAACTCGCCTCTGCGCTGTGCGCAGGTAACACCGTGATTTTAAAACCTTCAAGCCTGACACCTTTAAGTGTTTTAGAATTAGCCAGGATCATACATGATATAGGCTTTCCAAAAGGAGCGGTAAATATTATAAACGCGCCAGGCGCCGAAGCCGGCCAGCTGCTTTGCGCAAGCAAGTCAGTTGATATGGTATCATTTACCGGTAGTAACGAGGTCGGCCGGCAGATAATCAATTATACCTCCACTAATGTCAAGAAACTGATAATGGAGTTAGGAGGTAAATCTGCCAGCATTATTATGGATGATGTGGACCTTGATGTTGCAGTAAACAGCAATCTATGTTCGATATTTCTGAATCAGGGCCAGATGTGCACGGCGATGTCACGCATACTCGTTCATGAAAAAATTTACGATAAGTTTGTTGAAACCTTTGTCAGAAAAACCAGGTCAATAAAACTAGGGCAGGGAGAAGATTTTCAGACTCAAATGGGGCCGTTGATCTCGATTTCACAGATAAAGAAAATCATTACTTATATAGATAAAGCAAAAAAAGAAGGGGCACACGTTTGTTGCGGAGGCAGGGCGCCGGAAGACCCTTCCTTAAAAAATGGGTTTTATTTTGAACCGACCGTTATTACTAATGTAAATGCGCACATGGAGGTATTTAAAGAAGAGGTCTTTGGGCCGGTTGTCTGTATTATGAAATTCTCTTCCATAGCTGAAGCGGTTGAAATAGCTAATAACAGTGATTTTGCTTTGGCAGCGTCTATTTGGACCAATAATAAGGAAGTTTCCGATGAGATAGCAAATAAGATAAACGCCGGCATTATCTGGATAAATACTTACGGTATGTTTTACAATCAGGCTCCTTACGGCGGTTTTAAGCAGAGCGGTTTCGGTAAAGAGCTTGGCCGGGAAGGTTTTCTTGAATATACCGGGCTTAAGAATGTCATAGTTGACCGGAACCCGCAAGGCAAGCCTCTGGTAAACTACTGGTATGGTTTTTGATGAAGCTTAAACTGAATTTATACCCGATAGCATCGGACTTAGAGGGTAAAATAGATGAAATCCTAAATAAAGCAGTTGAGAACCGTGCTAAGCTTATCGAAATAGCTTATGGCAAGGCGTCAGAGGATATTAAAAAAAGGATACTGAATTTTCTAAACCGTAAAGATAAGCGTATTCTTTACCACCGTCTTGAAAAATCAAAAGAGGGGTGGGGAAGGATATACATTCATTTTAGGTGGAAATAATTAACAAGGAGGCGGATGTGGGTAATAATTATTCCGGGCAAGAGAGGCGTAAGTTTAAAAGAGTTAAGATAAACCTGGTAGTAGTTTATCATCCTGACAGGCCTTTGGACGTGGTGGTCATGCAGGGGTCTAAAGAGGAAAGGGCTACTATGCTTGATATAAGCCAGGGCGGTATGTCAATCCTGGCAAAGACAAATATCCCCATTTCAACTAATGTATGGATAAAATTTACGCTTATGAGTTCGGACAAAGACCATGCCGATTTCTATGGCAATATGGAAGTGAAAGGGCAGGTGCGTTACGGCATAGCTGAGCCCGGCGGTCGATACAGGCTGGGTATAAGCTTTTTGGGTTTGAACGAAAAAGACAGTATAAACATCTCCAGCTTTGTAGAATCGTTAGAAAAAGGCAAAAAGAGTTAAATGGATATTATTAAAACACTGCAGGAGCGTATAAACACAGATGCCGATAAACCGGCTATAATTTTTCGAGGCGGCCAGATATCTTTTAAGGAATTAATAACCAAGGTATATTCTTTAGCAGACAGCCTCGCAAAAATCGGCGTTAAGAATTCAGATAAAGTAGCTATATACCTGCCTAATTGCCCTGAATATTTCATAAGCTACCTGGCGGCATGGTGTATGGGGTTGGCGGTTGTCCCCTTAGACTATATGCTTACCGAAGATGAATTGAATTCGTGTATTGGGCATTCAGAGGCAAAAGTGCTTATCGCCAGGCAGAAACCGGTGATATCACTAAATAATATAAAATCCAGAAACACAAAGCTTACCCATATTATTGTATCTAATCCTTCTGATAGCGGATTCCTTAAATTCGATGATATGTGTGTTACCTATAAGGCAGGCCCGAAAAAAGCTTATTCAGAAAAGGATTATGCGATTATTTTTTACACATCAGGCACTACCGGTAAACCCAAGGGTGTCCTGATAAATTACCGTCAATTAGGCGCTCCCGTACAATCAATGAGTTTTTTTACGGATTTAAACGACAAGGATATTGCCTTGTGCGCATTGCCCTTTTCTCACCTGGGAGGCCTGATTTATATCTTAAACTGTGTTTCTTTTGGCATTACGGTTGTGCTTATGGAGCGGTTTAGCCCGTTAGAGTTCCTCAAAAATATAGAGGCCTTTAAGGTGAGCTGCTTCTGGATAGTGCCCTCGATGTATTATGCCTTCCTTCAGTTAAAAGAATTTGAAAATATCGATCTTTCTTCGCTCAGATGGATAGTTACTTTCGGGGCCTCAAATTCCCCCGAGGCATTAAGAAGGTTCCATAAATATTGCCCGAGTGCTTATATTTTAAACGGCTGGGGCCTGACCGAAACGAACGCCCCAACTACGGTTCTGCCTATGGGCTCAAATAAAATCGAGAGTGTAGGCCGTCCTGCCCCGTGGATCGAAGTGAAGATATTTTCCGCAGAGGGTTTGGATACGCCGGACAAAGAATTGCCAAGAGGCGAAATAGGCGAAATTGTTGTCAAAAGCTGGGTGGTTACTGACGGATATTATAAAGATGAGAACCTTACGCTTCAGACGATCCGTAACGGATGGTTCCATACCGGAGACCTGGGCAGGTTTGATGACGATGGGCACCTATACATTGTCGGCAGAAAAAAAGAAATGATAAAAGTCGGGGGAGAAATAGTTTTTGAGCCCGAGGTTGAATCAGTGATTTACAGCCATCCGGATGTAAGCGAAGCAGCTGTTATAGGAGTAAGCGATAAACTAAGAGGCGAAGTACCCAAGGCCTTCATTGTCCTTAAAGAAGGCAGGCAGCTTTCAGAGGAGGACATAAGATTTTTCTTAAGACAGCATCTTGCGCATTTTAAAATCCCGCATTATTTCGAATATAAGGAAAGTCTCCCTAAGAACCGGACAGGCAAGATTGATAAAGAAGCGCTCAGGACAGGTTCTTATTGAATCCGGATGAACATAAATAATTTCAACCTTGAAGAGTTGGAGAAAGTGTTGCGCGAATGTGGTCAGCCTGTTTTTCGCGCCCGGCAGATTTTTGCCTGGGTACATAAGAGGAAAGTCTTTGATTTCGGAAAAATGTCGGATATGCCGTCAAGCTTAAGAGAAAAACTCAAAAATAAATATTCTATTCAGGATTTAAGCATAAGGAACATAACACGGTCAAGAGACGGAACGCAAAAATACCTTTTTTCTTTGAATGATGCCAATCTTATTGAAGCGGTGAATATCCCTGCGGCAGGCAGGGTTACGGGATGCGTTTCTACGCAAGCCGGCTGCAGGTTTGCTTGTAAATTTTGCGCAAGCGGAATTCAGGGATTTGTCAGGAACCTGGAATGTTCTGAGATAATTGAGCAGATTCTTGTCCTTGACAGAGATGCTTCCGGCGGCCTCACTAACCTCGTTTTTATGGGCACAGGCGAGCCGTTAGATAATTACGATAATGTTATCAAGGCGGCAAGGATAATAAATTCGCAATACAGCATTAATCTTGGCGCAAGGAAGATAACCATTTCAACTTCCGGTGTCATTGCCGGCATAGAGCGTCTCAGTAACGAAGGGCTGCAAATCGAACTATCGGTTTCTTTGCATGCTGCAGATGATAGGACAAGGTCAAGCCTGATGCCCATAAACAAGGTTTATCCTCTAAGTGATCTGATTAAAGCCTGCAGAAAATATACCGAGAAAACTAACCGGCAGATAACTTTCGAATACATCCTTATTAAGGGCATTAATTCTACATTGCAGGATGCGCTTAATTTAGTTAAAGTATTAAAAGGGTTATCCACAATCAAGGTTAATCTTATAGTATCTAATATCGTAGAAGAATCCGGACTTGAGCCGGCGGGCCTGAAAGATGCCGCTGCTTTTAAAGGGTGCCTTATTAAACACGGCATAAACGTGACGCTGCGTAAGCCGCGCGGACAGGATATTGATGCTGCCTGTGGGCAATTGAGGTTGAGATATGGGGAAGGATAGTTCACTGTTCATAGTTCATAGTTCATGGATTAAGGCGGCAAATTTTATCTTGGCCTTATTTTTATTCTTTGGGATCATCGGGTGTCAGAAGAGGGATATAAAGAATATTGATTCTAAGGGCACGAATATCATTTGTTTCGGGGATAGCATAACCTTTGGTTACGGCGTTGACCCGGATAAAAGCTATCCTGCGGTTTTAGCCGGCATAACGCAGTGGCAGGTCATTAACGCAGGGGTAGATGGCGATACTTCAACCGATGGCTTAAACAGGATTAACAAAGATGTTTTAGAAAAAGACCCCTTACTTGTTGTTATTGAGTTCGGCGGTAATGATTTTCTCAAGAAAATACCAAAAACGCAAACCGCTGAAAACGTAAATAAAATGATTGATCATATACATGGACGCGGCTCAATGGTAGCGTTGTTAGATATAAGTACAGGCATTTTACTTAGCGATTACCATAAGCTTTTGAAAGACATAGCATCAGAAAGAGGCGCTATTTTTATCCCAAAGATTTTAACAGGAATAATCACTAACCCCAGTATGAAGAGCGATTTCCTGCATCCTAATGAAAATGGTTACGCTGTTATCGCCCAACGTGTTTACCGCACAATTATCCCTTACCTGAATAGGAATTTTACTTTAAAGAGCATCGCCAGCAAATAAAAGTATCTCTTTATTTTAGCCGGTGTTTTTTGATATAATAATATTTAAGCATATACTTTTATAGTGATGAGAAATATCCTTCACACGCCAATCCCTGAGAAAAGATATCGGGCCAGGGCTTTTGCCCTGGTAGAGACGCTTCTTGCCACGGCGATAATGGTGTTTGGGCTTTGCGCGATACTGATAACCTACATATCCTGCCTTTTACTTATTACTACCGCTAAGAACATTAATATAGCTACTAATGCTACGTTAAGCCTGATGGAGGGGATACGCAGCAGCGATTTTACACAGATATCCGCTAATTATAACGGATTAAATTTTGTTTTAAACGATATACCTTTAAGCAGGGGAGTAGTTTATGTTGATGATACAAATGCCGAGCTTTTACAGGTGGATATAAGCGTGTGTTGGCAGCAGGGTAACAGGGTAATCGGAGAAGATGCAAATTTAAACGGTATGCTTGATCCGGGAGAAGATGTAAATGGTAACGGGATCATTGATTCCACGGTAAAGGCGACAACTTTAATAGCCAACAGGTGATATGAAAAGGGGCCTTACACTAATAGAAATACTTGTTGCTTCAAGTATCCTGATATTATTAATACTTGCTGTGTTTCAGGTAATGGAAGCAGGAAGGAGCGCAGTATTTACCGGGGATTTAACAGTGCAATTGCGCCAGGAGATAATCAGAACTTTTATGAGGATGGAAAGGGAGTTAAAAGAGGCACGCCCCGCGCTGGTGAGTTTAACAAGCGGCAATAGTAGTTCGACTATCACATTCAGTGTCCCTCAGGATATTAATGGCGACGGGACGGTTTTGGATGATTTTGGCGCTATTGAATGGTCTGCCGTTATTACATATGCTTTAAACGGTTCTAATCAAATAATCAGGACTTCATCCGGTGTTACTAATGTGCTTGCAAACGATATTGTCAGTTTACAGTTCAGCAGGCCGCTTTCCCCTGTTAATATCTTACAGATTGATATGACGGCGCGCAAGATTTCTTCTTCTGGCAGGCAGTTACAGGACGCCGGGCAAATGGTAATAGAAATGAGGAATTGATAAATGCAATATTTCTTCCCAAGGTTAGCAAATAAAAAGGGAGTAGCTTTAATTACTACATTCTTTGCAATTACCGTGCTGCTTATTTTTTGCGGGCTTTTTGTTATGGTAAGTATAAGCCAAAATATGGCCTCGGATAGGTTCAGAAGGAGAACGCGCGCTTTTTACCTGGCTGAATCGGGTTTAGACAGGGCAATTTTTTGGTTAAGGACGCAACCTTCTCCGCCCGTAGGAGACAAGATTGATCCGTGGGGGGGCGCGCAGAATTTAGGCGAAGGCAGCTATACAGTTTCTATCTTTGACCTGGGCATGGTGGGAGCCAATTCCAGTATCCGAAGGTACAGGGTAAGGTCTTCAGGGTCTTTTGGGAATATAACCCGCACTTTGACTAATTATGTACAGGTTGATAACTACGCCCGGTATCTCTGGTTTACGGATCGGGAGGTTTATGGAGGAGTAAATGTCTGGTTTTGGACGCAGGACAGGCTAAACGGCCCAACGCATACCAATTCTCACTTCAATATTTATGGCAATCCTGTTTTTGAAAGCGAGGTCCGCTCCGTAGACGACTATATAAGGTTTTATAATAACGGTATTAATGTTAATTTGCAGCAGACTTCCAATTCACCTTATGATGAACCAGTTTTTCTGGAAGGAGTTGACTTCGGAGTGCAGCCAACAACAATGCCTAACCAGGCTTTAAGCCTGCGCTCAGCGGCAAATAGCAGCGAAGGCATTTATTTAAGCGGCAATACAAAGGTGGTACTAAACAGCGACGGGACAATGAGTGTCACTAATTCCAAGAAAAAGTGGAAAGACAAAGATATGCCATTACCGGCAAACGGCGCCCTCTTTGTCAATAACGGTTCTTTGCATGTTTCCGGAACGCTTAATGGAAGGCTTACGGTCGGTTCCAGCAGTGATGTGGTCATCCCGGATAGCATTGTATACGCCGATGACCCAAAGCTTAACCCCAATTCCGATGATGTCCTCGGGGTTATTTCCGAAAGAGATATAGTTGTAAGTTATGACGCGCCTCACGATCTTGAGATAGACGCTTGCATGATGTCCCTGGGTACATCTTTTATGATGGAGGATTGGTGGGTAGGCCCGGCTAAAGGCACATTATCTGTTTATGGCGGTATAATTCAGGATGAAAGGGGTCCCGTCGGGACTTTTAACAGCCTGGCCGGGACAAAAGTAAGCGGGTACTCAAAAGATTATTCTTATGACCCGAGATTGCTGAGCAACCCGCCGCCTTACATGCCAACAACCGGCGATTATATAACTTTATCCTGGCAGGAGAATTAATATATGAAGCCAAAGACAATATATATTATTACTGCAGCTTTAGCAGCGGTTGTCTTTTCGCTGACTATGTCCATAAGTTTTAAGGATGATAATAAACAGCCTACATTGATGAAAAGGCAAGCCCGTGTCCATAGAACTGAATTTCCCGGTCCTTCATTTACAAGTCAGCAGTCTTATAGCGGGTTTACCTCGGTGCCCGGTATTACCGTTGTAAAACCTCCGAAAAAGAAAGAGCCTGTTGAGTCAGTAATAAATAATGAACCTTTATCGGATAAGCAAGATATCATTGATAAACAAAGCGTGGATGTTTCCCAAAAAGAGCCTTCCGGATCCCCGGACGAAAATAACGAAGAAGATAATAGCACCTCAGGTATTACCGAGCTAAATAAGCGCCCCCCGGAAAAAGAAGCCCGCGAAATGAATCAACATGGGATTATGATGTGGTAATTCTGCTACGCCCTAAGTAGGCTCAAGTAGGTAGGGCTTCGCAGCAATATAATGCCGAGAGAGGGAGTTGAACCCTCACGAGGTTGCCCTCACCAGTTTTTGAGACTGGCGTGTATGCCATTCCACCACCTCGGCATAAGTAGATTTGTTTTGAGGTAAGAATATTTACCAGGAAATGCTAGCTACGGCATTTGCTGATTTGCCTTACTTTTAGCTACAGCAAATCAATCCTGGGGCCTTTTAGCCCGAAGGATTTGGACCGTTTTACGCTCGTTTAGTGCCACTTCAAATTTTCCTTGTCGGAAAATAGTTATGTGGTGGCGCCGCACTCGCTGCCTCACTTGTCGCTCGGCTACGCTCGTTGCGGCATCCACCAATTTTTTCCTTACCGGAAAATTAAAATCCAAGGCACTGAACTCGCTACGGTCCTTGTCGGACCGTTTTACGCTCGTTTAGTGCCACTTCAAATTTTCCTTGTCGGAAAATTAAAATCCAAGGCACTGAACTCACTACGGTCCTTGTCGGACCGTTTTACGCTCGTTTAGTGCCACTTCAAATTTTCCTTGTCGGAAAATTTGAAGTGGAGCTGGAGGGATTTGAACCCTCGACCTATTGCATGCCATGCAAGCGCTCTCCCAGCTGAGCTACAGCCCCATTATTATATTTTGCGTTCGTCCCGAGCTACCTTCTCTTGTCTTATGTACCGAGGAGCAGCCCCATATTTAAAATTTAAAGCTCAGTATACACTCCCAGTCCCGACGCTCATTTGCATTCGGTCGGGATGCCGACTTCACGTATTTTGTGAACGTCGGCACTGAGCTACAGCCCCATATTGGCTTAAATTTAGTGTATTAAATATAACATTCGGCTATAGCATTGTCAATACCTTCTGGCTGCCAAACAAGTTCATGGTTGATAGTTCAAGGTTCATGGACTATGTTAGCGCTTATAGCTATTAAGATTATCTATGAACTATGAACCATGAACAATGAACTATAAACCAAGTAGCCCTTGACGCTCCTTACCCCCTGGGGTATAATGGGTGAAATTATGATATTAGGGGTCCATGTTTCTGCAGCAGGCAATATTTATGATTCGCTTGAGCGTGCCTATGGGTTAGGCTGTAATACTATGCAGATATTTTCGCGCAATCCTCAAAGATGGCGCGATAATTTTTTAGGGGAGCACGATTTCGATGAATTTCGTAAGGCTAAGCAAAAATTTAAAATAAACCCCGTCTTTATCCATATACCTTATTTGATAAACCTGGCTTCTCCTGAGCCGGGGCTTTACCGGGCTTCAATCCGCGCATATATTGAAGATATTGTTGAAGCAGATAAACTAGGCGCTGATTTTATCGTAACGCATATGGGCAGCCATAAGAAAACATCTGAAAGCCTCGGGATTAAAAGATTGACGGCTGCCCTGAATAAAATTGCCTTAGCAACAAAAGATTCCAAAGTCGGGATCCTGCTTGAAAATACATCCGGTTCCGGAAGCTGGCTGGGTTATGATTTTACGCACCACAAGCGGGTTTTTGATAATTTGAAGGACAGGCAGCGTTTCGGCATATGCCTTGATACCGCCCATGCTTTTTCTGCGGGATATGATATATCGAACAAGCCGGGGCTGGATGCGATGCTTGGGGAAATAGACAGGCTGGTTGGTTTAGGTTTGATCAGGTTGATACATCTGAATGACTCAGCTTCAAGACTTGGGCAGCACTTTGATAAGCACCAGCATATAGGGAAAGGCTATATCGGCATCCCGGGTATGAAAAATATCATTAACCATAAAGGGCTTAAAGATAAGCCCTTTATATTAGAAACCCCCAAAGAGTATCAATCTTCCGATATTGATAACTTGGAAACAGTGAGGAAACTGAGAAAATGAACAATGAAAAAAAATTTAAGATCATGATTGTAGACGATGAGCCTGATGTTATTGAATCCTTGAGTTCCAGGATCGCCAGGGAAGGATACGATGTTTCTTCTGCTTATGACGGACAGGAGGCATTAGATAAAATGGTAAATGACCTGCCCGATATAGTGCTGTTAGACCTGATGATGCCTAAGCTCAACGGCTTTGACGTGCTTAAGGAGATACGAAAAAAATATAAAGATAAATGGATACCGGTAATAATCGTGAGTGCCAAGACAGAGCTTGAATCGGTAAAACAATGCTACTCGCTTGAGGCAGACCATTATTTGACAAAACCATGTACAATTGAAAAAATATTGCAGGGCATAGAGACGATGATCTCATTGATACCGCTAAGAAGGAACGATAACAAGTAATATGGAATATGATTTTAAGGAAATAGAGAAGAAGTGGCAGGGATATTGGGATAAGAGCGGTCTATACCGCGCTGAATATTCTCCGGGCAATAAGAAATATTATTTGCTTGAGATGTTCCCTTATCCTTCGGGCAAGATACATATGGGCCATGTAAGGAATTATGCCATTGCCGACGTTGCCGCAAGGTTTAAGTTGATGCAGGGTTATAATGTCCTGCATCCGATGGGTTTTGACGCTTTTGGCCAGCCTGCAGAAAACGCTGCAATCAAGAACAAAACCAAGCCCGATGCCTGGACCCATAAATGCATAGACTGGATGCGCGTTGAGCTTAAGAAGATGGGTTTTTCTTATGATTGGGCAAGGGAGGTATCTACCTGCGACAGCACTTATTATAAGTGGAACCAATGGATATTCCTTAAAATGTTTGAGAAGGGCCTTGCTTACAAGAAAGCCTCGAATGTAAACTGGTGCCCGAACTGCGAAACCACACTTGCTAATGAAGAAGTGATAAGTGAAGAGTGCTGGAGATGCCATAGCAAAGTTGAGCAGCGTAAACTTGACCAGTGGTTTTTAAAGATCACCGGATATAAAGAACGGCTGCTTGAAGATCTGGGAAAGCTTAAAAATTGGCCGGAGCGCGTTATTGCAATGCAGTCTAACTGGATCGGCAGGAGCCAGGGCGTGGAGATTTATTTTAAAATTAAAGGCAATGATGATATCACGATACCGGTTTTTACCACCCGTGTAGATACTATATTCGGCGCCAGCTACGTAGTTTTAGCACCGGAGCATCCTTTGGTCGAGGATATTATAAAAGGCATAGCACATGAGCCAGAGATCAGGAAGTTTATCAATAAGGTAAAGAAAGAAAAAAAGAACATACTCTCCAAAGAAGATGTTAAAAAAGAGGGTATTTTCAGCGGCCGTTATTGTATCAACCCGGTGAATAATGAAACTATCCCTGTTTGGATCGGTGATTATGTTTTAATGGAGTATGGCACAGGCGCGATTATGGCAGTGCCGGCTCATGACCAGAGGGATTTTCTTTTTGCTAAAGAACATGGGTTACCTATGAGAATAGTTATAAACAGTCCACAGTCCACAGTCCACAGTCCACAGGAATTGACTGAAGCGTATGAGGGGGATGGTTTCCAGGTTAATTCTGGGCAATTTGATGGATTGGATAACCAAAAGGCAAAGTCCGAGATTGCAAAGTGGATGGAGGCAAAAGGGATAGGCAAAATCCAGACACACTGGAGGCTGCGCGATTGGCTTATATCAAGACAGCGATATTGGGGTACACCTATACCGGTTATATATTGTGAAAAATGCGGGATCGTGCCTGTCCCATATCATGACCTGCCTGTTGAATTGCCGGCTGATGCCCCTTTTACCGGTGAGGGTGGCAGCCCCTTGGCAAAAGTGAAAAAATTTGTAAATGTCAAATGCCCTAAATGCAATGGCTCTGCCAGGCGCGAAACAGATACCATGGCTACTTTTTTTGACTCGTCGTGGTATTTCCTGAGATTCTGTTCCCCTTCTTTTAATGAGGCGCCTTTTGATAAGCAGGAGGCTAGATATTGGATGCCAGTTGACCAGTATATCGGGGGAATAGAGCACGCTATTTTACATTTACTCTATTCACGCTTTTTTACTAAATTTTTCAAAGACCTGGGGATGGTGGAATTTGACGAGCCGTTTACATGCCTGCTTACACAGGGGATGGTCCTTAAAGAAGGCGAAGTAATGTCAAAGTCAAAAGGTAATATAGTTGACCCAGATTCGATTATAAAGAAATACGGTGCAGATGCCCTGCGGCTTTTTATACTTTTTGCCGCGCCTCCGGAAACTGAACTGGAGTGGGATGACAGGGGGATTGAGGGAGCATCCAAGTTCTTAAACAGGGTATGGCGCCTGCAGGATAACCTAAGGGATGGCCCGGCAGATAAATCAGGAGGGCTGGCCACCGCAAAAATACTGCATAAAACAGTTAAGAAAGTAACTGATGATATAAATCAGTTTAAATTTAATACCGCGATTGCCAGTTTAATGGAGCTGACAAATGTTTTATATCAGTCCGGGGCAGATAAAGAGGATTATTCTACGTTAGTTGTGTTGCTGGCCCCGATAGCCCCGCATTTTGCAGAGCAAATTTGGGAGAATTTAGGGAACAAAGAATCTGTATTTAAGGCAAAATGGCCGCAGTATAACCCGGATTATCTTTTTGATTCTGTTGTTGATATAGTAGTCCAGGTAAATGGTAAGCTGCGCTCTAAGCTCGCAGTCCCGTTTGATGTTAGAGAAGAAGAGTTAAAAGAATTAGTCTTGCGTGATCAGAAGGTACAACCCTGGATTAGCGGTAAGAATATCAGAAGTTTTATATTCGTGCCCAACAAACTTGTCAACATCGTAGTCTGATTTACCCCTGCCTGTTTTTCAATATATCCTTGATAATAAAGATCAATTTATTATAATCCAACGGTTTTTCGCAATATTCAGCAATCCCGCTTTTTGCCGCAATATGTTTGTCAATATCCTCTTTTTTCAGTGAAATCGCAATAATCGGTATATCCGTAAGTTTGGGTTCGGCTTTTATGTCTTTTGCAATCCTGAATCCGCTTTGGTCGGGAAGCATAAGGTCCAACAGAATTATATCAGGCTTGATTCCTCTGACCTTACCCAAGGCTTCTTCGCCGTTACCACATGTAAAAACTTCAAACCCTTCGGGTTTAAGAAGGTCCGTTATCTCGCGCACGGTGTTATTGTCGTCGTCGATTACAAGGATCCTGGGGGTGTCCATATAAATAATTATACCTAAAATATCTGGCGAATGCAAAGAAAAGGATATTTGGTTCATAGTTCATAGATCATGGTTCATAGATAATTTATGCTGACGCTTACATTTATCCATGCTAAGACAACCAACCATGAACCATGCTCTATGAACCAATCCCTGTTAGAAATAACATCTGTATGCGTCTTATATCAGGAGGGCAAAAATGTGCTTTTCTTAACCAAAGATGAAAAAAAGGCAATAATATTTATTGCGGCGCTTATCTTTATTGGGATCAGCAGTAAAATTTTATTAAAGAAGTGCCAAAAAATGGAAAGAATGTATTTTGTTTCTTCCGACGAGTTCAAGCTGGACATAAATAAAGCCAAGTATGAAGATTTATTGGGCATCAAAGGCATAGGGCCTTCTTTGGCTGATAGGATAATTGAATACAGGAATTTGCAGGGGGGATTTAAAAATATAGAGGAATTAAAAAATATCCATGGTGTCGGAGAAAATAAATTCTGCAGGCTGAAGGATTTCTTGAAAGCCGATCAATGAAATATATAAGTTTGTGGATAGCTTTGAGTTTCTGCCTTGGATTGGGCCTTGCTTTTAAGGTAAATCTTGGGCTTATCCAGTTTTATATTCCGGTTATTATATTATTTGGGTTTTGTTTCTGGTGTATAAATCACGATAGGATTTTTCTGTTAATCATTTTTTTCTTATTTATTTCACTAGGGGCCTTCGCTTTAGCGGCAGAGCATTTAAGGCCGGATGATGATGCAGCTAATTTTATCAGCCCAAGTTCCAGGGAAATAATTTTAGAGGGTGTTGTTGCCAGCCAGCCGACAGTATATCCGGGGAAGGTTTCATTTTTCTTTAACGTATACAGCATGAATGTTGATGGATACAGGTGCAAATGCAGCGGGAAATTCCTGGCGTATATGCAGCAAAAACCGGTTTCCTTTGGAGACAGGCTTTTAGTAGAGGCGCGCCTAATGGATAACCCGGATAGCCGCAAAAAAAGGTTATCAAAAATTTTTATCATTAAAAGCTGCCCGGCGCAGGAAAAAGCTGCCAGGGGTGTGTTTAATTTTATTTGGTTATCCAAGCTGAGAAGCAAGATAAGCCTGATTATCAACTCCAGGCTTTCTCCGGTATCGTCGGCACTGGTAAATGCAATGCTGCTGGGGTTAAAAGATGATTTACCGCTGCAGCTTAAGAAAATGTTTATAAACACCGGTACCGGGCACATAATTTCCATTTCAGGCCTGCATTTAAGTGTCATAGTGTTCGTCAGCCTGATATTCCTGAAGTTATTGAGATTGCCTTACGCATTGAGGACTTCTTTTTCCGTTATACTATTGATATTTTATTGCCTTTTTGCTGGAGCAAGTAGCCCGCTTATGCGCTCGACAATTATGTTTACGGTTACATTATTGGCTTATGTTTTAGAAAGGGAGCCGGATATCTTGAATTGCCTGTCACTGGCCGCTCTAGTAATCCTGGTGCTTTTCCCTTCAGAAATAGCTCAGCCAAGTTTTCAGTTCACTTTTATAAGTATGCTTGCCATGATAATACTGGTTCCGGCTATCAGATCATTGCCGATATTCGGGTATCTCTTAAAGAATAAATACCTTAAATTCCCGGTTTTATTAATTATCTCTTCATTATCTGTTTGGGCAGGGTTGCTGCCGCTAAGCCTGTATTATTTCAAGACCTTTTCTTTAATCGCGGTTGTGGCAAATGCAATAATCGTACCTTACGCGTCCTTAATTGTTATAAACGGATTAATATTTATAATTTCTGCTCTGTTGTTTAAAGACTTATCATGGGTCTTCGGCCTTCCCTTGGAACTTATGGTTTTCATTTTGGTAAAAATGATAGCCTTCTTTGACCGTTTCCCGGCAGGCCATTTCCACTTTACTTAGCCTGCTATCCGTAACTATGAACTATGGACCATGAACAAACCTACTTTGCCTACTTAGCAATTGACAAACATTCTGCTCTATGTTACTTTAATTTAATATGAAAAAGGCTTTTTTCTTTATTATAACCATTTCTGTTCTTGCTGTTTTCTTACCGCAGGATGCAGGCGCTTATTGGATTTGGACCCCCAAAACCGGTAAATGGGTCAATCCAAAGAACCAGGTCAAGGGCACGCCGCAAGAGCAGTTCAAACTTGCTAAAGACCTATATGATTCAGGGCAGTTAGCCGAGGCAGACAGGGAGTTTAAAAAGCTTATAAAAAGATACCCTAAAGCTTTTGAGGCTTCAGAAAGCCAGTATTACCTGGGTTTAATAGAAGAAAAACAGGGGAATCTTTACGAAGCCTTCACCGCCTACCAAAAGGTCATTGATAAGTACCCTTTTTCTGAAAGGATACAGGAGATAATTGAGAAGGAATATAAGATAGGCGAAGAGTTTATGTCAGGGTACAAGCGTAAAGGGCTTGGTGCCACTTTTGCGGTTGAAAACCCGGCAATAGAGATTTTTACAAAAGTAGTTGAAAACTCTACATACGGGCCGTTGGCAGCCAAAGCGCAATATAAACTGGGTTTGGTGCTTAAAGGGCTTATGCGTTATTATGATGCCGAGGAAGCATTTGATAAAGTCATTAATAATTACCCTGACAGCGAATGGGTCGAGGCCGCCAAATTCCAGATTGCAGAATGCCGGGCAAGCCTTTCCCGCGGGCCGGACTATGATTTAGGGGCTGCCAAGGATGCCAAGGACAGGTTTGAAGACTTTTTAATGGAGCATCCCGATGCGGAATTATCCAGGGAAGCTGAAAAGAATATCCAGGAGCTTAACGAAAAAGAGGCAGAAAGTAGTTATAATATAGCTTTCTTTTATGAGAAGCAGAGGGACTTTAAGCCAGCCATGATTTATTATCAGGATATAATTGAAAAATACCCAAATAGTATTTGGGCGGCAAAGGCTTTAGAGAGAATGAGGGTATTGGAAAGGAAGAAATGATAGGTCGCAGAAGACACACTATAAATTATGGCTTATTCATTAAATTTGCAATTTTTTCAACCATGCTATTCATGACCTTGGCGCTTACCGGATGCGGGTATACAACCCGGTCCATGATTTCGAATAAATACCGTACTATATATATTGCGCCTTTTCTCAATAAAATAGACATAACCAGGGATACCGATACCGCCAATAAATATAAATTATACAGGCCAAAACTTGAGACAGACGTAACCAGAAAGGTCGTCGATAAGTATTTGTTTGACGGTAACTTGCGCCCGGTGAATTCCGAAACTGCCGATCTCATTCTAAAGGGTGAGGTGGTTGATTTTCGCAAGGACCCTTTGCGTTACACAGAAAGCGATGAAGTCAAGGAATACAGGGTAAGCATAAGCGTAAATATCACCTTGTGGGACCAGAAAGAACAGAAGATGCTTTGGCAGGAAGGAAATTTTACCGGAGATAATACTTATTTTACCCAGGGCGCACTCAGCAAATCGGAAGCCACGGCTGTAAATGATGCCATTAATGATTTAGCCCGCAGGATAGTCGAGCGTACAGTTGAGCAATGGTAAGAATTGATAACGGGATTTATGTTTTTATAGGAGAAGATCCTTTCTCAAAGGATGCGCAGCTAGGCAGGATAAAAAAAGAATTCTTAAATAAGGAAACAGAACAGTTCAATACCGATACTTTCAGCGCCCGCGAAACCAAACTAGCCAATCTTCAAGAAAAATTATTATTCCTTCCCTTTAAATCCGATAAAAGGATCGTAGTTATAAGGCATGCCCAGCTTCTGGATAAAAGCATACAGGAGTTCATTATCTCTTATGCATCAAAGCCGCATACAAATAACCTGCTTATCCTGGATATAGACCGGTTTGAAGCAAAAGACAAGTTTATCCGTCAGGTCATCACAGGAGCCAAAGTCTTCCGTTTCAGGCAGGAGGATCGGGTTGACACTTTCAATTTAGTAAGGCAGATAGACTCAAAGCATCCTGGATATGCCTTGCGAACGCTTGGGTTATTGCTGGATAAAGGAGAAAAGCCCGAGCGTATCCTGGGGGGGTTAAGGTACTCCTGGGAGAATTACCGGGGTCCGCTTAAAGATAGGCGAAGGAAGCTTAAATTGTTGCTTGATTGCGATATAGAAATGAAAACGGGCAAATTGAAAGCTCAATTTGCCCTTGAAAAACTGGTTGTTAAGTTATGCGCTTTTGGAGATACGCTGCATTAAGCGTGATTTCTTGCGGCTAGCCATACTTTTATGGATTACATTCTTCTTGGCGGCCTTGTCAAGCTTAGAAAAAACCATGCTGAGAAGTTTCTTCGCTTCCTCAATGTTCTTTGCTGCTGCCAAAGAATTGAATTTTTTAAGGACTTTCTTTAATTCATTTTTTATCTTTAGGTTTCTCAGGCGCCTTTTGCTGTCTGCGCGTTTTCTTTTGATCGATGTTCTGCGTCTAGGCATATCAAATTCTCCTTTTGAATGATTTTAGTAAATATAACATAATTGAATAGAGGTGTCAATATTTAACATGGGGACAGAAAATACTCATGATTCAAACAGGCAGATAGCTAAATCAAGCGGGATAATCGGCCTTGCTACACTTTGTTCCCGCCTGCTTGGGTTTATCAGGGATATAGTAATAGCCAGGCTGTTCGGGGTGTATGTTTATGCCCAGGCTTTTGTAATAGCTTTCAGAATACCGAATCTTTTCAGGGATTTAGTGGCAGAAGGTGCTGCAAATTCTGCTTTTGTGCCTGTTTTTAGCGAATATAAGGTCAAGCATTCAAAAGAAGATTTTTGGGAGCTTGCGAATGTAGTTTTAAACCTGCTTTTAGTGGTATTAGCCGGAATAACAGTGTTAGGGATTACTTTCTCTCCGGCTATAGTACGTATTATAGCCCCCGGGTTTATAGCCGAACCGGACAAACTGGAAGCAACAATAAGGTTAAACAGGCTGATTTTCCCTTATATTTTGCTGGTAGGGTTATCTGCTTATTCGGCAGCTATTCTGAATTCACTCCGGCATTTTTCCGTGCCGGCTTTTTCGCCCTGCATTTTAAATATCTCCATAATAGTATTTGCTTTAATATTCGGCGAGAATATAAAAGGCCTAGCGCTTGGTGTTCTGATAGGAGGCCTGCTCCAATTAGCTATACAGATTCCCGTTTTATATAAGAAGGGGTTCCGTCTCAGGTTCCCGAAACATTTTAAGCACCCGGCTGCTTTTGAAATAGGCCATCTTATGCTGCCCAGGCTGGGTAGCTCGGCAATATACCAGTTAAATACTTTTATTGATTCCGTATACGGCTCTTTATCTTCAATTGTCGGAGAGGGGGGAGTAGCCGGGTTATATTTCGGCTACAGGCTTATACAATTCCCTATAGGTATATTCAGTAATTCCCTTGCGCAGGTAATATTGCCTACTTTTTCCACGCAGGCATTGGAAGAAGGGCTCCTGAATTTAAAGAAAACACTCTCTTGGGGGCTGCGGACGGTATTTTTTATAATGATCCCGGCTTCTGCCGGGTTCATGGTTTTATCACAGCAAATAGTCTTTACGCTTTTCCAGGGCGGGAAATTTGATGCCTATGCAACAGGCTTAACGGCAAGCGCGCTATTTTATTATAGTATCGGCCTTTTTGCTTACGCAGGCATAAAAATAATCCAATGTTGTTATTTTGCCTTAAAAGATACCGTAACCCCGGCCAAAGTTTCTATTCTTACTTTAGCCTTAAATATAATATTCAATACTATTTTTATGTTCCCTTTGAAATTAGCAGGTTTGGCTTTGGCTACCTCTTTATCCGGTATAATCAGCTTTCTGGTGCTGGGAATTATGTTGAGAAAGAAACTCGGAGGTTTCGGCCTTAAAGAAGTTGTTTTTTCTTTCACAAAGATTTTGCTGGCCAGCATTGCCATGAGCATGGCGCTGTTTTATTGTTCTAGATATTCATCTTTTGACGGGGCGATGCCGTTAAAATTGTTAAAGATATCGGGGATAGTGTTGATAGGAGCTGTTTTTTATTTGATTTTTTGTTTTTTATTCCGCGTAAAAGAGGCGCGGGATTTTTTCAGATGGGTTTTTGAACTCAAAAACAGGCATGGTTAACAAAAAAGAGCTAAGAGAGAAGATAAATGTATTCCCGGATACACCCGGGGTATATATCTTTAAAGATAGCCTGGGAAACGTATTGTATGTGGGCAAAGCCAAAGCGCTTAAAAAGCGCGTATCTTCTTATTTGCGTAAGAATATATCCGGCAAAACCCAGGCAATGATGCTTAAAGTCTGTGATGCCGAATATATAGGAGTAAATACAGAAAGCCAGGCAGAGATCCTGGAAGCGTCTCTTATAAAGGATAAGCAGCCCCCTTATAATATCAGCCAGAAAGATGACAAAAGTTTTCCGCGTATAAAGATAACCAATGAGGATTTTCCGGTTATCTCTATTTGCCGGAAGAAAACCATAGATAAAAATGATAATGCCGTATATTTTGGGCCTTACACTGATGCCGCATTCCTCAAGCAGGCGCTTAAATTAATACGTAAAATATTCGGTTTCCGTTCCTGCAAGAATATGCCTCATAAAATGTGCTTGTATGGAAGGATAAAGTTGTGCCCTGCGCCTTGCCAGGGCCGGATACCCAAACAGCAGTACAATGAGTTGATAGAACAGATAAAATTGTTTTTGAATTCTAAATACCAGGATTTATCTAACAGGCTTAGGCTTAAGATGCAGGAGGCGGCGGATTCTCATAATTATGAGGAGGCTGCTCATGTCCGCGATCAAATAGGGGCTTTGGCGGCTATCTCTAACTCGGATATACAGGATTTTACTTTAGATAATCTGGTTGAACTTAAGAGGGCGTTGGGCCTTAAGAAGACGCCTTACAGGATTGAAGCTTTTGATATCTCCAATATTTCCGGTAAAGAGGCATGCGGCTCGATGGTAAGTTTTTATAAAGGATCGCCTGATAAAAACAATTACCGCAGGTTCCGTATAAAGACTATAGATGCAATCGATGATTATGCCATGATAAAAGAAGTGGTAAGAAGGCGTTATGGGAGGCTTCTTAATAATAGCTTGCCTTTACCGGATTTGATCATTATTGACGGAGGCAAGGGGCATCTTCAGGCTGTTTACGAAGAGCTGGGTAAGCTCGCTGCACCTATTCCTTTAGCCAGTATCGCTAAAGCCGAAGAGAATATTTATGTCATGGAGAGTAAAGGCCCTGTAAGGTTGTCTAAAGACTCTGCCGCATTGAATATAGTGCGCAGGATACGCGATGAAGCGCATCGTTTTGCCCTCGCTTATCACCATATCCTGAGAAGAAAAAAAATAATCGGTAAATGATCAGCCCTTTTGCCAGAAAAGTTTATAAAGTAGTTTTGAGTATACCATTAGGCCAGGTGCGCACTTATAAATGGGTGGCCCGCGCCTCCGGCAGGCCTAAAGCATACAGGGCAGTAGGTTCAATCCTTAGAAAAAATCCCTATCCTTTAATAATACCATGCCATAGGGTAGTGAGTTCCGGCAAGGACATAGGCGGATATGCTTACGGCAAGAAGAATAAGGGGATACTGTTAAAACTGGAAAGACAAATAAGCAAATTAGTGCTATAATAAACCACTATTAATATTGAATTTTTTGGGAGGTGTTACATGCTGATAAAAGATTTTATAAAAGAGATGGTCGATAAAAAAGCATCTGATTTATTTTTCCGTGCCGGAGGCGTGCCGCACCTGCGCATAGACGGCAAGGTCATGCCTGTAGGAGACAAGGTATTAAGCCTTGAACAGGTCTTAAAAGCAGTGGATGATATTACTACTCCGAAACAGCGGGAGGCTTTCAGGCAGAAATTAGATATCGATTTTGCCCTTTACAGCGATGAGATGTCCAGGCGTTTCCGCGTAAGTATTTTTTTGCAGAGGAATTGGCCTTCGATTGTAATAAGGAATATTAACAATACGGTATCTAATTTTGAGGAGTTGTTCCTGCCTGCGGATATACTTAAGAAGCTTTGTTCGGAAAGCAGAGGGCTCGTGCTTTTGACCGGAAGTGCCGGAAGCGGTAAATCCACGACCATAGCAAGCATGATAGAGTATATAAACAGCAACACAAACAGGCATGTCCTTACCGTAGAAGAGCCGATAGAATATACATTTAAAGACAACCAGTCAATTGTAAACCAAAGAGAGCTTGGCCAGGATGTAAGCTCATATGCGGTAGCGCTGCGTTCTTTCAATCTGCAGAGCCCAGATGTGATTTTTATCGGCAATATCATGGATGTCGAGACTATGGCAGCTGCCCTTAGGGCAGCAGAGACCGGGGTCCTGGTTTTAAGTACCCTGCATACGGTAAATGCCGCGCAGACTGTGGAAAGAATAATCAATTTCTTTCCGCCGCATCAACACCAGCAGATAAGGATACAGCTTTCCTATTTGTTAAAAGGAGTTATTTCATTAAGGCTGCTCCCGCTTAATAACCAAGCCGGGCGAATACCGGCTTACGAAGTCATGCTTTTGACTCCGACGATAAGCAGGCTTATCAGGGAAGCCAAGACCTGGGAGATACCCCAGTTTATAGAAGAAGGCAATATTTTCGGGATGTCTTCTTTTAACCAAAATTTGGTCAGGTTGGTCAGAGAGGGCAAGATCACCGAAGAAAATGCCAAACGTTTCTCTGATAATGAAGAGGAGCTGGTGCTTTCTTTAAGGGGCATCAGGAAGACTTAATGAAAGTCAAAAAGTATAAGGAGTAATAATGTTAGACGAGTTAAAAGCAAGCCTGGCACAGATAGAAATAAAACTTCAGCAACTAAGAGGTTATCTTTGACATAGATAATAAGAAGCAGGAAATAGATGCTTTATCTAACCAGATGTCTTCAGCAAGCTTTTGGGATGACAGCATACAATCGGCAAAGACAGTCAAGCAGTTAAAGTTTTTAAAAGGCATAGTAGAGCCCTGGCAGGCTTCTTATAATAAATTCATAGAGATCAGGGAAATGGCCGGGATAGTTAGCAGCCAGGATAGTTCTTTTTTAAGCGAATTATCCGGAGAGACTGTCAAGCTTTCTGCGGAATTGGAAAGATTGGAGTTTAAGACACTCCTGGGCGAAGAGTTTGATAAAAATAACGCCATCCTCAGCATCAATTCAGGGGCAGGCGGCACTGAGTCGTGCGATTGGGCTTCTATGCTTATGAGGATGTATATCCGTTTTGCTGAGAAGCAGGGATATAGCGCTAAAGTAATGGATGTCCTTCCCGGAGACGAAGCCGGTATAAAAAACGTAACTGTGCTAATGACCGGTGATTACGCTTACGGTTATCTTAAGGCTGAACGAGGGGTTCACAGGCTGGTGCGTATATCTCCATTCGATGCCAACAAGCGCAGGCATACCTCTTTTGCGTCAGTAGATGTAATTCCTGAGGTAGATGAAGAGATTGATTTAAAAGTCAGCGAAAGTGATTTACGCATAGATGTATACCGTTCAAAAGGAGCAGGCGGCCAAAGCGTAAATACGACAGATTCGGCGGTGCGTATCACCCATGTGCCTACAGGCATAGTCGCCCAGTGCCAGAACGAAAGGTCCCAGCATCAGAACAAACAGATGGCCATGAAGATACTGAAAGCCAGGCTTTATGAATACGAGAAATCAAAAAAAGAGCAGGAATTATCCAAGTATTATGATTCTGACAAAAAGAAAATAGAATGGGGAAGCCAAATACGTTCTTATGTCATGCATCCTTATAATATGGTCAAGGACCATCGCACAGACTATGAGACAGGAGATGTCTCTAGTGTTATGGACGGAGAATTAGAAAAGTTCATAGAGGCATATTTAAGAAAAAAAAGAAGCAATGGCAATATATAAAAATGTTAGGATTCATCAAGAAAAGATCTTTAGAGAATAAAAAGAGGGTAATAAAACAACGTTATCCTTCTGCTAAAATAAATTTACACCCCGATATACCCAACCCATCGGTCAATAAAATCGTCGAGCTTGCCGCGATAGTCGAGCAAATCAACTCTCTGGAACCTGTGATATCCTCTCTCTCGGACACGGAATTGAAACACAAGACTTCGGAGTTTAGAGAGGCTATTATGAAATCATCTGAGGACTACGAAGCTAGAATAGCTGAGCTGGAAGACTTATTATCACAGGCCAGCATCCAGGAAGAACGCCAAAACTTAAAAGATAAAATCAAGGTTACGCGCAACAAAATATTTGCCGGCGTTCTGCCTGAGGCCTTTGCGGTCGTGCGCGAAGCTTCACGCAGGACTATAGGATTGCGCCATTTTGACGTGCAGTTACTGGGGGGCATAGTGTTGCATGAAGGCAAGATCGCAGAAATGGCAACAGGCGAAGGCAAAACACTGGTAGCTACACTGCCGGCATATTTAAATGCGCTCCTGGGTAAAGGCGTACATATAGTCACTGTCAATGATTACCTGGCAAGAAGAGACCGCGATTGGATGGGCCCCATATTTGAATTCTTAGGCTTGTCCGTCGGGGTGATCCAGCACGATATTTCTGATGAAGAAAGAAGGCATGCCTATTCCTGCGATATCACCTATGGTACCAATAATGAATTCGGGTTTGATTACCTAAGGGATAATATGAAATACAGTCTTGATGCGTTAGTCCAGAGGCCGTTTTATTTTGCCATAGTTGATGAGGTAGATTCTATACTTATCGATGAAGCGCGCACACCTTTGATTATTTCCGGTCCCGCAGAAGAATCAACGGACAAGTATTACATAATCGATAAGATCGTCCCGCGGTTAAGAGGCAGGAGGGTTTTAGAGAAAGAAGAGATTGAAGCAAAACATAAGGGCCAGGACCTTTCTAAGGGCTATGATTATATGGTCGATGAGAAAGCCCACACCGCGCATTTAACGGAAGAAGGCGAATCAAAAGTATGCAGCATGCTCAATATCGATAACCTGCATGAGATCAGCACTATGGAATGGCGCCATCATGTGATCCAGGCACTCCGCGCCCACAATTTGTATAAGAAGGACGTCGATTATGTTATTAAAGACGGGCAGGTGATCATAGTCGATGAATTTACCGGCAGGATGATGCCGGGGAGGCGCTGGTCAGACGGCCTGCATCAGGCAGTAGAAGCAAAAGAGGGCTTAAAGATCGAAAGGGAGAACCAGACACTGGCTACGATTACCTTCCAGAATTATTTCCGCATGTATGAGAAATTATCAGGCATGACCGGTACGGCATTTACCGAGGCAAATGAGTTTAAAAATATTTACCAGCTTGATGTCGTAGTATTACCTACCAATAGGCCTCTGATACGCAATAATTTTCAGGATAGAGTTTATAAGTCAAAAAATGAGAAAATGAAAGCCGTAGTTGATGAGATAGTTGAACTTTATAATACCGGCAGGCCGGTATTGGTGGGTACGATATCTATCGATAAATCAGAGCTTCTTTCGGAAATGTTAAAGAGGCGCGGGGTCGAACATCAGGTGCTCAACGCTAAGTATCATGAAATGGAAGCCCAGATCGTTGCCCAGGCCGGCAGGTATAAAGCAGTGACCATAGCTACTAACATGGCTGGCCGCGGCACAGACATACTGCTGGGAGGCAACCCTGAATTTATTGCCAGGAGTATAATAAACCAGAAATTTGAGCGCGCTGACCCAGGCTATGAGGAAGCTTATGGCAAGCTGCTGAATGAATATAAAATCAAAACACAAAAAGAGCATGAAGAAGTAGTTAAGCTTGGCGGGTTGCATGTCATAGGCACCGAGCGTCATGAGGCAAGGCGTGTAGACAACCAGCTGCGCGGCAGATGCGGCCGCCAGGGAGACCCCGGTTCTTCAAGGTTCTACGTTTCCTTTGAAGACGACCTTATGAGGCTTTTTGGCTCGGATAGAATATTGAATTTAATGGATAAACTTGGATTAGAGGAAGGGCAGGTCATAGATCACCCTTGGGTTTCCAAATCCATTGAGATAGCCCAGAAGAGGGTAGAGGAGCACAATTTTGAAATAAGGAAACAGCTCCTTGAATATGATAATGTGATGAATAAGCAGAGGGAGATTATTTACGGCCAGCGCAGGCAGGTTCTTGATGGTGCATCTATGAGGGACGATATACTCTCCGGCTCAGACAAAATACTTGATGAATTGTTATCGATATATTTGCCTGCTGAGCCCGGTGCGGAAACTGATATCGAGGGATTATCCAGCGCGATAAAGTCTAAATTCGGCCTTGATCTGGAGCCGGATTTACGGAGCATAGTCGATAGGGCGGTTTTAGCTGAAAAATTATCCGGGATTATCCGCAGCGCCTATGATGAAAAAGAAAAAGCAATCGGTGCTGATATGTTAAGGCACCTTGAACGCATGGTTTATCTCCAGATCACAGATGCCAAATGGAAAGACCACCTCTATGCGATGGACAGCCTAAGGGAAGGTATAGGGCTGCGTGCTTACGGACAAAGGGACCCGTTGATAGAATATAAACGTGAAGCATTTAATATGTTTAGCGAAATGATTTATAAGATTGAAGATGAGGCAGTTGAGATTTTATTCAGGCTCCAGCCAGCTAAACCAGCCACAGATTTTAAGGGTGTTTTTAAAGAGTCAAGCCAGCAGCTGTTGCATCCCGATAGTAAGTCTTTTAACCAGCAGCCGGAATCTTTAACACAAGATAGCCTTAGCAGTAGCCAACAAATAAGCCATCAGGCCCTTCCCAATAAATCTTCAGCAGAAAAAGTAGGCAGAAATGACCCCTGTCCTTGCGGCTCAGGGAAAAAATACAAGAAATGTTGCGGAAAATGATTCCCCAAAGGATAAACAAAATTTTTAATCTCGGCAAAAAAGGTTTTTTCTTAAGTATTCTTTCCGGTATTCTACTGGCATTTTCTTTTCCCTCTTTTAATCTCTGGATAACCGCCTGGGTGGCTTTTATCCCGTTGCTCTTGGCTATAAGAGGGAAAAATAAGGCGCAATCTTTCGTATCAGGTTATATCTCAGGGCTGGTTTTCTGGTCTATGACAGTTTATTGGCTGAGCCACGTTACTGTCCCGGGAGTCTTGCTGATGGTTTCTTACTTATCCTTATATTCGGCGTTATTTACTCTGTTTATAAAGCTATTTAGCCGGAATAAAAACTCAGGCGTAATAATCATCCCGGCATTATGGGTGATGCTGGAATATTTACGCAGCCACGCCTTTACTGGTTTTGGCTGGGCCCTTTTGGGATATTCCCAATATCAGAATATTTATATTATTCAAATCGCTGATTTATTTGGCGCCTGGGGAGTATCATTCCTGGTCATGGTTATTAATGTATGTATTTATAATTATCTTATATCAGATGCTAAGCCCGGGCTGAGAATAAGGAAACTTCTGTTAGCCGCATCCCTGCTTATCGCAGTTTTGTCCTATGGTTGCTATAAGTCCAAAGCAGTAGAACCCGGGGAAAATAAAAAAGGGATAAAGATTTCGGTTATCCAGGGCAACATTCCTCAAGAGCTTAAGTGGGATGTTAAATCCAGAGATATGATAATGAACAGGTTCCTTGGGTTAAGCAGAGAGGTGTTGCCTGATAATCCGGAAATAATAATTTGGCCTGAGGCTGCTATCCCGGTAGTTATCTCGGAAGAGCCATGGTATCTGGGTAGAGTAAGAAAATTTGCGGATGATAATAAGATCTTTATGCTCCTGGGTGCGGTTGATGCTGTAGGGGAGGCTTATTATAACGAAGCGATTTTGCTTTCTCCCGGCAAGGAAGACCACACCGTTTATAAGAAACTCCACCTGGTTCCGTTCGGAGAGTACATCCCTCTTAGAAAATACCTGAAATTTCTGGAGCCATTTGTGCCCATAGGTGATTTTACCGCAGGCAATGAATATACGGTATTTCCATCTCCGGTTAAATTCTCCGTATTAATTTGTTTTGAGGATAATATTGCTGAGATCTCCAGAAATTTTGTAAGACGCGGCTCAAGGCTTCTGGTCAATATCACAAATGACGCCTGGTTTAACCTTAGTTCGGCGCCGTATCAGCATATGCAATCATCGGTTTTCCGTGCTGTTGAGAACAGGGTTTATGTTATACGTTCGGCAAATACCGGGGTGTCCGGATTTATAGCGCCTACCGGAAAAATATTATCTTCTGTCAGCGATGCAGGCGGAAACAGGATATTTATCACCGGCTACGCAACCCATGAGATATTTACTTCTATAGATTACTTGAGTTTTTATACGCGATTTGGAGATTTATTTATAATTTTTTGTATTATGGCGATTTTATATGGTATAATCCCTCCCAAAATCCCGAAGAAATGAAAAAAACATTTATTATTATATTTATAATTTCTTTAATCTCTATTCCTGCGGCAATATATTTATTAGATAAAGAAACTTTTCTTTGCCCGATAGAGTATGGCTATGATTTTGTAATACGCAATGATTCTATGGGAGAGGGCCAATTCGGCGCCAAACGCAGCGGAGGCAGGCTGCATAATGGTATTGACCTATTTGCAGATATCTGGGCTCCGGTGCGGGCAAGTAATTGCGGTATAGTTGTAGCTTCTGAGTCGAGCCGTGGAATGGGTAAATTTGTCGTGATCAAACATCCTGGCTCTGTATCTACGGTATACGGGCATCTAAATGAGTTGTGTGTTAAAGAGGGGCAGTTTGTGCGGCAAGGAGATATAATCGGAAAAGTTGGTAAGACCGGTAATGCAAATTACCGTAGCATGGACGCACATCTTCATCTTGAAATAAGAAAGAACGGCTCTCCTCAGGAGCCGTTGGATTATCTGGAGTGATTATGCTGAATATAATATTACTGGGAATCACAAGTTTTCTTACTGATGTATCAAGCGAGATGGTCTATCCTTTGCTGCCTGTTTACCTGGTAACTGTTCTCGGTGCAGGTCCGGCAGTACTGGGATTAATCGAGGGCGTTGCAGAGAGCTTGGCAAGCATAACGAAGGTCTTCTCTGGATATTTTTCGGATAAATTGAAGTCCCGCAAGCCATTCACTATATTAGGATATTTTGCTTCCGCATTAGGAAAAGTTTTTTTATTTTTGTCAATAGGCTGGGGATTTGTTTTAGTCGGACGTCTGCTTGACAGGTTTGGCAAAGGGGTACGTACTGCTCCGCGGGATGCCTTGATTGCCGATAGCACATCGAAAGGTAAGAGGGGCTCTGCTTTTGGCCTGCACCGGGCCATGGATACATGCGGGGCAGCCGTAGGAGTCGTACTGGCTTATTTCTTGGTTTCTCATTATACGGGCAATTTTAAGCGGGTTTTCTTTTATTCTCTTATTCCTGCTTTTATCGGCGTGTTGGTGCTTTTTTTGGTAAAAGAGAAGAAAGAAAAGAGAGATGAGCAGCTCGGCAGGAAAAAAATATCTTTCAGCTGGAAAGGCCTGGATAAAAGGCTTAGGCTTTTCTTGATCTTCAGTTTTATTTTTACTCTCGGCAATTCTTCAAACCAGTTTTTGCTGCTTAAGGCCAAAGACATGGGCAGCCCTGTCACCAGCGTGATTATTTTATACCTTGTTTTTAATGTTATTCAGGCTGTGGTGATATATCCTGCCTCATGGTTATCTGATAAGATCGGCAAGAAAAAACTTCTTGTAGCCGGATATCTCTTCTACGGTTTAGTTTACCT
Organism: Candidatus Omnitrophota bacterium; assembly: GCA_003598025.1. NCBI lineage: Bacteria > Pseudomonadati > Candidatus Omnitrophota > Candidatus Omnitrophota bacterium. Next base: position 106,544 of record QZKH01000002.1, read on the forward strand.
TGGGTTTGCTTTAAACAATTCATTAGGCCATTTATGGATTTTGTTTGCCTTGTATGGGATTTATATGGGCCTGACTGAAGGAGTGGAAAAGGCGCTTATTGCGGATATTTCACCTGCTGGGCTTAGGGCAACTACGATTGGGCTGCATGCTACAATTATCGGGATAGGTTTATTGCCTGCATCTGTGTTAGCCGGTGTACTTTGGAAATTATTCGGCGCACAGGCTCCTTTTTATTTCGGATCGTTTATGGGAATATTGGCAAGCTGCGGATTCTTTTTTGTGCTGAAAGGCCTTTAGTTATTTTCCTTCGGTTCAAGATGCACAATCACGTCTGTAACCCCTTCGATATTTAATTTGATAACGCGTTCTATGTCGTAGCAGACTTTATGAGCTTCATCCATATGCATATCCGGGTCTACCTGTACGTGCAGGTCTATATAGATATCATCTGACCTTCCCCGTGTACGTATCTTATGACAGGACCTGACTCCTTTTATACGTAAAACCAGATCGACTATTTTTTTAGAGTCTATTATTGCTGCTGTATCACAGAGCACCCTGGAAGATTCCTGGATGATCCTGTACCCAGAGTAGGCTATAAATAAAGAAATCACCATTGTAACGATAGGATCGATTATAGGGAAGCCTAATTTTATAGCGGCTAAAGCTATAATAACAGATATAGAGGTGAATATATCTGTCTGCGTATGCATCGAGTCAGAAATGAGGATATCACTCTTCAATTTCAGGCCCTGTTTTTTCTCGTAAATCATGACAGCTAGATTTATGCTTAGAGTTGTCAGCATGACAATGAGAGCGCCAAGCCCGATATCAGGGATTACAGGGTTATTTATACGCAATAATCCTACCCTAAACAGATTGAATGCGACTATAAACAGGAAAGCGGATATCGCTAACGAGAATAAAGTTTCGTATTTCCTATGCCCGTAAGGATGGTCTAAATCTTTAGGTTTCGAAGCAAGATGAATTCCGATAAGCGCAATTATATTAGATGCCCCGTCTGACAGAGAATGAAAGCCGTCAGCGCTTATGCTGGAACATTTGCTTAAAGCGCCATAAACAATCTTGGCTAAAGCAACTCCCCAGTTAAAGGCAAGGATTATAATCAGTATCTTCTTGATCTCTGCGGTTCTTCTTGATAAATCCTGCTCCATATAGTAATTATAATTGCAGATTCAGGCTAATTCAATAAATATTACTTTTAGTCCGCGGTGCACGGAGCACAGTTCACTGAGCGTAGTTTATAGAAGTATGACCCACATATCCTCTGTGAACTATGAACCAATGTACTGCTTATTGAACTCATACTTTTTCCATGATAGAATACAATACAATGAGCAAAAATATTTATTGAGCCACTGATAGAATAACTGGAGGTAGCTATGCTGGAATTTAAAAGCGTTAAAATAATTAAACCCCAGGATTTAAATATCATATTAGGCCAGAGCCATTTTATTAAGACTGTGGAAGATATCTATGAGGTATTAGTCAGCAGTGTGCCGAATATAAAGTTTGGTTTGGCTTTTTGCGAGGCATCAGGCGCCTGTAAAGTAAGAAGCGAAGGCAATGACCCCGGATTAAAGAAACTTGCCATTGACAATGCGCTGGAATTGGGCGCCGGGCACAGTTTTATTTTATTTCTGGATCAGGCCTATCCGATCAATGTATTAAACGCAATAAAGGCATTACCTGAAGTGTGTTCCGTATATTGCGCATCCGCTAACCCCGTAGAAGTCATTATTGCTCAAACAGATTCGGGGCGCGGGATAATGGGTGTGATCGATGGAGCACAGCCAAAAGGCATTGAAACAGAGGAGGATATAAAGTGGCGTAAGGGCCTTTTGCGCAAAATAGGATATAAACTTTGAGCATTTATTAAAAAAGGTATTAATTATCAAGTTTGCTGTTATAATAACTGGCATGCGCACGTTTATGAAGAAAGATTTCTCAAGACAGTTCCTTTGCCTGGTATTTTTTTTACTGGTAGCTTATACAATATTCCTCCAATTCATTGCTCCGGTCCTTTATGGCGAAGACAGCTATTACCATGTGGCTGTAGCTAAATTCATAAGGCAATTCGGGCTGCATTATGATTTCCATTGGGCGCAATTTTCCACCTTTAAAGAATTTTTCTCTGATAAGGATTTATTATTCCATGTCCTTATATGCCCGTTTACTTATCTAACCGATAATATAGTCCTGGCAGGTAAATACGCAGTCATATTCTTTGATGTATTATTTCTTCTTGCCTATCTCTATATCCTCAGGAAGTATTTACCGGATTTTTTGGTTGCCTGTTTTTTGATCTTGCCATTTTTATCCGGAGTTTTTTATGCTTATTTTACGTTTTTGAGGCCGACAACTTTAGCTAATGTTCTATTTATATTCAGTATATATTTCCTGATAAATAAAAATCCCGTCAAACTATTCATAGCCACCGTACTATTTACGCTTTCGCACTTATTTTTTCCTCTAATATTCATATTCGCGTTGATAACAGAGGCTATAAGATATTTCTCTAAGAAGGAATTTTACCTTAGGAATATTTACAGCGTTTTATTGGGTATAGCCTTAGGCACGATTATACATCCTAATTTTCCGAATAATCTGCTATCATTTCATTTAAATGTTATTTTGGTGCCCTATTACTCTTTTTTAAATGTTCCGATAAGTTTTGGAGGCGAGCTAAGCAGCGGCCCCACCAAAAACGTGCTTCTTGAAGAGTTCGTCGTCTTTTTTTCTTTCAATATAATTATTTGGTTGTTGTTGGTGCGGCGCATAAAAATAAGCTTTTCTACCCTGGTTTGGTGGGCTTGCTCCAGTATTTTCATGGCCAGTTCATTCATAAGCAACAGATACTGGTATAATAATATTGTTTTATTCCTTGTATTTTTTGCTTCTTTTGTGAAAGATCTGTCAGATACCTTCCAACCGGGCAGAATAATTACAAAGTCCAGATATTTCATTTTATCGTATTTATGCGTACTTGTTTTATTCCTTAAGGTAGGCCTGGAGCCTATAGTGAAGCTTTTTGAGAGCCAAATAGTCCTAAACGGAGATTATGAAGAAGTAGGCAAATGGATGCTTAAGAACATACCTGCAAATGAAATGATTTATCATGCCTATTGGAGCGATTCGCCATACTTTATTGCGTTGAACCCTAAAAACAACTATTTAGTTGTTCTGGACCCGATGTATATGCTTTACAGATACCCCAAGGAATACATGCTTTATTCTGATATACTGAAAGGCCAGGTACAGCATCCTTATAAGGATATCCAGGGTACTTTTAAATCGAAGTATGCTTTTACGAGAAAAGAAGCCCCGTTTTATTCCCAGATGAATAATGACCACATGCATTTTAAGAAGCTGTATGATACTAATTGGTCGGCTGTTTTTGAAATACTTCCGCAAGCAGAGGAAACAGAAAAGGCTAACACAAAAAAAGAAATAAGAACCAAGAAAAAATAATTAATACTAAAATATAGGCAAAATTGATCAGGGTTTATTAAGTAATTTTGCCTTTTTAGCATAACTGCGATAATTAGAATGTTATCGAAAGACAGGCGTAAAAAAATAGGATACTTTATTTCTTGGCTGGCGCTTAATTTTTGTTCCTGGCTGGTTATGGTTATGCCGCGAAAGTTGCATTATATTTTCGCAGCCATGATTGCTTCTTTGGGATATAAATTTGCTAAAAAGCAAAGAATAATTGCCCAGGAAAGCCTTAAGCTTGCTTTTGGCAGCCAGAAGGATAGGCAAGAGATAGATAAGATTGTCAGAGATTGTTTTCTGGGCATTGCTAAATCAGGGCTTGAGCTGGTATATTTTATGAACAAGCCGAATTTACTTGCCGGATATGTTGAAATAACAGGTAAAGATAAACTAGACAAAGCTTTATCGAAAGGCAATGGGGTCATATTGGTAAGCGCGCATTTCGGCAACTTCCCGTTATTATTGGGGCGTTTAAGCGTAGAGGGGTATAAAACTGCCGGTATAATGCGCCCGATGCGTAACCTAAGAGTAGAAAAATTATTCATGGAGAAAAGGATAAGCTACGGCGTTAAAACCATACACAGCTACCCGCGGAATGTTTGTGTGAGCAGTTCTCTGCGCAGCCTAAGGGATAATGAGATCCTTTTTATACCTCTTGACCAGAACTTCGGTACTTCTGGAGTGTTCGTTAATTTTTTTGGCAGAAAAGCAGCGACTGCAACCGGCCCGGTTATCCTGGCGTCGCGCACCGGCAGCCCAATACTGCCATGTTTTATCATAAGGCAGGAAGATAACAGCCATAAGATTATATTTGAAGACCCTATTGTAATAGAGGAAAATAAGGTGGATAAGGAAGCTATAATCAAGTATGTGCAGAGAATAACCGACATTATTGAGTCTTATATCCGGAAGTACCCTGCGGAATGGGGTTGGATACACAGGAGATGGAAGAGCAGGCCGGAGAAGGAAGGAGGTGTTGAAAATGGCTGACGATATTAAACAGGAAGGCAAAAACTGTTGTTTTAGCTCGGGTAAAGTATTTTCAACAATTATTAAGGTGTTTTTGGGCTTTACGTTTCTGGTGTTGGGTATTTTGGCAGTAATCAAATGGTTACCGGCGCTTTGGACGATCATTACCGGTTGTATTGGGTTATTTTTGATCCTGGCAGGAATAGTTACTTTGGCAGTCGCCAAAGAATAAAGTATATCCTCCGATAAAAGGGTTAATAGGAAAAACACCTCCTGTTAGCCCTTTGCCTTTATCAATACATCTTTACTAAATGTAGATTAAGAGTATAATAGTTGCCAATATTAATTTTACAAATACGGAGATGATTATGGAGACTGTTTTAAGAAGAGAACTTATAGTAGATAGGAGAATTTGCAAGATCATTGGGGTGGGGTTTTTTGTCATGGCTACTGCCTTAGGCGCATTTGTGCGTATACCTCTTCCTTTTACTCCTGTCCCTATAACGATGCAGACATTCTTCGTCTTGCTTTCCGGGGCTTTCCTTGGTTCGGGTTTAGGGCTTACTTCGCAGGCCATCTACCTTGTAATAGGGTGCTTAGGACTGCCTATTTTCTCACAAGGTAATTTCGGTTTTGCTTATATTTTAGGGCCTACCGGGGGGTATATATTAGGTTTTATTATGGCCGCATATTTTATCGGCAGGTCACTGGATGCCGGCATCAATAAACCCTGGAGAGTATTCCTTTATTTTCTAACCGCAGATTTAATAATTCTTTCTTGCGGGAGCCTATGGCTCTCGAAGGTATTTAACATAAGTTTATTTAAGGCTTCTTTGCTTGGTTTCCTTCCTTTTGTGCCCGGAAATTTAATTAAAATATCCTTTGCCACTATTTTGTATGGCAAGCTGAAAAACCGCCTTGAGCAGATATTCTAGCCAAAACACGCTTTATAAAAAGGAGAAAGTATGAAGATAAAGGAGATAATGGTTAAGGATGTAAAAAGCATTGCTCCTGATTCTACTGCTCTGGAAGCCATGAATTTATTGTATCAACTCGAAATAAGCGGTTTGCCTGTGATTGATAAAAATAATAAACTTGTAGGTATGTTTACGGAGAAGAACATTCTTTCATTTTTATTGCCGAGTTATATAGAAAAGGTCGGCAGGTTTATTTATGAAGATAATCCGAAAGCCACAAAGAAAAAGCTTAACGAACTTGCCACGGTTAAAGTCGCACAATTGATGAGGAGCGATGTAATTACCGTCAGACAAGATGCAGCTTTGTGCGAAGTAGCAAGGTTGATGCTGACTCAAAAAGTACGCCGGGTGCCCGTGGTGGATAATTCCGGATCAGTCGTCGGGATAGTGGCAAGATGTGATGTCTTAAAGGCAATGTTCAGGATGGCAGGAGAGTAAAAGGCTTAAGAAAATGTTCAAAAAACTATTAACACTAATTTTTATTTCAACCAGTTTGGGTTTTATATCTTCAAGGCTAGGTTTGAATTACCATCAGGCCTTGTCCATAGGCATATTCTCAGCATCTATCCTTGGGACCTTGTTATTCTGGGATTTCCGCCTGGCTTTTGCATTTTGGGGCGTGTCAATATTAATGCTGACTAAGACCATTGACCTAGAGAATATGATTAAATTCTCTTCATTGGAAGTAATACTCTTTTTAGTAGGTATGATGGTGTTAGTAGGCCTCTTAAAAGATTCAGGATTCTTTGCCTGGATAGTGCAGCTTATATTGCGTGTCAGGAATATGACTGCGCAGCGGTTTGTAATCATGATCACGCTTATTTCCGCGATACTTTCTGCTATGACATCAGAGGTTGTATCCATAATATTCATGGTTGCCGCTATTCTTGAAATCTGCGATTATTTTGAAGTTGACCCTGTGCCATTTGTTATCATATCGGTTTTAGCTACCAATATCGGAAGCGCTTCTACTGTCTTGGGTAATCCCATAGGTATATTGATCGCCTCAAAAGCAGGTCTTACATTCGAAGATTTTATAATCAAGGCCTTTCCTCTTGCGATGGTGTGCTTATTTTTCACAATATTTTTGGTCTTATTTTGGTATAGGGACTCGATTAAAAGACTCAATAAGCACATAAAGGAGATGGGTGCTAATGAAATCCTTATAAGGCTTATTTCTGTCCCACCGGAAAAAGATTTAAAGACAGGGTTGATTATTTTCGGGGTAACTCTGTTTTTCATTGCCATGCACCACAGGATTGAGTTGCTCTTCAGCCTGGAACATAATACCGTACTTTTAATGATGCCGTTGCTTTCGAGCGGCGGGGTAATGATGTGGAAATACAATAAAGCCAGGGATTTTATAGAGAAGGATGTTGAGTGGTGGACACTTCTGTTTTTTATGATGCTCTTTGCTCAGGCAGGGACACTTAAGTATACCGGAGCCACGGATATTATAGCAGGCAAGCTTGCCCATATCGCCGGGCAGAATCATTTGTCTCTCATTGGTATAGTCTTATGGGTTTCAGCGATAGGCTCAAGCATCCTGGATAATGTCGTCTTAGTCGCAGCTTTCATACCTGTAATACAGAGTTTTCAGGAGATAAACTTACAGCCTTTATGGTGGGCGTTACTGTTCGGAGGGTGCCTGGGAGGCAATATTACAATCGTTGGCTCTACAGCCAATATAGTTGCTTTAGGCATCCTTGAGAAAGAACAGAATATTAGAATGTCTTTCTTGAAGTGGTTCTGGATCGGTCTTTCCGTTGGGTTGATTACGGTAGGGATAGTCTGGGTAGCTTTAATATTTTTACCGTTTTATAATTAAAGTTTATGGATAAATTAACCATCAACAGGAGGATGAAACTGTGAGAAAGGGAATTTTCTTAATTCTAATAGCTTTCTTATTTAGTGTCGCCTGCGCAAACCTGGTTTTGTCAGAGGAGCTTGCTCCGGAAAAGGCTGTAGAAGAGGTTTCTGCGCCTCAAATAGATTTTCTCTGGGGGCATGTAGTAAGTATAAATACTGAAAACGGTACGATTTTGATCGGATATAATGATATCGAAACAAACCAGGATAAGCAGGCAAATATAAGTGTTACCAAAGATACAGTTTTAGAAAATGTAACCGAGTTAAAGGAGATAGCCCCGGGTGATTCAGCAAGTATCGATTATACTCTTTCTCCTTCGCAAGACATGATTGCAAAGAGCATATGGATAGAGAAGCCCCAGCAGAATGAGAGCGAGATATCTCCGGGTGACCTGCAGAATAAAGATGAAGCGGTTGCCATCGAACCTTCGGAAGTTCCAGCAGATTAACCCTGTTTTTTAACATTTAATCAGGCAGGATTATATCATCCTGCCTTTTTTAACATGGCCGAAAATAAACTTTTTATATTTGATTTGGACGGAACATTGATAGACGCATATCCGGCGATAATAGATAGCTTTAATTTTACTATGGCAAAACTATGCTTACCATGCGTTTCACCGTCTATTATCCGAAAGAGCGTAGGAAGAGGCGACGAGAATCTCCTGCTTCCTTTCACAGGCAGGTTATTATTGAAAAAGGCTTTGTCAGTATACAGGAAGCATCATTCAAAAGCCCTGCTTAGCGGATCGAGATTGTTTCCTCAAACCAGAGAAGTGTTGCGGGGACTAAAAGAAAAAGGTTATCTGCTTGCAGTTGCAAGCAACAGGCCGACAAGATTTTCAGGGATACTCATAAAACACCTAAGAATAGACAGGTATTTTGATTACGTGCTTTGCGCAGACAAGCTTAAAAGAGGTAAGCCGGACCCGCTTATCCTGAATAAAATAATGAAGCGTTTGCATGTTAAGCCTTCAAATTCTTTCTATGTAGGTGACATGGTAATAGATGCGCAGGCAGGCAGGCGCGCGGGTGTTAAGTCTATAATCGTAACAACCGGCTCCAGCAGCAGGGCTGAGATTAAAAGAGAAAGGCCGTATAAAATTATTCGGCATATCGGCAGCCTTTTAAAGCTGGCGTAATATGTTTCTCTTGACATGGGGCGCTTTTAATATATAGTAAAAATGGTGATGATGTGAGGACAAAACTGATTTTATCGTTATTACTGGTCTTTGGTATTGTGGGATGCGCTAAACTCAATCCCTTTATCAAAGATAAATCCAAAAGGAATGCTTCGCTATCTCTACCTGATTATTCCGGCCTTAAGGCGAGTATGACAGTTGCCGATTTTGAGGTAAAGAATCAAAATACTGCTGCCGAGGTTGCTGCAAGCCTGCATCGGATGCTCGTAGAATCTCTGAGTAAAACGAACAGGTACGTTATTATTGATCCAAAAGTGCTTTCAGCAGTTAATGCCGCAAATGAGCAAACTGGCGCCTTGGCACCATCCGAGGGCACGCAAAAAAAGGAAGAGGCTGAGAAGCCGCCGGTGCCTGACTTGATAGTATCTGTAAATATAGTTGAATTTCAACCCCAGGCATCCGGGGGTGCTTCAGGCGTAGGCGGAGGCGGAGGAGTAGGTAGCGGTACGCTTGGAGCTCTTTTAGGGGCAGCCTTAAACAGGGCGCACATGATACTTGATGTAAGGGTAATTGAAAGGGAAACTTCAAAGATTTTAGCCAGCACTAAGATCCAAGCCCAAGCATCAGATACAAGTGGTCCGATCATGGAGAACCTGCTTGGTGCAACGACACTCGGTAATGGTTTAGGCGCATTTGCCAACACGCCCATGGAAAAAGTGATTAGGATCTGTCTTAGTGAAACAGTAAGATATATTTATGACACGGTTCCATTAAAATATTACAAACAATAAACTGATATGGGAAAACGTAAACGAAGAGGAAAACTTAACTGGCGCTCCAAGAGGGCCAATAAAGGCAAAAGACCCTGTTTGGGTTCGTAGTCTTTATTTTATAGCCGGATTTATCGTATTAAAATTCAGGCTGGTTTTATATGATGGTTTTAACCTTAAGCCTTATTAGCACAGTCATTGTCAGCCTAATATCTCTCATAGGGATTTTCACCTTATTTATAAATGAAAGGCTTTTAGGAAAAATCCTTTTTGGGCTGATTGGTTTTTCTGCCGGCTCGCTAATAGGCGGCGCCTTTCTGCATATCTTACCTGAAGTTTTAGAGCATACTCAAGCCAACAGAACATTCTCCTATGTCATCGCAGGCATGGTTATTTTCTTTATTATGGAAAAGTATTTTTACTGGCGGCATTGTCATGAAGGCAAGTGTGATGTCCACGCCTTTACTTATTTAAACATTATTGGTGATGGTGTGCATAATTTTATTGATGGTATGCTGATAACCGCCAGTTTCTCCGTATCCGCAGGTTTAGGATTAGTCACGACTACGGCTGTTATTCTTCATGAGATACCGCAGGAGCTGGGCGACTTTGGGGTATTGGTTTATGGAGGCTTTAGCAGAAAGAAGGCATTATTTTTTAATTTTATTTCTGCTCTTGCAGCGATAATAGGCGCTTTAGTTTCTTATTTTATTATTGGGGCCGTGGAAGGTTTCTCCAATTTTCTCCTGCCGCTTACGGCAGGAGGTTTTATTTATATAGCTTCTTCGGATCTAATCCCCGAAATCCACAAGGAAGGCAATTTTAGGCGTAGTATTCTAGCCTTTGGTTCTTTTATACTCGGTCTTGCAGTTATGGCACTGGCCCGTGTCTTTATCCCAGGATAACAATACCTGAGCACCCCCCCCATAATATTTCTAAAAAAATTCTTGACAAAATACAGTTATATGTTATTATTGAAAATGTATTTCAATAATATCTAGATGAAAAAAGAAGTAGAGATTTTCAATAATTATATAAACCGTCGTAGATTCAGGCATACTCCGCAAAGGATAAAGATATTGGATGTGTTCCTGGAAACCGAGGGACATGTTTCATTCCAGGAGCTGTATAGGCTGGTTAAGAAGAAGCATCCTGAAATCGGCCTTACCACAGTTTATAGAAGCATGAAGCTTTTTTCAGAATGTGGGCTCTGCAGCGAAATCGATTTTGGCGATGGCGTCTTAAGGTTTGAGCATAAGTATAATCATAAACACCATGACCACCTTATCTGTACAAAATGCGGCCAGCTTATAGAAGTGGTAAGCCCAAGGCTTGAAAAGATGCAGGAAGCAATGGCGAAAAAGCATGGTTTTGTTTCATTGAGTCATAAGCTTGAAATATTCGGGATATGTAGCTCTTGTTATGGTCTGAGGTCACCTGCCAGGTAAATTTTTTTTGTAATATAGTTGAAAATGATTATCAATAACATATAAACAAGGAGGAGAGATGAAAAAAACATACTTGTTACTTTTAACAGTAATTTTAAATACTGTTATATTTTCTGTTTCTGCTTATGCCGACAACAGAAGCTATGTGTGGACATACGAATACATGACTATGCCTAAGGGGCTTTGGGAGGCAGAGGTTTATGCAACAACCGAGATCAAGGATATAAACCGGTCGAATATTAACACTGTTAAACATTGGCTTGAGCTTGAATACGGCCTAACCGACAGGCTTGATCTGGCAGTATACCAGATGTGGAAGACAGGCAATAAAATCTCGGAGAATGATACCGAGTATGACGGGTTTAAGGTCAGGGCTAGGTACCGATTCGGTGAAAAAGGAAAATTTTTGCTGGACCCGTTAGTATATTTGGAGTATATACGTAACGATGATCTGCATAAACCCAATGTGGGGGAAGCCAAGCTTATCTTGGCACGCGATATCGGAAGAGTCAATATAAGCTACAACCAGATACTCAAAGCAAACCTTGAATCTGAGGGCCTGGCTGAATGGGAGTATGCAGCAGGAGGTAGCTATAAAATAAGCGAAACCTTTCGCTTTGGGCTTGAATCCAAGGGCAGTTATACAAAGGATAAAATTGCTGTCGGGCCAGTGGTTTCTTTCAGATTTGGGAAGAACTGGATGGCTTTAGGGTCTGCGTTTGGATTGAATGAGAGGACCGATGATCTGCAGGTTAGGTTGATTGTAGGAATCCCGTTTTAATAGTAAACTATATAGTATTAGGAAAGGAATTTATGCGTAAGATTGCCATATTCGGCTCTCCAAATGTCGGTAAATCCGTAATGTTTAGTAACCTTACGGGCAGTTATGCCATAGTTTCTAATTATCCCGGGACAACCGTTGAGGTTTCCCGTGGTAAAGCAAGGATAGGAGATGAAGAATTTGAAGTCATAGATACTCCGGGAGCGTATTCTTTACTTCCGGTTACAGAAGAAGAGAGAGTGGCGCGCTCGATATTGATAAACGAAAGGCCTTCTATCGTGCTGCATATGCTAGATGCCAAGAATCTAGAGCGTATGCTGCCTTTGACTTTACAGCTTTTAGAGGCGGGTATGCCAGTTATTTTAATATTAAATATAACCGATGAAGCAGAGGACGCAGGCATAAATATAGATGCAAACCGTCTGGAAAGAGATCTAAGCATACCGGTTTTAGCTACTGTTTCCACTACCGGCAAAGGACTGGATATTTTAAAGGGGAGAATAGAAGAATATGTTAAGAAACTTTTATAGAAAGATAGGTTATGATGATCCTCTGGAGTTGAGTTTATCCAGGCTGGAATCACTTTTATTATCGGACTATACCCTTTCTAAGCGCAGCATTTCTTTGCTTCTTCTGCAGGAAGATACGGAGATATTAGGCTTGGTCAAAGAAAGAGAGAAAGAGAGATTTTCAGAAATAACCACTATTATAGAAGAAACAAAAGCACATTATTCTCAGCCGCTTCTGCTTATCATTAGCCAGCGCCGCCAGGAAGAGGCAAGCCGTATAGCTAGAAGCGCCATCAGTCTTAAGGAAAAGCACAGACGCAGCATCAAGGGATATTTAAGTAAAATCATGATGAATCCTTTGACCGGAGGCCCTATACTTTTGGCAGTGCTTTATTACGGACTGTATAAATTTGTTGGAACTTTCGGTGCTGGCGTCTTGGTAGATTTTCTGGAGGAAAAGGTATTCGGAAATTTTATCAACCCGTTTATGATTAATATAATCACCCGCTATATACATTTTGAGCTACTACAGGATCTTCTTGTGGGGGAATATGGCATCATAACTCTTGGGGTCCGTTATGCCGTGGCAATCATATTACCGATTGTGGCGACATTTTTCTTTGCTTTTGCTATTGTCGAAGATACAGGTTATCTCCCGAGGCTGGCTATGTTAGTAGACAGGATGTTTAAGCGTATAGGCCTTTCCGGCAGGGCGGTGATACCTCTGGTATTAGGTTTCGGTTGTGATACGATGGCAACCATGGTAACACGGACGTTACCTACTAAACGTGAGCGGATTATCGCAACACTTTTGTTGGCTCTTGCTATTCCTTGTTCTGCACAGATGGGGGTAATCTTAGGGCTTCTTGGAGATAAACCGATTGGTTTGATTGTTTGGCTAGGGGTAATAATAGCGGTATTTATGTTTATAGGATATTTGGCGGCGAAAATAATGCCGGGAGAGATGCCTACATTTTATATGGAGATTCCGCCTCTTAGGCTTCCTAAGTTATCCAATATCCTGCGTAAAACATGGTTTCGTCTTAGATGGTATTTTCTTGAGATATTGCCTATATTCTTGATTGCCAGTTTCATTATCTGGTTGGGGCAGATTACCGGGGTATTTAATTTCCTAGTGAAGCTTCTTGGTTTTCCTGTACGCTGGATAGGCCTCCCTAATGAGGCTGCAGTTGCTTTTTTATTTGGATTCTTCCGCCGTGATTACGGGGCGGCAGGCCTCTATGATTTAAAAAAAGCAGGCCTTTTATCGGGTAATCAATTAGTAATAGCATGCGTTACACTTACCTTATTTTTACCATGTATCGCTCAATTGATGATAAATGTTAAGGAGCGCGGTATACGCATGGGGATAGCCATGTCTATATTCATTCTATTTTTTTCTTTTGGCACCGGATACATTCTAAATATACTCTTGACTCTGTTTAGCCTGCACTTATAATTAAAACAAGGAGATTTTATGTTATCGCAATCGGCGGAAGAAATTTTAGAGGCATTGGCGGTTCAGCAAGAACAGGGCAAAAAACCGCTGGATCTGGGAGCGTCTCGCGATGACCCTGCGATCGAAGAATTAGTGCGATTAGGGTTTGTGCGTAAGGACGGCACCCATATACATCTGTTAGAAAAAGGGGAATCTGCAGCCCAGGGTGCTTTACGCAGGCATCGTTTGGCAGAACGCCTTTTGGTTGATGTCTTTGATGTGAAAAAAAAGATAATAGATGAGGTAAGTTGCAAGTTTGAACATATCCTTCATGCCGGGCTTGAAGATAACGTCTGTACTATTTTAGGCCATCCCAGGGTCTGTCCGCACGGCAAGCCTATTCCTCCAGGAAAATGCTGCGGGAAGAAATATAATACTAAATTCCTGAGATTTGTTGCTCGCCTATCTGAATTGGAGGTGCATGATAAGGGAAATATCGCCTATCTTCAGAGTAAGAATGCCTCGCAAATGCAGAAACTCATCAGTATAGGCGCGCTTCCCGGAATATCAGTAACCTTAATACAAAAGTTTCCTTCCTATGTTTTTCAATTAGGCCAGAGCCAGTTTGCCATAGACAAGGAGCTGGCATCCGCAATTTATGTTCGCTTGACTAAGTAAGAGATAGCCTTATAATAAAATCCATGAAAGCAATAGGACTTATTTCCGGAGGGCTGGATAGTATATTGGCTGCAAGGATAATGAAGGATTCTGGTATTGAACTGATAGCTTTACATACCAGCAGCCCATTCTGTCTTTGCAACAAGAGAGGTTCTTCGGGATGTGTGCATAGTGCCCAGAAGGCAGCCGATGACCTTGGCATCAGGCTTATTAACATAAATGTTTCAAGAGAAATAATTGATATTGTAAAAAAGCCTAAATACGGCTACGGCTCTAATATGAATCCCTGTATTGATTGCCGTATCCTGCTTTTTAAGAAAGCAAAAGAAGCTATGAGCAGGGAGAATGCCTCTTTTGTGATTACAGGTGAAGTCCTGGGCCAGAGGCCAATGTCGCAAAAAAGAGATATTATGAAGTTAATAGACAGAGAGTCGGGCCTGGAGGGGTTAGTATTAAGACCATTATCAGCCAGGGTTATGGAGCCGACACTTGCTGAAGAGAAAGGCTGGATTGATAGAAACAAACTCTTGGCGATAAGCGGCAGGGGCAGGAAAGAGCAGATATCGTTAGCCCGCTCATTTGGAGTATATGATTATCCTTGCCCCAGCGGAGGATGCCTGCTTACAGACCCTCAGTTCAGCAGACGCTTAAAGGATCTGATTAAATACGGGAATATTGGTTTAAATGAGGTAAACTTGCTTAAGGTCGGCAGGCATTTCAGGATAAATGACAAGTTAAAGCTTGTTGTGGGGCGCAATGAAAAAGAAAACCAACAGTTGCTGAATTTAGCAAGCAGCCCGGATATGCTATTTTTACCACCCGATGATATTGCCGGCCCTATCTCCTTAGCCCGCGGGCAGATAGACAATGAATCCAGAGATTTCTGTTGCCGTATCGTATCCAGGTATTATGACAACCATGATAGCGGTCCTGTTAAGGTGGTATATAAATATTTTGGAGATTCCCAGGGCAAAGAATGCATAATTTCTCCTGCAGTTGATAAGGAAATTCAGGATATGAAGGTATAACTTTTATCCAGAAAAGATGAAAGAAGCTTATTTGTATGAAGTTATAAGTGGCGGGTATCTGCATTGTTATCTTTGTTCACATAATTGTAAAATTAAAGAAGGGAATTCCGGATTTTGCGGCGTCAGGAAGAATATCGCCGGCAAGCTTTATTCTTTAAATTACGGAAATCCGATAGCCATGCAGGTTGACCCGGTTGAAAAGAAGCCGCTTTATCATTTCCTCCCCGGTACAGACACCTTTTCTATAGCGACAATAGGATGTAATTTCCGCTGTGGATTTTGCCAAAATTGGCAGATCTCACAGGCCCGGCTCGATGATAAAGCCGCAGCCGAGGGTAAGAAATTAATCCTGCCGGAGGCAATTGTAAATTCCGCAATAAGAACCCGCTGCCCCAGTATATCTTATACTTATACTGAACCGACAATATTCTTTGAATATGCATATGATATAGCAAAGATTGCCAAGGAAAATAAGCTCTGTAATATTTTTGTAACGAATGGCTTCATGTCGAAAGATGCAATATTGATGATTAAGCCGTATCTTGATGCTGCTAATGTGGATTTAAAATTCTTTGATGATGAGATTTATAAAAAAGACTGTTCCGGAAGGCTCAACCCGGTACTGGATAGCATAAGGCTTATGAAGGAGCTGGATATATGGGTCGAGATAACAACCCTGATAATACCGGGCGAAAATGATTCGGAGGTTCAATTGAGCGGCATCGCCGGATTTATCTCCGGTATAGATAAAGGTATCCCCTGGCATATATCAAGGTTTTTCCCTAATTATGAGTTCGGTGACAGGCTGCCCACAGAAGAATCTGTTTTAAATAAGGCCAAGGAGATCGGCCTTGATGCCGGACTTAAATACATTTATTTAGGAAATCTGCAAACAGGGGATAATAATACTTATTGCCCGGGATGCAAAAAACTATTGGTAGAAAGAACAGGATTTTCTATGCTTTCAAACCGGATAAAAGTTGATAGGTGCCCCCATTGTAATTCAACTATTCCTGGAAAGTTTGTCCCTTAATAATATGAAAGTCAGCAAAAATAAACTCAGTTACACCCGGTCCGGAAAACCAGTAGTTTTATCCGGCAAGGCTTTGTTTAAAGGTAAGCTATTAAATTTACATAAAGCCAGCGTTAATCTGCCGACAGGATATGCGGCCGAGCTTGAGATTATAAAACATCCTGGCGCAGCCCTGGTCGTGCCGGTGTTGCCGGGAAATAAGATTGTAATGCTCAGGCAGTTCAGGCCTGTAATCGGTAAATATATCTATGAATTACCGGCAGGAACATTAGAGAAAGGCGAGAATCCTTTGTCTTGTGCCAGGCGTGAAATAGAAGAGGAAACCGGATATCACGCGGATAAATTCAAACGGCTGGGCACTATATTTCCTGTCCCCGGGTATTCTACAGAAAAGATTGAGATATTTAAAGCAACCGGGCTTAAGAAAAGAAGATTCTCGCCTGAAAGAGATGAAGTAATCTCTGTTTTTGTGGTTACTAAATTACAGATCAGAGAATTATTAAGGAAAGGCAAACTTGTCGATGCAAAAACTATTTGCGCGTTTTGTTTGTGCGGATGGATTTAAGTCCTGCGCTTTTTTATTGCAAAGACAAGCAAACCTGGTATATATTAATTGTAACTAACCGAAGAAAAGCATGAAAAAAGAGTTGATCGTAGTAGGCGACAGGGTTTTAATATTGCCCGATGATAACCAGGATAAGACCGAGACAGGCTTGTATCTTCCTCAAGGTGTGAGAGAAAAGGAAAAAGTCCAAAGCGGCATTGTTGTCAAAACCGGTCCCGGATACCCTATGCCTGAACCCGGGGCTGTTGATATTGAGCCCTGGCAATCTCCTAAGGTGGATAACAGGTATTTTCCACTACAAGCCAAAGAAGGAGACTACTGTATTTTTTTAAGGAGTGCCGGGATAGAGGTTGAGTATGAAGGCAAAAAGCATATAATCGTTGCTCACTCGGCAATACTGGTTTTACTTAGAAATAACGAAGTATTATAGAGATTTTTTATGCGTTTAGAGGAATAAAAAATGGATCCAAGATTAATTTCAATAACGGTTTTCATTCTAGCGTATCTATTTTTCGTATTATTACCTAACAAAAGGTCGTTGACTGCGGCTGTAGGGGCTTCTTTGCTTATTTTAACCGGAGTAATCCCTTTAAATAAGGTAATTACTTCAATAAACTGGAATGTCATGGGTATCTTTGTCGGCATGCTTTTTGTAGCAGACATATTCATGAAAAGCAGGGTACCGGCTTTTATCGCAGAGGTTTTTGTGAATAATTCCAAGAACACGGCCTGGGCTATATTGTTTATATGTGCGCTGGCTGGTTTTATTTCCGCATTCGTAGAGAACGTTGCTACGGTCCTGATAATTGCTCCGATTGCGCTATCTTTAGCGAGAAAATTAAAAATAAGCCCTGTAAACATGATGATTGCTATAGCTGTCTCTAGCAACCTGCAGGGCACAGCTACACTTATAGGAGATCCTCCCAGTATGTTGCTGGCCGGTTTTGCGAAGATGAACTTTATGGACTTCATAATCTATAAAGGCAAGCCAGGTATATTTTTTGCTGTAGAATTAGGAGGCATACTCTCTTTTATAGTACTGTATATGTTCTTCAGAAAACATAAGGAGAGAGTGAAGTTAGTTTCTGTAGAAAAAATAAATTCCTGGATCCCTACAATTATGCTGGTAATTTTAATAATGGCTCTTGCAATATCTTCTTTCTGGGATACCGGGTTTTCTTATCTTGCCGGTATAATCTGTATGATATTCGGCATTCTTTCTCTTATCTGGGATAAGTTTGTTAACAAAGCCGCTCTATTTCAATCAATAAAAAGCGTGGATTGGGATACTACAATTTTTTTAATAGGGATTTTTATTATAATCGGCAGCCTTACATTGACCGGCTGGATCGATACCATATCAACATCATTGTCTTCAATAGTAGGGGATAGGCTTTTCTTTGGGTATACCATTATAGTAGTTTTTTCCGTTATAATCTCCGGTTTTGTCGATAATGTTCCTTTTCTGGCTACAATGCTGCCTGTAGCTATATCTATGTCCAGTAAACTTAACATAGACCCGTCATTATTTCTCTTCGGCCTGCTTATAGGCGCTAGCTTAGGCGGAAACATTACCCCGATCGGGGCATCCGCTAATATCGTAGCATGCGGGCTTCTTAAGAAGGAAGGTTATAAAGTGACCTTCGGGGATTTCATGAAAATAGGCCTGCCTTTTACTATAGCTGCGGTTTTCGCCGGGTACCTATTCATCTGGTTTGTTTGGGGGAAGTAAAGATTTTTCTTGACATAGGGTAGGGGGGTATGGTATATTTGTACAAGGAAGGAGGTACCCTATGAAACAGATCACCACTCATGAAGAACAACTCGCCTTTTTAAGGAAGATCGAAGGCCAGATACGCGGTATACAGAAGATGATCCAGGATAAGAGGTACTGCGTAGATATAATCACTCAAATCCATTCTATCATTGGCGCGCTATACAGGGTGGAGGATGAAATATTAAGAAAACACCTTGATGGCTGCGTTGTCAGCGCTCTTAAAGGCAAATCAGATTCAGACAAACAAAAGAAAATAGAAGAGATCATGTCATTGATAACTAAATTCAGGCGGAGCCCCTGATATTATGTTGAAGAAGTTATTGATTATAATATTGCTTAGCATATTTATTCTTAACCATCCGGTTTTTGCACAGGGGATATTGTCCCTGGGGCCGCTTATCGAAGAAGCAAGGGAGAATAACCCTGGTATTCTGGCTGCCAAAAAGCGCTGGGAGGCTGCTTTGGCCCGGGTGCCTCAGGCAAAGTCTTTACAGGACCCGACTATTGGTATAGCTTTTGAGAAGATTCCGCGCGGAACGTTGAAGTTGAACAAAGTCATGGCAGATGACAGGATGCTTTCACTGCAGCAATTCTTCCCTTTTTTCGGTAAATTAACTTTGAAAGGCAAGATTGCCATGGTTGAATCTCAGATGTTTGCTGCCGAATATAAGAATAAGGAATTAGAAATCATAAACCTTCTCAAAAATGCATATTACGATCTATTCATGAAGCAAAAAGAAATAGAATTAAGCCGCCAGAGCCTCAGGTTATTGCAAAATATCGCCAATGTCGCCGAGGCAGGTTATACGGTTGGAGGCATCCCTCAAGAAGAGGTGTATAAAATAAATTCTGAAATAGCCCGTCTTAGTACCAATATTAAAAATTTAGACCAGGAAAAATCTGCCAAACAGACATTAATTAATTCCCTTTTAAATAGAGACCCTGAAATGCCATTAGGAGACCCTGATTTAAAAGAAGATGTCTTATTTGATAAGGATGTCAGGGCTTTATACCAGGCTACTCTTCTTAACCAGCCAGAGCTGGTTATCTTTTCTTATTCTATAGAGAAAAACAAATATTCTAAATCATTAGCCAAAAGAAGTTTTTTCCCTGATTTTATGGCAAGTATTGTCCAGCGGGGGATCACTTCCGGGATGCTCGGGCCGTGGGATTTGATGCTGGCTTTTAATGTGCCACTATGGTTTTGGACGAAACAGCGTTATGAGATTAAGGAGGCCATTGCCAATTTAGAAGAGGCAGAAGCCGCATATAAGGCAATGCAGAATAAGGCATTCAGCGAAGTAAAAGACCTGGCTGCGAAGATAGAGGTCTCCAAGAACAAAATCACATTGAATAAAACAAGCTTGATCCCGATGCTGGAAGCCTCCATTGAATCTTCGCTGGCGGCTTTTAATTCAGGCAAAGGTGATTTTATGATGCTTTTGGATAGCCAGAGAATGCTTATTGAAACAAAAATGGACTATTATAGAGCGCTGGTTGAATATAATATGAATCTAGCGGACTTAGAAAGAACTGTAGGCATTCAGCTACAAGAGGAGAAATAAAATGAATAGAAAGATGCTAGTTATTATTTTATCGTTGATTTTTGTTACTGCATACCAGATAGGTTCCCCGGCTTATTCTTTTGCCCAGCACCAAGGCCATACCGACGGAACTTCTTCTAAAAAAGGCAAGGGTCAGGAACCAGCGCCTATGAAAATATATCGCTGCCCGATGCATCCTCAAGTTGTATCTGATAAGCCTGGTAAATGCCCTATCTGCGGTATGGTTTTATCTGAGGTTATTGAAAGCGATACAAAAGCCGTAGAAACATCCGGAGAAGGCCCGGTCATTAAAATAAAGGAAAGCCAGGCTGAGCTTATTGGTGTTGTGACAGAACCTATTGTATCGGTTGGTTTGATGCGCATGATACCTGCGGTTGCCAAAATCGCTTTTGACCCGGAACTCTATCAGGCCCAGGCAGAATTTATACAGGCCAATAAGACTAAAGATGCCGTAAGCCTGAGTAGCTCTTCCGAAATCAGAGATAGGCTAGAAGCCCTGGTGCTTGCCGCTACTTCCAAGCTTAAGCTCATGGGTTTATCAGATTCGCAAATTGAAGAACTAAGAAATGAAGAAGAGCCCGATAGTGTTCTTTTGATGTCAAAAGGCCAGAGCTCTTATACTTGGGCATACTTGACTATTTATGAGCATGATTTAGGTTCAGTAAAACAAGGGGATCATGTTGTATTGAAAGCAATTGCTTATCCGGCAGAAGAGTTTAATGGCAAGATAGTCGCAATTGATCCTGTCTTAGATACGAATACGCGAAGCGTTCGTGCCCGTGTGCAGGTGGATAATCCGGAAGCAAAACTGAAACCCAATATGTATGCCGATGCTTTTATCCATGTTGACTTAGGCCAGAGGCTTGCTGTTCCAAGGGAAGCGGTATTGGATACAGGCGTAAGAAAAATTGTGTATGTTGAATTAGGCAAAGGGCAATTCAGGCCTCAAGAGGTACAGACAGAGTCAGAAGCAATTGCATTAATTGACGGTAAAGAACGTAAATTTTATCCGGTGTTGTCCGGGCTTAATGAGAATGATATTGTGGTGACAACCGGAAATTTCTTGATTGACTCGCAAAGCCAGCTTACCGGAGGAATGTCTGCCTTGTGGGGAGCATCAACAGAGATAAAGCAGGATCAGGTTGAGGGTGTTGCAGGAGAGGTAAAAACGCAACATCGCCATTGAAAGGCAAGATATGATAAATAAAATAATAAATTATTGTTTAAAGACCCCGTTTGTGGTTTTTGTTGCCTATTCGGCAGTGTTTTTTTGGGGTTTATGGGCAATTACTAATATACCGGTTGATGCGATACCGGATATCGGCGAGAAACAGGTAATAATATATACCGAATGGCCCGGCCGTTCTGCAAAAGATGTAGAAGATCAGGTTACGTATCCGCTTTCCGTATCCCTACGCGGTATCCCCGGAGTAAAGACCATACGCGCATCAAGCGCTTTTGGCTTTTCTGAAGTATACCTTATTTTTAATGACAATATAGATTACTATTGGGCCCGCTCCCGAGTTTTAGAGAAATTAAATCTTGCCTCCAGCCGCCTGCCAATGGGCGTTATGCCTGTTTTAGGTCCTGATGCCACAGGTTTGGGGCAGATTTTCTGGTATACCGTTGAGGGTAAAGGCTACGGTATTGACCAGTTGAGGAGCATTCAGGATTGGTTTATCCGCTATCAGCTTAATTCAGTTCAGGGTGTATCTGAAGTTGCTTCTATCGGAGGGTTCGTTAAGCAGTACCAGATCGATATCGACCCTAACAAGATGCTGGCTTACAACATTCATTTAGGCCAGATAATGGAAGCGGTTAAAAAATCGAATATAGATGTAGGAGCTAAGGTCGTTGAAAATAATGCTATGGAAT
This sequence comes from Candidatus Omnitrophota bacterium, assembly GCA_003598025.1. Lineage (NCBI taxonomy): Bacteria > Pseudomonadati > Candidatus Omnitrophota > Candidatus Omnitrophota bacterium. The sequence goes on from QZKH01000002.1 coordinate 128,485, forward strand.
ATATTATCCGCGGTTTAGGGTTTATAAAATCCCTGGAGGACATCGAGAACATTGCGGTAGGCGAAATAAATGGCGTGCCTATTTATATCAAGAATATTGCCAATGTTCAGCTTGGGCCTGAATTCCGAAGAGGAGCGCTGGATAAAGATGGCCAAGAGGCAGTCGGTGGCGTGGTCATTATGCGTTACGGGGAAAACGCAATGCAGGTTATCCATCGTGTAAAAGAAGCCATAAAGGAACTGCAGAAAGGTTTACCCGAAGGAGTAAAAATAGTTCCCTTTTACGACCGGACAGACCTGATCCATCGCACTATAGGGACTCTTCGCGAAGCCCTCATCTTGGAAATTATTATTACCATGGCAGTAGTCGTGCCGTTCCTGGCTCATATCTGGGCAGGCGTAATCATTAGCATTACTTTGCCGTTCTCGGTTTTGATAGCATTTATTGCGATGTACTATTTAAAAGTAGATTCTAATATTACATCTTTATCCGGTATTGCGATTGCGATAGGAACACTGGTAGATATGGGTATTGTTATGACCGAAAATATTTACCGGCGTTTAATCGAATATAGCGATGATATTAAGAAAGGGGTAAAGTCCAGGCTGGATGTAGTATTTAAGGCATCTTCAGAGGTAGGTTCTGCGGTTATCACGGCAATACTTACTACGGTAGTATCATTCCTTGCTGTATTTGCACTCGAAGCCCAGGAAGGAAAACTCTTTAAACCACTTGCATATACTAAGACTTTTACCCTTTTGGCCTCTGTTACAGTTGCACTTACCTTGACTCCGGTCCTTTGCATGTATCTTCTAAAAGGAAGATTGCGGGCCCCGGAGGAAAACATATTGGTGAAGATACTACAGAGGAACTATGAGAAAGTCTTGCGTTGGTGTTTGAATCACAGGGTTACTTTCTTACTCATACCGGCAGTTTTACTTATAACCAGCATACCTTTTATATTGCCAAAAGATATTACTTCTTTGGCTGTTTTCCTGCTTATTGTTGTAGCGTTACTGGTATTTATTCTGCCTAAGAAGACAAAATCAGTAATCGCCTCTGTTTTAGTCGTGGTTATAAGCCTGGGCTGGTTCTGGTTTTCACCTCGCATAGGGCGTGAGTTCATGCCTCCATTTGATGAGGGTTCGATCCTGTTCATGCCGGTAATGCATCCTTCAGTATCCTTGACCGAAGCAATCCGCGTAATCCAGATACAGGACAAGATAATAAAATCATTCCCGGAGGTAGAATTGGTAGTAGGCAAGGTCGGCCGGGCAGAATCTGCGACTGACCCTGCTCCGGTTGAAATGTTTGAGACCATAATTACTCTAAAGCCGAAAAAAGATTGGCGTAAGGGTATGACAAAGGAAAAACTTATCCGCCAGATGGATGCTGCCTTACAAATCCCCGGGGTATCGAATATCTGGACACAGCCTATTGTTAACCGTATTGATATGTTAGCTACGGGTATCAGGACCTCTGTAGGTGTAAAGGTTTTTGGGCCTGACCTCAAAAAAATTGAGGAGATTGCAACAGAGATAGAGAAAGTCCTCAGGGCTGTACCTGGAGCCGTAGATTTATATTCAGAAAAGATTGTAGGTAAGCCCTATATAGAGTTTAAAATCAAAAGAGAGCAATTAGCCCGTTATGGCATATCCATACGCGAAGTTCAGGATGTTATAGAGATGGCCATAGGCGGTGAAAATCTCACTACTACTGTTGAAGGTAGGGAGCGTTACCCTGTTCGCGTACGCTATGCCAGGGAGCTGAGAGATAATATAGATGCCTTAAGAAGGGTCCTGGTATCAACAAAAGATGGTGCTCAAATCCCGATCAGCCAGCTGGTTGATATATATTTTGTTACCGGTCCGGCAATGATTAATTCGGAGAACGGGCTTTTGCGCGCCTATGTCTTGATGAATGTCCGCGGCAAAGATATGGTTACATTTGTCGAAGATGCGTCTAAAATCGTATCTGAAAAAGTAAAATTGCCTGCAGGGTATTTTATTCAATGGTCAGGCCAATTTGAAAATCAAGTCCGGGCCAAGAAAAAGATAGCCGTGCTTTTACCGGTCAGCCTGTTAATAAACTTTATGCTGATTTATATGAATTTCCGTTCCATAATAAAGTCGGTATTTATTTTTACGGCTGTTCCTGTGACATTGGCCGGTGGGATATGGCTTTTGGCATTTTCAGGATTTAATTTTTCAGTTGCTGTATGGGTAGGTTTTATCGCACTATTCGGGATCGCTGTTGACGATGGAGTATTGATTACAACGTATCTTGACGACGTATTTGGAGAGAGGAAAGATAAGATAAAAAACAGGCAGGACGTTGTTGAGGCGACTGTCCATGCAGGTTTAGGTAGGATCAGGCCGGCGTTTCTCACAACTATGACTACTATTGTTGCGCTTCTACCGATTATGTTCTTAAAAGGAACAGGCGCGGAAGTTATGCAGCCCATGGCTATACCTTCCATAGGCGGGATGGTTTTTGAGATGGTTACCTGGTTTATAGTTCCGGTTTTATATTCATGGCGCGAAGAAAGAAAGATAGCGAAAGCAAAACCTTTACTATCTAAACCTTAAAAAGGAGGTAAGATGTATATGGCAAGGATTTATTTTCTAAGTTTAGCTGTAGTTTTTGCATCGGTTTCTTTGGTATTTGCACAAATGCACGAGCACGCAGATATGCATAAGAATATGATGGAGCAAGCAGAACAAAGTAAGGCCGAGAATGTGGGAAATAAGATTTGCCCTGTAAGCGGGGAGAAGATAATTGAAGAATTCAAAGCAACATATGAATACAAGGGTAAGATTTACAATTTTTGTTGCGCTTCTTGCGTTGAAGAATTCAAAAAAGACCCGGAAAAATATATTAAAAAGATAGAGGAAGAGGAAAAAGCAGCTCTCAAAGAAGAGAACAAAGTTACAAAGCCGGATTCAGACACCCATAAGGGACACCAACACTAAAAACACAGTTATATGGCTAAGAGAATCAGTTTGTTAAATAAATCCATACTTCTAAGCATTATTATGCTATTAGTTGTTACTGTCATTTCTTTTGCTAAAGATCAGTCTGGGCTTAAAAAGGAGATCTATTCAAAATTAAAGTGTTGTAATTGCGCTGTATCTTTTGAAAAGTGCACTTGCGCTGAGGCTAATGAAATAAAACCATATGCAGACAAGCTTATTGCGGATGGATTTAGGCCAGAAGAGATTTTTTATAGGTTAGCTAAACGTTTCTCGTTGAAGATAATTACTGACCCTCAAATAAAACAACAGGTTGAAAAAAGGCTGATTAAAGAAATGAAAGGTATGTCCCCCAAGATAGCTGTCGAAAATGGGACAGTTAATTTAGGGGCTATCAGTAAAAAGAAAAATAAACTTTATAAAAGCAGCTACAAGCTGGTCAATGAAGGCAATGCTGCTTTAAGAATCTCAAACATAAAGACATCATGTCCTTGCGTAAGTGTTGCGCTTAAATCAAGAGATTCAGTCACTCCCTATTTTGGAGTGGGGGGTTCAGCAGTAGACTTAGGTGTAACCATTGAGCCGGGAAGCTCTGCAGATTTGATGATAATATTTGATTTGACACATCCGAGCGTAAGCAGGGGCAAGCTCATAAGATATATTTTTATAAACAGTAACGACCCTTTAACTCCTCAGTTTGAATTGGAATTAACCGCAGATATAATCAAATAGTATATTTGTTAAAGCATAGCCTATTTAAAAACAAAATAGGACCGTAAAAAAGATAAATTTTTTTCTTGACAAATGATACCATTATGGTATCATTTAACGAGAAAGGAGGTAATATGGATATAACTATCAGGTATATGCTTCGGCCGGTAGCTCACTGCAAAGAAGGTTGTAGTATTTTGTCCTGGGTATGACGTTAAATCGCCCGGCTCGCATTTGCCTGCCGGATGACACTCGGGATCAATCTGAGTGCTGCCCATTTAACCCCTGATAAATAAAAAGGAAAATATGAAATTATTAACCAGAGATACGGATTATGCGGTAAGGGCGCTTTGTTTTATAGCAAGAATGGATAATAAAGTTGTTCCTGTTCCGGAATTAGTCAGGGAGCTTGATGTCCCCAGGCCATTTTTGAGGAAGATCCTGCAGATACTGCACAAAAAGGGTATTTTGTATTCTTTTAAAGGTAAAGGAGGCGGATTCTCTTTGGCAAAACCTCCAGATAAGATATTAATTACCGATTTAATAAAGATATTTCAGAATTCTCTTAAATTAAATGAGTGCATACTGAAAAAAAGAATATGCCCTAATAAGGGCGCCTGTTCTCTAAGGCGTAAGATCGATGGTATTGAAAAGATTGTTGCTAAGGAGCTAAGTTCTATAACTGTAAAGTCATTAATCTAGAAAAGGAGTTAAGAAATGAGTAATAAAATGTTTTGCTATCAATGTGAGGAGACTGTAAACGGCAAAGGATGCACAATCGAAGGCATCTGCGGGAAAACCCATGTAGTAGCTAATTTACAGGACCTTCTTATTTATCTTGCTAAAGGTATATCTGTATATGCAAATAAGGCAAGGGAATTAGGCGTAAACAATGCAGAGGTAGACTTATTTGTAATTGAATCGCTGTTTTCGACTGTCACAAACGTTAATTTTGACCAAGATAGAATGATTGAATTGATAAAAAAAGCGTTCTATTACAGGGATGATATAAAGAATATGTTTTTCGGGGCATATAAAGCTAAGAACGCAAACAAAGGCTTTGAAGGGAAGCTCCCGGATGCTTGTATCTGGCATTGGGATGGCAGCGTAGACAGCCTTTACACAAAGGCAATAAGCGTAAGTATATTATCTGAGGCCAATGAAGATATACGTTCATTAAGAGAATTATTAGTTTACGGGCTTAAAGGGATAGCTGCATATGCAGACCATGCATATATATTAGGTAAAGAAGATAACGATATACTGGCTTTTGTCGAAGAGGGGCTTGCTGCTACGCTTGATAATACCTTAGGGGCCCAGGAGCTAGTCGGCTTAGTTATGAAAGCCGGTGAATATGCAGTTAAAACAATGGCACTTTTAGATAACGCTAATACGTCTGCCTATGGTAATCCTGAAATAACCCAGGTATTTACCGGCACTAAAGAAGGCCCGGCGATACTTGTTAGCGGACATGATCTGTTGGATTTGGAAGAGATACTTAAACAGACGCAAGGAACCGGTATAAATGTTTATACTCATGGTGAGATGTTGCCTGCAAATGCATATCCGAAATTAAAGAAGTATAGCAATCTTGTAGGTAATTACGGTACTTCCTGGTATAACCAGCAAAAAGAATTCGAGGCATTTAACGGGGCTATAGTAATGACTACCAATTGCCTCCAGAGGCCAAAAGATTCTTACAGAGACAGGATGTTTACCACAGGCTTAGTCGCATGGCCGCAAGTCCAGCATATTAAGGACAGGGTAGGCAGCGCTCAAAAAGATTTTTCTGCTGTAATTGAGAAGGCGCTTGCCCTGGGTGGCCTTGAAGAAACCCCAGGTAAATATATTACAATCGGTTTTGCCCACGTATCTGCTATCAAAGTCGCAGCAAAGATAGTAGATGCTGTTAAATCAGGGAGTATAAAGAGATTTGTGGTAATGGCTGGTTGTGACGGAAGGCACAAGGAGAGGAATTATTTCAGTGAGGTAGCAAGGCAACTTCCGGAAGATGCGGTGATATTGACCGCAGGATGCGCCAAATACAGATATAATATGCTGGATCTCGGAGATATAGGGGGAATACCCAGAGTTATAGACGCCGGCCAGTGCAATGATTCCTATTCTCTGGTTGTGATCGCCCAGGAGCTGGCAAAGGTATTCAAAGTTAAAGATATAAATGAACTGCCGGTTTCGTTTGATATAGCATGGTATGAACAAAAGGCAGTATGCGTGCTTTTAGCTTTGTTATATCTTGGAGTAAAAAATATAAGGCTGGGACCGAACCTGCCAGCTTTCATTTCTCCTGCTGTTTTAAAGGTGCTGGTTGAGAAATTCGATATTAAGCCCATCAGTACTCCGGAAAAAGATATAGAAGCTATGCTGGCGGCTAAATAAAATACGGGGGAAACTATGCAGAAAAGGAAAATAATAAAAATTGATGAAAATAAATGTACTGGGTGCGGCCTGTGCATACCGAATTGCCCTGAGGGCGCTATACAGATAATTGATGGTAAGGCGCGCCTCATAAGCGATTTGTTTTGTGACGGTTTAGGCGCATGTATCGGCCATTGCCCCGAGGGAGCTATAACTATAGAGGAGAGGGAAGCCCAGGCCTACGACGAGGATAAAGTGATGGAAAATATCGTAAAGCAAGGCCCGAATGTAATAAAAGCCCACCTCCATCATTTAAAAGCTCATGGCGAGGTAAATTATTATAACCAGGCTTTGGCTTTCTTGAAGGAACACAACATCAATATCCCTGTAGATAAGAAATGCGGCCCCGCTGGCCACGGGCCATCTGGTTGTCCTGGCTCAAGGATGATGGATTTGCGCAAAAAGAAAAAAACAGAACACGATGTAAGCTCTGCGGCAAAGCAGGAGTCTGAACTTGGCCAGTGGCCGGTGCAGCTTATGCTTGTGCCCAGCTATGCGCCTTATTTGAATAATTGCGATCTTCTGATAGCTGCCGATTGCGTTCCTTTTGCTTATGCTGATTTTCATCGCGACCTTTTGAAAGGCAAAACTTTGCTCGTGGGCTGCCCCAAACTTGACGATGTTTCAATATATCAGAATAAACTGGAACAGGTTTTTGCCAATAACGATATAAAATCAGTTACTTATGCCCATATGGAAGTGCCTTGCTGTTTTGGTTTGGTTAATATAATACAATCGGCGATAGAGAAATCAGGTAAAGCAATACCTTTTAAAGAAGCTGTCATAAGTATAAGCGGAGAGAGGCTAAGATGATGCTTGGGTGTCCTGGTTCAGGGCCGTTCAAGCAGCCAAAGCCCGAAGACCTAAAGTGTTCCAGGTGTAATGCTGAAATTGAGATCTGGAGCGATGAAGCCAAGGCTAAATGCCCGTCTTGCGGAAATATTGTATTACGCAAATTTTCCGGAAACACATGCCTTGACTGGTGTAAAGAAGCCCGTTTCTGCGTCGGAGATAAAGTTTATAAAAATTATATTCAGGGCAAGGCAGCATCCTTAAAACAGGGGATAGTCGAAGAGATGGAGCGTTATTTCGGAGATGATACAAAGAGGATAAGGCACGCAAGGAATGTTATGGGATTTGCTGAAATGATCCTCAAGGAACATAAAGCAGATTGGCATATCGTTATACCCGCTAGCCTATTGCATGATATAGGGATTAAGCGGGCTCAGGAGAAATACGGCTCAACCTCGGGGCATTACCAGGAGATAGAAGGGCCTGCAATCGCAGAGGCCATACTTAATAAATTGGGGGTCAAAAAAAGCGATATTGATGAAATTTGCCAGATTATTGCACATCATCATTCCCCGGGCATAGTTAATACTGAGAATTTTAAAGTCTTATATGATGCTGATTGGCTGGTAAATTTAAAAGACGAGTATGATATTAAAGACAGGCAAAAACTGATCCGGATTATCGATAGGGTATTTCTGACGGAAACAGGCAAAAGGTTAGCCAACGATACTTACGTTAACTTAAAAAGGAGTAATCTATGAAAGAAAAAGTTTTAGATGTTTTGACAAAAATCCGGCCTATGCTTCAGGCTGACGGAGGGGATGTGGAGTTGGTTGAGGTTACGCCGGAAAATGTCGTTAAGGTCAGGCTTAAAGGTGCATGCGGAAGCTGTCCCATGAGCCAGATGACTTTAAAAATGGGGGTTGAGAGGCTGTTAAAAAAGGAAATCCCTGAGATTAAAGAAGTAGTGGCGGTATAGTAAATTTATCCCAGGCGGTTAGTTAGCCGTATTAAATAAATAGTGTTTTTAAATAACCTTCCATGAACCACGAACTATGAACTATGAACTATGAACTATGAACTAATATGCTATACCCTTTGACTATTATCAGCCCGCTGTTATAATGGGACAGGATAGGCGGAGGTGTAATATGAAGACAGAGATAGCAAAGAATATTTATTCGGTAGGGGTGCTTGATTGGAATATGCGTTCTTTTCACGGGCACACTTATTCAACAAGCAGGGGCACGACTTATAATTCTTATCTTATAATCGATGATAAAGTTACCCTTGTAGACGGGGTCTTAGGTTCATTTTCAGGGGAACTGATTAATAACATAAGCGAGATTGTTTCGCCTGAGAAAATAGACTACATTATTGTAAATCACCTTGAAGCTGACCATACGGGGGCATTACCCGAGGTGATTAAGATTTGTCCTAACGCAAGAATATTTTGCTCCCAGAAATGTAAAGAAGGATTATATAAGCATTATTATGAAAATTGGAATTTTAATGTCGTAAAAACCGGGGATATCCTTAAGCTGGGAGAAAAAACACTGTCTTTTATCGAGGCCCCCATGATCCATTGGCCGGATAGCATGTTTACATATTGCCGGCAGGACGCCCTGCTTATGCCTAACGATGCATTCGGACAGCACTATGCAACCAGCCAAAGATTTGATGATCAGGTTGACCAATGCGAACTTATGGATGAAGCTGTAAAATATTACTCAAATATTCTTTGGCCGTTGAGTGCAATAATCTCCAAGAAAATAGAGGAGATTGAGAAAATGGATATCCCGATTAAGACAATTGCTCCTAGCCACGGGATAGTATGGCGTAGGGACCCAGCCAAAATAATAAATGCTTATAAAAAATGGTCTAAAAATGAATCAGAGCCCAAGGTTGTAATCATCTATGAGACTATGTGGGGCTCAACTGAGAAAATGGCAAGGGCCATATCGCAGGGGCTTATGGATTCAGGTGTTAAGGTCAAGATTTTCGATGTTGCAGTCTCTGACAGGACGGAGATGACAAAAGAAATGATGGAGAGCCGGGGCTATTTGTTTGGTTCTTCCACGCATGATAATGATATGCTCCCGACAATGGCGGGATTCATGGAATTCGTAAAGGGCCTGAAGCCTAAGAACAGGCTGGTTTCAGTTTTTGGTTCTTATGGCTGGGCAGGAGGCGCGGTAAAAGAGATTGAAGGAGTTATAAAAGAGACAGGCCTGAATATAAACCAACCTTCTTTATCAATCCAATATGTACCTGATAACAAGGCTTTAAAAGACTGCTACAATTTTGGCGTAAATTTCAGCAAGCTGGTCAAGTTTTAAGATTATGAGTTTAGAACATACACATCATAACCGGATTGTAAAGATATCCCGCCTGAGGCTGGCGATAGCATTTACCGGACTGGGCATGGTCATTGAAATTATCGGTGGTTTCATGTCCAATAGCCTTGCCCTTATTTCCGATGCCGGGCATATGCTTACCCATATGTTTGCTTTGGGGATGAGTTATTTCGCTCTGCTTTTATCCGGCCGGCCGGCTACTAAAAAACGTACTTATGGCTATTACAGGGCAGAGGTCTTAGCTGCATTTATAAACGGCATAGTCTTGATCCTGATATCGTTTTATCTTATTTACGAAGCCATCCTAAGGTTTATTTCTCCCGAACCAATAAAAATATCTGAAATGCTTCTGGTCGCCGTTATAGGTCTGGCAATCAACGGGACCAGTACTTTCTTGTTGGCAAAAGTCAGCAATCATGATCTTAACATAAGAAGCGCCTTGCTCCATGAAATAGGGGATATGATTTCGAGTGTCGCGGTAGTAGCTGCGGGCATCATTATTTTTTACACCGGTAATTATATAGTCGATCCCATTCTTTCTTTATTTATATGTCTTTTAATCATAATCTGGGCGGTTAAGCTGCTTATCGATTCGGGCAATATTCTCTTAGAATCGGCTCCCAAGCATTTGGATATAGACGCGGTAATCGCTGCTTTAAAATCGGAGATAAAGGGAGTCTATGAAGTCCACCATGTACATGCCTGGACAATTTCATCTTCTATGTATGCCCTTACGGCTCATGTGGTTATTGAAGATTGTAGTATCAGCCAGGCCAATGAATTACTTAAGCATATTAATAATTTGGTGAAGGAAAAATTTCATATAAGCCATACAAATATTCAATTCGAATGTTTAATCAAAAAGGAGGCCCATCATGGATAGATATAAGTGTACGGTTTGCGGCTATATTTATGATCCGGCAAAAGGCGACCCTGATAACGGGCAACCTGCCGGGACAAAATTTCAGGACCTGCCTGATTCTTGGGTCTGCCCGGAATGCGGGGTAGGCAAAGATATGTTTGAGAAAATATAAGGGATAGATATGCATCTCCAGGAAAGAAATGGCAAGCTTATAATTACTGATTTTAGTGAACCTGAAGCCTACAAAATCGCCTTAAAGATAGAGCAGGATGGCAAAGATTTCTACAAAAAGTTATTAGAAAAAGGCTTCTCCGAAGATATAGATAGTTCTTTAAATTTTCTGGTCGGCGAAGAGGCCAAGCATTTAAAAATATTTGAAGAAGCCTTGTTTAGCTTCAGGCAGGGGCACGAAGATAATTCCGATGAGAATGACCTTCTGACCAGTGTTGATTACGGCATATTCCAGCCGTATGCAAGCATAAAAGAATTAAATCAGATTATAACTGAACCAAAAAAGGCATTTGAGCTCGGGCTTTTAATTGAAAATAATTCAATACGGTTTTATAATGCGGTAAAAGCCCATATTGGCTCTCCAGGTACAAAGGATACTTTAGCGTTAATTATAAAAGAAGAAGAAAGGCATAAAGAGCTTTTGGAAAAAATGATAAACAAGATGTAGAAATGATAAATGCGGTTAAAAACCCAACCGAATTATCCCCCGAACAGATATTTGGCCAGTATAAAAATAAGATATACAGGCTTGCGCTTAGCATATCAAGAAACCCTCAGGATGCGCAGGACATTTTACAGAACACTTTCATCAAAATCATCGAAAAATTAGCAACTTTCAAGAATAGGTCCCGGCTTTCTACCTGGATATATAGGGTAGCATATAATGAAGGCCTTATGTTCATAAGGAGCAGGAAAAGGCGGTACGGAATAGCCAAAGATTCATTTTTCAAAGAATTTCCGGCAAGGCCGCTTTACATAGATTGGTCAAAATCATCATTGCGTCATTTATTAAACAGGGAGCTTAAAGATAAGATCGATGATATAGTCGAAAGTTTACCGATAAAATACCGGCTAGCGTTCCTTTTGCATGACATTGAAGATATCCCCATAAAGGATGCAGCTTTCATATTAGGGTTAAAAGGCAATTCTTTTAAGACAAGGTTGCATAGGGCGCATCTCCTGATAAGGGCAGGCATTACCGATTATCTTAAATCCCGCGACGTAAATAAACAAAGAGCGGTCAAAAAATGTGATAGAGCCATTGATTTTATATATGGCTACATAGAAGGCAGGATTGAACCCGGGTTGAGTAATAAATTCCAGAAACATATCGCCAGTTGTCCGGCCTGTGAAAAATTCCTTTTGACTTATAAAAAAGCCTTACTTATAACTCACGCATTACAATGTAAGGACTTGCCTAAAGAACTGCTTACCGCAATGCAGGATTTTCTAGCAAAAAAATGAAACTTTATATATTTCCGGGCATCTAAATTAAAAGAAGAAAAGGAGGAGTATAATGGTAAGAAAGATAACCAGAGATGAATTAAAAGGTATGATTGAATCAGGTGTGCGGTTTAAATTGGTAGATGTCCTGGTTAAAGAACACTTTGATGACGAGCATATAAAAGGAGCTATCTCCTTGCCTTTAAATGAATTAGAGCAAAAAGCCAGCAAATTGCTTAAAAGAGATGATTTGATTGTGGTTTACTGTGCCAGTTTTGAATGCCAGGCAAGCACTAAGGCTGCGGAAAAGTTGATGTCAATGGGTTATAAGAATGTTTTAGACTATAAAGGAGGGCTCAAGGATTATAAAGAAGGCGGGATGCCCTTGGAGGGCCAAAGGTTTAAAAGAGAAGGGCAATCTTGCCAAGCATGTTCTGCATGTTGAAGCTGTTTATTAAGGAGGTGGCATATGATGACAAGAAAAGATGGTTGTATGGTGTGCGGCTTTCAAGAGATTGATATTGGTTGCGGGTGTTTATATGCTCCCGTACTATGTTGTACCAGCAGGGCAAAAAGGAAAATAGCCCATAGAAAGAACAGACGTTCTTAAAGAATTGCTTTTATTGTTTGAGAAGTGGTATAATAAAGGCGCTTGCAGATAAAAGCTAAGGAGGAGGTGGTTTATGAGTTGCGGTAAATGTAAACCCAGAAAGAAAGCTAAGAAGAAGAAATAAGAAGAGAAGGATATTTTGAGGAGGCAGAATGCGTGTCTCCTCCGGAATAATAATAAAAAAATGGCTAAAAAAATCACTATTAAAGGAAATACTTTTAATCTTGTTGGCAGGGCAATAAAAATAGGTGACCCTGCCCCTTTTTTTAGGGTTACTTCCCAGGACCTCAATGAAGTAAACCTATCAGGCTTTAATGACAAAATAAAAGTTGTAACTTTCTTCCCTTCCCTTGACACGCCGGTATGCGATTTACAGGTAAAAGAGTTTAATAAACAGGCATTAAATCTATCCGGTGATATAATTATTTTAGCAATAAGCAAGGATCTGCCTTTTGCGCAGAAAAGATTTTGCTCATCAAATGATATCAATAATATCCAGGTCCTCTCCGACTACAGATTTTCCTCTTTCGGGATAAATTATGGGGTTTTGATTAAAGAGCTTAATCTGCTAGCCAGGGGAGTGGCAATAATAGACAAAACTGATATTTTACGTTATTTCCAGCTGACGGAAGAGCTTACCAGTGCGGTAAATTTTAATGATGCGCTCGGGTCTTTAAAAGAAGTTCTGGCAAGTCCGCAATCGCCAGCTAAAGGAAACGTCCTGAAAAATAAATGTGTACCCTGCGAAGTCGGAGGCCAGTCTTTGCCCCTTGCTAAAGTTAATGAGTTGTTATCTCAGATAAAAGGATGGCAGCTTTTAGAGGATAAAAAAATCGTTAAAGAATTTAAGTTCAATGATTTTATTGAGTCTAAATATTTTCTGGATTTAGTAGCCGTACTTGCAGAAGACCAGGGCCACCATCCGAACATGAGCCTTAATTACAACAGGCTTAAGATAAGCCTTACTACACATGCGGCAGGCGGTTTGACTGATAATGATTTCATTATGGCTAACCTCATCGATGGGCTAAATGCATAATACCATTTAAAAAGGAGGGAAGTGATGGCTGAATTTAAGGATTTACTGCAGACAGCAGATTGGAAAAAAGAGAAGCATGTTCCCGTTATCGAAGCTCAGGATAAAGTAAAAAAAGGCGAAAGCCTTAAGATTTCCGTAAGCGTAGGCAAGGAGATAGCCCATCCCAATACTACCGAGCACCACATAGCCTGGATAAAAGTATATTTTCTCCCTGAGGGGGAGAAGTTCCCTTACCAGATAGGAGAATGCTATTTTTCCACACATGGCGAATCCATCCAGGGCCCGAATACAAGTACAGTCTATAGTAATCCCGAAGCAACCATTGTTATGAAGACAGATAAATCCGGGTTGATCTATACGATATCGTACTGCAATATCCACGGGCTGTGGCAGAATAGTAAACAATTGATTGTTGGATAGGATTGCGATTAAATATAATCTGCAGAATATTGGTACCCAATGAAAGCATTTAATAAAAACATAGAGGATAAAGATTTTTCCATTTTGATCGGCGGTAAGGCCGGAGATGGCATAGACAAGGCCGGGCTTATAATCGCTAAAATAATCAACAGGCTGGGGCTGTATGTTTATATCTATAGGGATTATCCCTCTATTATAAGAGGGGGGCATACTTTCTCTATAATAAGAGCGTCAGCTAAAAGGATCTCCTGCCATAAGGATAATATTGATGTGCTTCTTGCCATAAACCAGGAGACATTCGATTTGCATAAGGAAAGATTAAACGGGGATGGCATAGTTATTTATAATTCAGACAATGTAAAGACCGCTTCTGCCGGTATGTATGGGTTTAACCTTGATGAAGTTGTCAAAAAAGAAAATGGCGAGCCTATAATGCGCAATACATGCATGTTAGGGATTTTGTGCAAGGCTTTAAGTATAAGTAAGGAGCTTCTGGAGGGGGTGTTGCAGGAGGAATTTTCAGGTAAAGGAGATATTAACCTAAAAATTGCTCTTAAAGGATATGAATTAGCTGAAGAACTGACCGGAATAAAGACAGATAAAAATGAAACACTCCCCGTTTTAACTGGCAATGAGGCCATTGGAATGGGCTTGATAAGGGGAGGGCTTGATGCTTATTTAGCTTATCCGATGACGCCGTCTTCAGGTATATTACATTTTCTCGCAGCAAAATCCGGAGATTTCTCTCTGGATGTCATGCATCCGGAAAGTGAAATATCCGTTATGCTTATGGCTTGCGGTTTTGCGTATGCAGGTAAAAAAGTTGCGGTAGGCACTTCTGGGGGGGGATTTTGTTTGATGACTGAAGGCTTAAGCTTCAGCGGTATAGCTGAGCTGCCTGTAGTGGTTATTCTCGGCCAAAGGACCGGCCCGAGCACTGGCCTGCCTACTTATACGGGGCAAACGGAAGTACATTTTGCAATCAATGCAGGGCACGGTGAGTTTCCAAGAGTGGTATTGGCTCCTGGAGATACAGAGGAGGCATTTTACTGGTCAGCATTAGCCTTGAATTTGGCATGGGAATTTCAGATACCGGCTATTGTTCTTTCCGATAAGATGCTTAGCGAAAGCAGTTATAACTTCGATATAAATCTTATACCTAAGGTAAACGAGTATGAACCGGTATTGTGGGATAGAAACGGAGAATACAAAAGGTATTTTAATTCAGATAATCCTGTATCTGGCTTAAGTTTTCCGGGCCAGAAAGGCGCGGTTATAAAAGTTAATAGCTATGAGCATGATGAATATGGCATTACTACGGAGAAGGCAGATATCACAGAGTCGATGCAAAAGAAACGCCAGTCCAAAGAAAGCCTCATAGCGAAAAAATTGTCTACCTATGAAACCATAGGTGTATATGGGGATAAGGGTTCAGATACCGTCTTGTTATGCTGGGGATCAAATAAGGGTGTCTGTAAAGAGTTGGCTGAAGAATTGCATTTAAGGATGATACATCCTAAAGTGCTTTGGCCTTTTCCTGCAGAAGAGTTTACGGCTTCTATAAGAGGGGCAAAAAAAATGATATGCGTAGAGAACAATATCACATCCCAGTTAAGCAGGCTTATAGAGACTTTTGGCAGAAAACCAGACGTAAAGATTTTAAGATATGACGGCAGGCCTTTTAGCCTCGACGGGCTTAGGAAGGAATTAAAGAAGGTTATTTAGAAAGAGGATATGGACCCCAAAATACTTAATACTTATGCTCAAAATACCTGGTGCCCGGGCTGCGGTAATTTTGCTATCCTAAACAGCATAAAATATGTGATTTCTTCTCTTGTCGATGAAGGGCATACTCTGGAAAATTTTGTCCTGGTATCGGGCATAGGCTGTCATGCCAAGATAGTAGATTATATTAATGTGAATAGTTTTTATTCCCTGCATGGCAGGGCTGTACCTCCGGCTGAAGGCATCAAGATTGCAAACGATAAGTTAAAGGTAATAGTTTTTTCCGGTGACGGCGATTCGTACGGAGAAGGAATAGAGCATTTAATATTTGCGGCTAAAAGAAATATAGACATAACGGTCATCGTCCATAACAACAGGGTTTACGGTCTGACTACGGGTCAATTCACCCCTACTTCCCCGCTTGGATACAGAGGGCGTTCTACTCCGCAGGGCACAAAAGAGCTTCCTTTAAATCCATTGGAGGTGATGCTTGCTTCCGGAGCGACATTTATTTCCCGCGGCACTTCCCACGGCTTGGAGTTATTAAAAAAACTGTTCAAAGAAGCCATATTACATAAAGGTTTTTCTATTGTTGATGTTTTACAAGTCTGTGTTACCTACTATAATATGTACGAGTATTATGATAAGAAAACATATGAATTGAGCCAGCACGATTACTCTGACTACGCAAGTGCATTAAACAAAATCAGGGAATGGGATTATAACCGCGATGCGAGCATACCATTAGGGGTGTTTTACAAAAAAGATATTCCCGACGGTGCCTTACCCGTCAAAAAAGGTGCGGATAAATCTCAGCGGCAGGATAACCTCAGAGGCCTGCTTAAAGAATATATCTGATACAGCTATGGCCAAAATCACAGATTCTATAAAAAATTTCTTCGAGAACCAGAATTTTGTGATTATTTCGACAATCGATAAAAACGGGACTTTACATAATTCCTGTAAGGGTATCATTGAAATAAGAGAGCACAGCAAAGTCTATCTTCTGGACCTTTATAAGGCCAGGACTATGGTTAATCTTAAGAATAATCCTAATATAGCCATTACGGCTGTTGACGAACATAAATTTAAAGGTTACTCTATTAAGGGCCAGGCAAGGATAATAAACATGCAGGATTGCCAGCCGCATGTTGTAAAGGCCTGGGAAGCCAAGTTAGCTTCAAGGATAAGCCAAAGAGTGATAAAAAACATGCTCAGCAAGAAAGAGCACCCCTTGCATCCGGAAGCGCTGCTTCCTAAACCGGAGTATGTCATTGAGGTGGTTATACACGATGTTATAGATCTTACGCCACACAACCTAAAATAGAGGAGAGAACATGGGTATATATGCAGGAAGCGAAGTAATTGAAATGGGTATACAGATAGAGAGGAACGGAAGGGATTTTTATGCAGGTTTAGCCAATAAGTCCAAAAATTTGTCTGCTAAGGAGATCTTTAAATACCTTGCAGAGCAGGAAGAACAGCACATTGAGGTATTTAAAAAACTTTTAGCTTCTACTACGAAATTGGAGCCTGTGCCTATTTATGCGCAGGAATATATTGATTATATGAAATTACTGGCTTCCCAGTATGTCTTTACCGAGAATAACACGGGTATGTCTTTAGCTAAAGGAATAAATAGCGATACAGAGGCAGTTGACCTCGGCATTGGTTTTGAAAAAGATTCAATCCTGTTATATGAAGCTTTGAAAAAAGCCGTCACTAGCAAGGATTTAGACATTATTGATGCGTTAATTTCGCAGGAGCAGGAGCACCTCAAGACCCTTATCAGCCTTAAAGATAAGTTAAAGAAAGGAGCGTAATAATGAGTAAACACGTTACGGTTTATAGCACTCCTACCTGCCCGTATTGCATAAGGGCAAAACAGTTTCTCAAAGACAATAATATAGACTTCCAGAATATAGATGTGTCGAGTGACCAGCAGGCGGCTGAAGAGATGGTGCAGAAATCAGGCCAGATGGGCGTCCCTGTCTTGGACATAGAAGGCGAAATTATAGTCGGATTTGACAAAGAAAAGATAAAACAATCCCTGGGTATTTAATATGCTTTATGATGTTATAATAATCGGGGCAGGTCCCGCAGGCATAACTGCAAGCGTGTATTCCGCACGTAAGAAAATAAGCACATTGGTAATAAGCAAGGATATCGGGGGGCAGGCAGCATGGAGCGGCGATGTGGAGAATTATACTGGCTACCAATTTGTTACCGGCCCGGAATTAGCTGCCAAGTTTGAAGAGCATATGCGTAAATATGATATAGCCCTTGAAGAGGGCCAGGAGGCAATAGAGATAGGCAAAGAAGGCAACCTAGTTTTTGTAAAGACCCAAAAAGAAACCTATAAAGCAAAAAGTGCGATCATTGCTTCCGGTAAGAGGTCAAGGGAATTAGGCGTCCCGGGAGAAAAAGAATACAAGAATAAAGGGCTTACTTATTGCGCTACATGTGACGGCCCGCTATTTGCGGGTAAAGATGTGGCAGTTATAGGCGGAGGGAATTCCGCTATGGATGCCGTTTTGCAGCTGATGAATATAGCCAGGCGTGTCCACATTATAAATATCGCGCCTTCTTTAAGCGGCGACGCTATAATGAAACAGAAAGTAGAGAGCGCTAATAACGTGACTATCTTAAATGATAGCCAGGTGCTTGAAGTGTTAGGGGAAAACCTGGTCAAGTCTATTACAGTTAAGAGCGGTAGTAATAAGAAAAACATCCCGGTGGAAGGGATTTTTGTAGAAATCGGGCTCATACCTAATTCTGATTTTGCAAAAACGGTCGAAAAAAACAAAAATGGGGAAATAAAAATAAATTGTTTTAATGAGACAAACCTCCCAGGTATATTTGCTGCAGGCGATGTAACTGATGTGCCTGAAAAACAAATAATAATCGCAGCAGGGGAAGGTTCTAAGGCAGCGCTCGGGGTCTTTAAATATCTGTCCCAGCATGAATTTTAAATTTCTACGCATTAATTCCGCATGTATTTAGTATAAACAATGGCAAGAAAAAGCAAAACAAGGTTTAATGAGCTTAAAGAGTTATTTAAGACCCTTCATGGGCCTAAAGGGTGCCTCTGGGATAAAAAACAGACTCATAAATCACTTATCCCTTATCTGAAAGAAGAAACGGCGGAGTTTATCGCAGCATTAAGGAGCAATAAGCCTCAGTGCATAAAAGAAGAACTGGGTGATATTTTATTACAAGTCATGTTTCATTCACAGATTGCTTCTAAAGAGGGATGGTTTGATATTGAAGACGTAGTCGCTTCATTGATAAGTAAGCTGAAAAGAAGGCACCCCCATGTGTTTTCAGGTGTTAAAGTCAAGTCAACGCACCAGATTATAAGAAACTGGAATAAGATAAAGATACTGGAAAAGTCGGGCAGGTTTTAGTACGCGAGAATTATTGACAACATATAAATAAGGTGCTTAAATAAAATATGCGGGGAGGTCGTTAAACGGCCTGAGAGTTCTGTCAAATAAACAGATTACCCGATGAACCTGAATCGCCTGCAATAAACATATTAGGCGATTTCTCTGAAGCTCCGTTAAGATCAGTTATATGTGAGCGAAGGGGAACTGGATAATGCCAGCGTTCCGAAGTTACGCTATGCGTAAGCCGGAACGTCCCGAATGTAACATCGGGACGTAGGGATACTTGAGATATAATTCAGCCCCTAGGCGTTGGCATAGGGGTTTTTTATTTTATGGGAGAGAGTATGTTTATAAAGATTAACGGTGTGAAGTCAGAAAGCAACAGGTATCTGACAGTTGCAGATTTAGTCAGCGACAAAAAATTTAATCCTAAAACAATTGTTATAGAGCTTAACCGCGATATTATTGATCCCAAAGATTGGCCCAAGACTGTTTTAAAAGAGGGTGATTCGCTGGAAATAATATCATTTGTTGGTGGAGGGTAGCAGAGATGGATGATTATTTGATGATAGGTGGCAGAAAAATAAAGAACAGGTTTTTCTTAGGCACAGGGAAATTCCCGTCCTATTCTTTAATGAAGGATGCGATTGTAAGCTCTGCAGCGGAAGTTATTACTGTTGCATTAAGAAGGGTGGATGATAGCTCAAGAGAGGATAATATCCTGGAATATATTCCCAAAGGGTCTATTCTTATGACAAATACTTCCGGGGCGAGAAATGCCGATGAGGCAGTGCGTATTGCACATCTGGCAAGAGCCGCGGGTTGCGGGGACTGGATAAAGATAGAGATAATAAATGATAATAAATTTCTTCTCCCGGACAACGCCGAGACCATTAAGGCAGCACACATATTAGCAAAAGAGAATTTTATCGTTATGCCGTATATTAATCCGGATTTGATGGATGCAAAAAGATTGCTTGATGCCGGAGCTTCTTCTATTATGCCCTTAGGCGCTCCCATCGGCACAAATAAAGGCCTACGCACTAAAGAGATTATAAAGATACTTATTGAAGAGATTGATTTACCTGTAATTGTTGATGCCGGTATAGGCAGGCCTTCTGCCGCAGCCGAAGCTATGGAGATGGGTTGTTCAGCTGTTTTGGTCAATACTGCAATAGCAACGGCAAATGATCCTGCCATGGCGGCAAGATCATTTTCTAAGGCTGTTGAGGCCGGAAGATTTGCATATCTCTGCGGGTTAGAAGGTGAAAAAGATTATCCTCAGGCATCATCGCCCCTCACAGGATTCTTAAGGTAGCCGGGTATGATAAAAAATTCATTTTACGATATTTATGAAAAATACAAGGCTTTTGATTTTGAGGGGTTTTTTGTTAACGTAAGAGATGACAGAATAACAAAAATTATAAATAAAGATTCTTTAAGAGAAGAGGATTTCCTATGCCTGCTTTCTGATGCTGCAACTGGATTTCTTGAGCAAATAGCGGTTAAGGCAAGGAATATAACAATAAAAAACTTCGGCAGGGTCATCTGTCTTTATGCGCCGTTATATTTAAGCAATTATTGTGAAAATGAATGTTTGTATTGTGGATTCAGCAATCGCAATAAAATAAAAAGGAAGAGGCTAAGCAAGGATGAGCTGGGAACCGAAGCCAAAGCAATCCGGGATACCGGCATACGGCACATTCTTGTTCTGACCGGTGAATCAAGGAAAATGAGCGCGCTTCCTTATATAAGCGAATGTATAGAGACCTTAAGAGAATATTTTACTTCCATATCAATAGAAATATATCCGCTTGAATCTGCAGAGTATAAGGAGCTTATTAATACAGGAGCGGATGGTCTGGCTATTTACCAGGAGACATATGATAGAACAAGGTACCAGGAGTTACATTCAGGCGGGCCAAAAAGCGATTATCTTTACCGTTTGGATGCCCCGGAGAGAGCTTGTATGGCCGGGATAAGAAGCGTAAGCATAGGCGCATTGCTGGGCTTGTCAGAATTTAGAAAGGATATTTTTTTTACAGGCCTGCACGCGAGCTATCTACAGAGAAAATTCCCTAGTGTTGAATTTAGCGTTTCTTTGCCGAGACTACAACCGCAAATAGGCGGTTTCAAGCCTTTTGTCCAGGTTAGCGATAAAGATCTTGTCCAGGCAATGCTTGCTTTAAGGTTGTTTATACCCAGGCTGGGTATAAATATATCTACCCGTGAAAATTCTCAGTTCAGGAGTAATATAATCGGCCTTGGGGTTACGCGTATGTCAGCAGGCTCAAAGACTGAAGTGGGGGGTTATTCTCAGAAACAGAAGACCGAGGGCCAATTTGAGATCCTTGATAAAAGCAGTGTTAGTGAAGTAAAGAATATGATCCGTGAAAGAGGTTACCAGCCGGTGATGAAGGATTGGCAGGTATTATGAATTTATTCGAAAAAGAATTAGCAGGATATTTTGGGCCGCATAAATTGAGGAAAATACAATCTGTCAGGGTCGGGATTGCCGGACTCGGAGGGCTTGGATCAAATTGTGCTTTTAATCTTGCGAGAAGCGGGTTTAAGAAGTTTGTGTTGTGTGATTTCGATGTCGTAGCTGTTAAAAACCTAAATAGGCAATTTTACTTTATGGAACAGGTCGGAATGCAGAAAACCAGGGCCTTGCAGTCAAATCTGCTAAGAATAAACCCGCATTTGGAGATCATAGTTAAAAACAATAGAATAGATGAGAAGAATATAAAAACAATATTTTCGGGGTGCCAAATAGTAGTTGAGGCATTTGATAGCGCGGCTTGTAAGAAAATGGCGGCACAGGCATTTATGAATTCGTCAAAATTATTAGTCTCCGCTTCGGGACTTGCCGGATGGGGCAGGAGCGATGATGTTGTTACCAGAAAATTGAGAGATAATTTTTACCTGATCGGTGATTTAGAATCAGAAGCAAGTAAAATATTGCCGCCATGTTCTCCGAGGGTAAATGTGGCAGCTGCAAAACAGGCCGATGTTATATTAAATTGGGCAATACAAAAAAAATATAAAAAAACTTGACAAATTTACAAAATGTTATATACTTTATCTACTTGATTATATAAGTAATGTTTCGGAGAATTTATGAAGCTATCAGCAAAAGTTGAATATGCTTACAAGGCTGTGTTAGAACTGGCAATAAGGTATGGGGATAAATCGCCTATTCAACTGGCAACTATCTCTGAAGCCCAGGGGATACCAAAGAAATTTTTGACCCAGTTATTCATCAGGTTAAAGAATGCTAACTTAGTTACCAGCGAAAGAGGGGTAGCCGGAGGTTATTATCTTACCAAACCTCCTTCACAGATAGCCTTAGCCGATGTAATAACAGCTATAGATGACAGCATTATGGCTTCTTCATCAAGGAAGAAACTTAACAAGATGAGAGAATCCGAAAAGATTATATTCCGAATATGGAGAGATATAAACGACCAGATAGCGACAAATTTTAAGCACATCACTTTTGATCAGATAGCCGCACAGGTCCGTAATGAGCAGTTAACTTACTATATTTAATTTACAAAATCAGACCCAATGTAGGGTATTTTTTTATTGTTTTAATGATTACTAACTTAATTATAATAATAATGTATCAATAACAGAAAGGAGAAGTAAGGTGAGCTTGTTAAATAACAACGATGATTTGAAGGTTTTAGTGGAGAAGCTAAATTTTAAAGAAAAGGTTGAGCGGTCTAAGGAGCTTATAAGGCAGGCGTATGCGCGTTACGGCGATGCTTTAGTGGTTGCTAACAGTCTGGGCAAGGACTCGGTAGCAGTCTGGGATCTTGCTAAGAAAGTAAACCCTAAGATCCGTGGGTTTATCGTCACAACTAGATTCAAGCCTGCTGAAACCGTTAAATTCATGAATGATGAAGTTTCCCGTTACCCGGAGTTAAAGGTTTATAAAAATGACTCAGAAATACAGGAGCGATTGTACCAGACTGATCCTGATAAATGCTGCGATATCCTGAAAGTTGAGCCTGTCAAACGGGCGATAGAGGAGATGGGGGTTAAGTGCTGGGTGACAGGTCTGCGCTGCACGGAAGGGCGCACCCGTACAGATTTTAAGGAAGTTGAGGAAAGAGATAAAGATTTAATTAAACTTAATCCGATATTAATCTGGAAAGAGCGGGAAGTCTGGCAGTATTTAGCGCTCTATCAAGTTCCGGTTAACCCGCTTTATGCAGAAGGGTATCGTTCTCTTGGTTGCGCTCCCTGCACCAGGATAACCAATGATGATAATGAACGTGCTGGTAGATGGATCGGTACCAGTAAATGCGGCGGTGAGTGCGGGATACATACACGGCCTTTAAAAAATATTGACGGAGGGGGAATTTGAGTATTATTGGTTTAGCGTTAATAATAATCTCAGTTTTTCTGGCTTTAAATATGGGGGTGAGCGGATTTTCTGTTTCTTTCGCGCCTTCATATGGCAGCCGCTTATTGAATAAGAAAAGAGCAGCTTTTCTATACGGCATATTTGTTTTTTTGGGTGGGGTTTTAATCGGCCCGCGTGTAGTTTATACTTTGGTAAATAAAATCTCGCTACAACAGGTTAATCCTGTATCCGGGCTATTAATTTTATTTTCTGCCGGGGTGATGATGTTTTTGAGCAATTTATTGAAAGTTCCGCAATCTACATCGTTTGTTGCTGTAGCCAGCTTCTTAGGAGCTGGTTTATTTTACAAGAAAGTAAACTGGCAGACCATAATACTCATTTTGGCTGTTGCGGTTATATTTTCTGCGCTGTCATTCATCATTACTCTTTTCATTAAGAAACAAATATATCCTCCGAAACCGGGGAATCTGAAACTCTATGAGAATTTTTATATTCATAGGAATAAATTCAAGAAATTTATAATTATTACAGACATATATTCAGCATTCGGGATAGGCACAAACAATGTCGCTAATGTTATAGCTCCTTTAGCTGCATCGATGCCCATAAATCCTATTTTGGCACTTGCAATAGCCGGGCCGCTTTTTGGTGTGGGAGCATATATTTCCGGAGAGAAGGTTATTAATACTGTTTCCCGGGAGATTGTTCCGATAGGAGAGATTTCTGCCACGATAATTTCATTTATTACAGCAAGTTTTGTTATTATTGCTTCTCTTTTGGGTTTACCGACACCGTATGTTCAATTCACAACGTTTTCTTTGCTAGGAATCAGCTGTGTAAAAGACGGACTAAAAGCGACCCTTAATAAGTCAATCGTAAAAAAAATATTGTGGGTATGGATTTTAATACCGATTGCCACGACATTATTAAGTTATATTTTACATTTTATTTTTTATAATCGTGTACGTTAAAGTAGGGAGAATGAATTATGCATAGCAAGGAAAATGATATTTATACCAATATTTTAGGTGCAATCGGCAGCACACCTTTAGTCATGCTTAATCGTATCATTGAGCCCGGGATGGCACAGGTGTTGGCTAAGGTTGAATCATTTAACCCTGGCGGTAGCGTAAAAGACAGGATTGCTAAGGCAATGATTGAAGATGCTGAAGAAAAAGGCTTATTAAAGCCTGGTTCAGTTGTAATCGAACCCACTAGCGGCAATACCGGGATTGGGTTGGCTATGGTCTGCGCGGTCAAGGGATACCGGTGCATCTTGACGATGCCCGATACAATGAGTCTGGAGAGGGTGTATATTTTAAAAGCGTATAATGCCGAAGTCGTTTTAACTCCGGGTAATGAAGGTATGGATGGGGCGATAAAGAAAGCTGAAGAATTGTATCGAAGACTTCCGAATGCCTATACGCCGCAGCAGTTTAAACATCTTGCTAATCCTAAGGTCCATCGCGAGACTACGGCCAAAGAAATACTTTCTCAAACTAAAGGTAAGTTGGATGCTTTTGTCGCCGGCGTTGGTACAGGAGGAACGATTACCGGAGTCGGAGAAGTGCTTAAAGACCATAATAATAAGATTAAGATTGTTGCCGTTGAGCCGGAGAATAGCGCAGTATTATCTGGGAGAAAACAGGGCCAGCATAAAATTCAGGGAATAGGCGCCGGTTTTGTGCCGGAAATATTAAATACGAAAATTATAGATAGAATTATCACTGTTACCGATCAGGAGGCTTACGATGCCACAAGGCAACTAGCCAAAAAAGAAGGAATATTCGGCGGCCCATCTTCTGGGGCCGCTCTGGTTGCGGCTTTAAAGATAGCGCAGGAGCTGGGCAAAGATAAAAGGGTAATCACGATATTTCCTGATACGGGAGAAAGGTATTTTTCTGTAACCCAGTATTTTGAATTTTAACCGAGGCTAAGGCGATGAATGAATTTTACTATCCCATAGCTCTAAAGATTAAGGGCAAGAGTGCGTTGGTCATAGGGGGGGGCAAGATTGCAGAACGCAAGATAACGACCTTGCTTAAGTTTAGGGTGCGTATTCGTGTAGTTGCACCAGATTTAACCCCAGTATTAAAAAAGCATTTTGAATCCGGATCTATCGTTTGGCGGCGCAGGGTAGTTAAGCCGCAGGATATTAAAAACGCTGATATTATTGTTGCGGCTACATCTGATCCAGTAGTTAACAAAAAAGTAAGCAGATGGGCTAAAAAAGAAAACATTTTGGTAAATGTCGTAGATGAACCTGAATTAAGTAGCTTTATTTCGCCGGCAATATTATCTGCATCAAGGGCTATTGTGGCCGTGTATACACATGGCAGGGATCCGGTATTGTCCCGGGATTTGAAGAATTTCTTGAAGGAGAATTGGAATGGATTTTTATCTTATAGGAGTAGATTACAGAAGCGCATCATTAGAGAAACGGGAAGAAGTTTATAAGAAGCGGCATCTTTTAGAGGCTTTCTTAAAGGACGGTTTTGGCGGCCGCGCTGCTGTCATTTTTACTTGCAATAGGATAGAAATTTATGGTGTTGCCGAAGGCCTTTCGCAGGCAGAGCAGGATGTTAAGAGGTTACATTTTTCTTACGGGAACTTTTTCGAAAATGGGTACAATAAGCTGGGCGAAAAAGAAGTTTTCTTACACGCTTTGCGCCTTGCTTCCGGCTTAGAATCACAATTGAAGGGAGAGGCCCAAATTTTGGATCAGCTTGAATCTTGGTGCTTGCAAGGGCCTCTTCCTTATGCTTTGCGGCAGTTGTTGTCCGAGGCGCTTATTTTGTCCGGCCAAATAAGGTTAAAATCAGGATTATACGGCCATGCGGATAATATCGCTGGTTTGGTTATCAGGCAATTATCAGTGTTGCCCATGCGAAAAGATAAATTCAAGATCGCTTTGTTAGGTACCGGTAAAGTAGCCGAACTTTTTTCCAGGTTACCTTTTGATAATATTTTCATCAGTTTTGTCGCGCATAAAAATTTATCCAAGGCAAGATATTTAGCAGGTGAATGCAGAGGTGGCGTCAGCTCTTTCGCAGATTTACCGTATCTGCTTTTAGATGTTGATGCGTTGGTAGCAGCAACTGCCAGCCCGCATTTCGTATTAAGAGAGGATCATTTTATCAGTAGCATAGAAAAACGCACCTCTCCTTTATATATATATGACCTGGCTTTACCAAGGGATATAGACCCGAAAGTAAGTAAGCTAAAAAATGTTATCTTGCGTAACCAGGATGATTTAAAGGCCGAATTTGAGGAACACAATAGGCGCTTAAACAGAAAAATCAGTTTAGCTGAACGGCTGATTGATGAAGTAGCTTACAATTGGCAGGAGAAGACATATGCTTAAGGTAATAAAAGCCGGTTCCCGGCCAAGCCGGCTGGCAATAGAGCAGGTCAAAGAAATACAGTCATTATTGCCTGAGGTTAGGCTCAAACAGGTATCAATAGATACAACAGGAGACCTTGATAAAAATACTCCGTTGTTTTTAAGGGAGGGTTCGGATTTTTTTACAAGGGAGATAGAAAATGCATTAATAATAGGCAAGATTGATGCAGCAATACACAGCGCCAAGGACTTAGAAGTTAATCCTCCGAAAGAGTTGGTTACTGCTGCGATAACAAAATCGATTAGTATATACGACTGCCTGGTTTCGCGCGGTAATTTGCCTTTGGATAAATTGCCAGGAGGCTCCATAGTGGGCACAAGCAGTTTTTCGCGTAAACAGGCTATCATCGGATATCGAAGCGACCTTAAGCCGAAGGATATACGTGGCAACATCGACGAAAGGTTGAAACAGCTGGAAGAAGGAAATTATGATGCTGTTATCATAGCCCATGCAGCGCTGCTTCGCCTGGGTTATCAGGATAAAATAGCGCAGGTTATTCCAACTAATATCATTAAACCCAATCCTTTACAGGGGTGCCTGGCTATACAGGTCTTAAGAACAAGAAGGGATTTACTGGAACTATTCGGGAGGCTGCATGCAAATTAGAAAAGGAAAGGTTTATATTGTCGGAGCAGGCCCCGGGGACTGGAAACTTATCAGCGTAAAGGGGCTGGAGGCGATAAAGAATGCCGAGGTTATCGTGTATGATTTTTTAAGCTCAAAGGCATTATTAAGATTCGCAAGGAGCAAGACTGAGATAATCTGCGCCGGTAAATCCGACGGATTGCATATTATGGAACAGGGCAGTATTAATAGGCTTATTTATAACAAAGCCAGGCATGGCAGGATTGTCGTAAGGTTAAAAGGCGGCGATCCTTTTCTTTTCAGTCGCGGGATAGAAGAGGCCTTATATCTAAAGAGGAAAGGAATAGATTTTGAGATTATACCCGGGGTCACTTCGGCTTTTGCCGCACCTGAAAGTTTTGGGATACCGCTATCAAGGAAAGGAAAGTATTCTTCAGTCGCTGTTCTGGCAGGCAGGAAAAGCAATAAGGCAGATCTCGATGCGCCTTTATGCGATACGCTTGTGTATTTAATGGGGGTGGCAAATATAAAAAATATCGTAAAGGCAGTTTTAAAGTCCGGCAGGGACAAGCTTACACCGTGCGCCTTCATTGAAAAAGCCACAACGAATGACGAAAGGATAATCACCGGTAATTTATCAAATATAATTGACAAGGCTTATGAATATTCTGTGAAACCTCCGGCAGTGCTGGTGATAGGACAGGTTGTAAAATATGGCAAGAGACTTATACCCAAAAAATATCGAAACTAAAGACCTGATTTATCCTTATTTTGTTATTGAAGGCAGATCAAGGAAGCAGGCTATTGATTTATTCCCGGGCGTATATAGATTTTCCGTAGATAAACTTTTAAGTGAGCTGGATAGTACGGTCAAGCTGGGGATAAATAAGATTCTTCTCTTTGGGATTCCAGATAAAAAAGATATTTATGGAAGCCAGGGATATAAAGAAGATAATATTGTCTCTACAGCTGTCCGGGCTATTAAGAAAAAATTCAGGAATATTACAATATTTACTGATGTTTGCTTATGTGCATATACAGAGAATGGACATTGCGGAATAACAAGGGCATCCCTCGACTCGGTTCGATTACGCTCACCACAAGCCGCTCGGGACTCCCTCGGCCTGAATAAAGTCGGAGGCCTTCGGTCGCAAGTCAGTATAGATAATAAAAAGACTTTGGAGGCATTAAGCAGGATCGCTTTAGCACATGCTAAGTCCGGTGCAGATTGGGTTGCCCCATCAGCTATGGCAAAGGAACAGGTTCTAAGTATCCGTAACGCACTGGATAGGTCCGGGTTTACAAAGGTAAAAGTCATGGGATATTCTGCAAAATTCGCTTCAAATTTCTACGGACCTTTTCGTGAAGCTGCAAATTCTGCTCCTCGTTTTGGAGATAGGCGCAGTTATCAACTGGATTATCTTGATTATGAAAAAGCAGCAGAAGAGATACAGGATGATATTAATGAAGGCGCAGATATGGTTATGGTCAAGCCTGCATTGAGCTATTTGGATATTATCAGGCAAGCGAAAGATAATCTTAATTGCTTCTCGAAAAACAGGATATCGCTGGCTGCCTATAATGTAAGTGGAGAATATGCCATGGTTAAATATGCTTCCAGGCGCAATATATGCGATGAAAGAAAAATAGTTACTGAAATACTTTCTTCCATAAAGCGTGCAGGAGCAGATTATATTATTACGTATCATGCCAAGGACGCAGCAAAATGGTTAAAAGAAAGTTATTAAGAGAGATGAGATATCTGGCTAAAGCTGGTGAGTTTCTTGCCGGAGGAGTTAACAGCCCCGTGCGCAGCTTTAATAAGATTGGGATAAAGCCGGTATATATAAAGCGTGGCGCCGGTTCAAAGGTATATGATTATAAGGGCAAGCGTTATATAGATTATTTACTTTATTGGGGCTCGATAATCCTGGGGCACAAGTATAAGCCGGTTATACGAGATGTAAAAAATTCGCTTAATAAAGGTTTTGGATTCGGTACCACAAATGACAGAGAAATAGAATTGGCAAGAATCATAAAGAAGGCAATTCCTTTCGCAGAAAAGCTGAGGTTCGTTAATTCCGGGACCGAAGCGGTAATGTCGGCGGTAAGGCTGGCAAGAGGTTTTACGAAGAGGGATATCGTCGTAAAATTCACAAATTCTTATCATGGGCATGCTGATTATTTGCTTGCTAAAGGCGGCTCAGGTTTGGCTACTCTTAGATTACCTTTTAGCAATGGCATACCCGATAATTATTTAAAAGATACTATTGTCATCAAGGCAGGCGATGAGGATGCCTTGAACAATATATTCAGGAAACACGGCGTGAAGATCGCTGCGGTTTTGGTGGAACCCGTGGGTGGAAATTATGGGGTTATTCCACCTGATATTAATTTTTTACAAAAATTAAGGCGTATAACCGATGCTTATAGGTCTGTCTTGATTTTTGATGAAGTTATCACCGGTTTTCGTTTTAGTTTTAGTTCTGTTGCGCAATCTTTTGGGATAAAGCCGGATTTGATCTGCCTTGGCAAGATAATTGGCGGAGGCCTTCCTATTGGAGCGTATGCAGGCCCAGCTAAAATCATGGATAATCTTGCTCCGGAGGGTAAGGTTTATCAGGCTTCCACATTTTCCGGCAATCCTATAGTGATGCAGGCAGGCATTAGCTCCCTAAGCGCGCTGGCTAAACTAAAAAGACTATATCCGATGCTGGATACGATGGCCCGTTTTTTATCCAGCCATATTGAGGATATAGCCAGTATCGAGGGAGTTGACTTAAGAATCCCTTATTTTGGCGGTATGTTTAGTTTCAACTTCAGAAATAGCAGTACATTCAGGGAGTTTTATAAGCTTATGCTTAAAAAGGGAGTGCTTTTTGCCCCTTCTGAATTTGAGGCCAATTTTATTTCATTTGCCCATTCCAAGAAAGATATCGAAGATACCATTTCTGCTTCCAGATGGGCGCTAAAAGAGTTAAGAAAAAGGAGAATGCGTAGATGGACATAGATTACGATGGATTAAAGAGGCGAGGTTTTCTTAGGCAGAGGCAGGATGGTTTCTTTGTCGTACGGACCCGTATGTCTAATGGCGTATATTCCAAAGACCAGATAGATAAAATAAACGAGATAGCCGTTAAATTCGGCAAAGGTTTTGTACATGCCACGACAAGGCAGGGCTTAGAAATCCCCTTCATCAGGTTCGAGGATATTGAGAGTGTAGAGGCGGAATTAAAAAAAGCCAGTTTAGATACCGGGACATCCGGGCCGCGCTTGAGGACAACAACGACCTGCCCGGGGACAGAATGGTGCAAATCCGCGCTTATTAATACTTTTTCGCTTTCAGGCAGGATTGAGAAAGAGCTTAACATAAGGTGTGCAATGGATTTGCCGCATAAATTTAAGATATCGATTTCCGGATGCCCTAATACATGCACCCGCCCGCAGGCCAGTGAAATAGGCATTCACGGAGAAGCGGATCTAAAATCATCCCAGCGGCGTATTGCTTATGCGGTTTATTTGGGAGGCTGCGGAGGCCGTACTCCCAGAACAGGCTTTAAGCTGGATAGATTGTTCAGCGAAGACGAAGTCCTGGTAATAGTTGAGAAAGTTGTAAGGTTCTTTAAAGATAATGCTAAACCGAGGCAAAGGTTAGCATTATTAATCGAAGAGTTGGGAAGAGAAGTGTTTTTAAAAACATCCGGGCTTAAAGAGCTGATTATACAACAAGGAGGGTAGATAAAAAATATGCCTGTTACTTTTAGCGGTAATTTTAAATACTGCGTATTTTCTGTTCTTGCTTATAAGGATAAGGTTGATTCTTGGTTTTCCTTTCCAATGCAGGTTAAAAAAATATTGTTAATTACCACTGTTTGAGGGATAATAAAAAATAAGCATTTTAAAAATAGGAGGAAATAATGAGTAAAAATGACAAAACATTGAAAGCAGAATCAATCCTTTTACACGGCGGACAGGAGCCTGATCCCGCAACCGGTGCACGAGCCGTCCCCATATATCAAACTACGTCTTACCAATTCAAGAGCACGGAACATGCTGCAAATCTGTTTGGCCTTAAGGAGTTCGGTAATATATATACGCGCCTAATGAACCCCACAACGGATGTTTTAGAAAAGAGAATGGCTTTACTTGACGGGGGAGTTGGAGCCTTAGCTGTTTCAAGCGGGCAGTCTGCTATTACCCTGGCGCTCTTAAATATCGCTCAGGCAGGCGATGAGATCGTTTCCGCAGATAATCTATACGGAGGGACATATACCTTATTCCATTATACTTTCCAGCGCCTTGGCGTGAAGGTGAGGTTTGTCAAATCAAACGATTTAGATGCTTTTCAGAAAGCGATTACTCCAAAAACCAAGGCCATTTATGCAGAATCTATCGGCAACCCAAAGCTGGATGTAGCTGACCTTGAAGGTATTTCAAAGGTAGCGCATAAGAATGGCGTACCTTTTGTCTTGGATAATACCGTATCGCCATATCTTTTAAAACCCATAGATTACGGGACAGATATAGTGGTATATTCCGCGACCAAATTCATAGGCGGGCACGGCACCTCGATAGGCGGCGTAATCGTTGATTCGGGGAAATTCGACTGGACTAACGGCAAGTTCCCTCTGATTTCCGAGCCCGACCCCAGTTATCACGGAATAAATTTTGTAGAAGCCCTAAAGCCGCTCGGAAATATCGCATATATTATCAAGGCAAGGGTTACACTTTTAAGAGATATAGGTACAGCCATGTCGCCGTTTAATGCTTTTCTTTTCTTGCAGGGGCTTGAGACTTTACACCTCAGGATAATAAGGCATTCGGAGAACGCCTTGGCGGTAGCTAAATTCCTGGAGAAACACCCAAGGGTGGCCTGGGTTAATTATCCCGGATTAGATTCGAGCCCGGAAAAGGCAAGGGTTAAGAAATACCTCTCCAGGGGCGCCGGTGCCATAATAGGTTTTGGGATAAAGGGGGGAGCTAGCGCCGGAAAGAAATTTATTGATTCACTTGAATTAGTTTCCCATCTTGCCAATATCGGCGATGCCAAGAGCCTGGCGATACACCCTGCGACTACCACACATCAGCAATTATCCGAGCAGGAGCAGTTAGATACCGGAGTAACTCCTGATTTCGTGCGCTTATCAATTGGCATCGAGAATATAGACGATATTATCAAAGACATAGAGCAGGCTTTAAATAAAAGTAAATAGAGCATATAGTTAGGAGGTTACAATAATGGCTAAAATATTTAATGATATCACAGAAACCGTAGGTAATACTCCTTTGGTAAAAATAAATAATATCACAAAAAATACAGGAGCCACTGTTTTAGCAAAGCTCGAGTTTTTTAACCCTCTTTCCAGTGTCAAAGACAGAATCGGGGTAGCTATGATAGAGGCAGCTGAGAAAAAAGGCCTGCTTAAAAAAGGCTCTGTTATAGTTGAGCCCACAAGCGGCAATACGGGTATTGCGCTTGCTTTTGTTGCCGCAGCCAAAGGCTACAAGTTGATTTTGACTATGCCGGATACTATGAGCGTTGAAAGGCGCCAGTTGCTAAAGATACTTGGAGCAGAGTTAGTATTGACAGACGGCACAAAGGGGATGAAGGGGGCAGTGGATAAAGCCGAAGAGATCGCAAAAGGCATGCCGAACAGCTTTGTCCCGCAGCAGTTTAATAATCCGGCTAATCCCGACATACACAGAAAGACCACGGCTGAAGAAATATGGTCAGATACACAAGGGGCCCTGGATATATTTGTTGCAGGAATCGGGACCGGTGGTACAATAACTGGTGTTGGCGAGGTATTAAAAAGCAGGAAACCGTCGGTAAAAATCATCGGCGTTGAGCCTATTGATTCTCCGGTATTATCCGGGGGCAAGCCCGGACCGCATAAGATACAGGGTATTGGCGCCGGCTTCATCCCGGGGGTACTTAATGTCAAGCTGCTTGATGAGATTATTAAGGTAAGACATGAAGACGCGGCATTTGTGGCAAAGGAACTTGCCAGCAAAGAAGGGATTTTTGTCGGTATTTCAAGCGGAGCTGCTATGTGGGCAGCTTTAGAGGTTGCAAAAAGGCAGGAATCAAGAGGTAAAACTATCGTAGTCGTCCTTCCGGACACAGGAGAAAGGTACTTGTCTACCTGGTTATACCAGGAATTTCTGAATTAACATGAAGAGCAAAGGGTTAGGAATAGTTAAAGAACAATATTTTGAATTCGCTGATAGTCCCCATGAACTTAAGCTTGAGTCGGGACAAAAATTGGGTCCGATCACTCTTGCATATGAAACTTATGGCCAGCTTAGCCAAAATTCGGATAATGCCATATTAGTCGCACATGCCCTTTCGGGAGACGCGCATGCCGCTGGTTTTCATGAAGGCGATAAAGAACCCGGCTGGTGGGATGCGATGATCGGACCAGGCAAAGCCCTTGATACTGATAAATACTTTGTAATTTGTTCTAATGTAATCGGAGGATGCAAGGGCAGCACAGGACCGTCCTCTATAAATCCTGAATCGGGGAAACCCTATGCTCTGGATTTTCCGGTAATAACTATTGCAGATATGGTAAAGGCCCAGAAGCACCTGATTGACCATCTGGGGATAAAAAAATTATTATGTGTCATAGGCGGGTCTATGGGCGGGATGCAGGCCTTACAGTGGGTTGCTTCATACCCTGAGAATGTATGTTCGTCAATACCTATTGCTACAGCCTTGAAACATTCGCCACAACAAATAGCTTTTGATGAGGTTGGCCGGCAGTCTGTGATGGCTGATCCGAACTGGGATAACGGCAATTATTACGGTAAGGCAGAGCCCGACAGGGGCCTTGCTGTTGCCCGTATGATCGGCCATATAACATATATGAGCGATCAGTCAATGGAAGAGAAATTCTCCCGGCGCCTTAAGGACAAGAATTATAGCTTTAAATTTACAGCTGATTTCGAGGTAGAGGGGTATTTAAAATACAGGGGAGAGAATTTTGTAAAAAGATTTGATGCAAATTCCTATCTGTATATAACCAAGGCTATGGATTATTTTGACCTTTCACAAGGGAAATTGTTCCCGCGGGATAAAAAAATTAACTTAAGATTTCTTGTCATAGCGTTTAAATCCGACTGGCTTTATCCTTCTTACCAGTCCCAGGAGATAGTGCGCCAGTTAAAGACAAGGGGCCTGGATGCAACATATTGTGAGATAAAGTCGACTTACGGCCATGATGCGTTTTTAGTGGAGATAGAAGAGCAAACGCGTTTGATCAAGCATTTCTTAAAAAAGACTTACAACGGTTAATAAAATGCAGGATAGTAAACTGAAATCAGCTTCTTTGGATCATAGGGTTATTTTTGACATAGTCAAGGACTCTGCGAAGGTCTTGGATTTAGGCTGCGGGGACGGAGAGTTAATGTATCTTTTATCCAGGGATAAAGGAGCTTCAGTCCAGGGCATCGAGCTTGATTATGAGGCAATCCATAAGTGCGTAGAGAAAGGCTTAAGCGTTTTTCACGGCGATATAGACAGCGGTCTTCATGAATATCCGAATAAATCATTTGATTATGTAATACTTGATCAAAGTTTACAGCAGGTTAAGAAAGCTGACTATGTCATCCATGAAGCATTGCGTGTAGGCAGGCAGGTAATAGTGGGTTTCCCCAATTTTGCATTCATAAAATCTAGGTTTATGATGTTTTTCTGCGGCAAGGCGCCGATAACCAAATCGCTTCCTTATCATTGGTATGA
This sequence comes from Candidatus Omnitrophota bacterium, assembly GCA_003598025.1. Classification (NCBI taxonomy): domain Bacteria; kingdom Pseudomonadati; phylum Candidatus Omnitrophota; species Candidatus Omnitrophota bacterium. The sequence goes on from QZKH01000002.1 coordinate 163,361, forward strand.
TACCCCTAACCTTAAATTTTTGAGCATCTCAGATTTTAAAGGCTATTGCCGGGAAAAAAAGATAAAGATTGTTAAAGCGTATTATCTGGGTAAGAAAAGTTTAATCAGGTTATGGCCAAACCTTTTTGCGCTAAATGCAATTTTTGTCATTGAAAACGGCTCCGGATAAAACAGGGGAATAAATGTCTGTTACGGTAAAGAAGATAAGGGCCGGCAAAAAGTATATCGATGCCCTGGTAGTAAAACTCCAGAGCAAGAACTTGGTCCTGATAAGAGGTTCCCGTGGGTATATTATGTGCGGGTATCTTGACTTAGGTGCCGCCGAGAAATTTAAGGATACTGCAGTGGTTGTCAAAGGTGTTGAAGATATTGATGACGTATTAAAATCTAAGGTATATTCTTGCACGAGCGAAGCTTCAAAATTAGGCATATATGCAGGGCAACCGATAAAGGATATATTAGAAATCATCTGCTAAAAAGGGGTAACCGATGAAAGAAAAAGTTGAGAAAGCTCTAAATAAAGTGCGCCCGATGCTGGCTGCTGACGGAGGAGACGTAGCGCTTATCGATGTAACAAAGGACGGAGTGGTGAAGCTTAAATTGACCGGTAGCTGCGGGTGCTGCCCGATGAGCCAAATGACATTAAAGATGGGTATTGAGAGGATCTTGAGAGAAGAAGTCCCCGAAATAAAGGAAGTAATCGCAATATAAGTTTTTCTCTTCTTTGGTTTGCTTAGCCGTTATAAAATAAAAAGGCCTCTATCTTTCCATGCAAACAATAGCTGCAAAAATTAAAAAATTAGAAAAAATAATCAAAGACATGGATTCAGCGCTCCTTGCGTATTCAGGCGGACTCGATAGCACTTTTTTACTCAAGGTTGCTTCGAAGGTATTAGGCACCAGCCTTATTGCGGTGACGGCAAAATCCGAAACTTATCCCGAATACGAACTTAGGTCTGCTAAAAAAAGCGCACGTAAGCTGAAAGTCAGGCATATTATTATCAAGACCAATGAGCTGAAGGACCCCAGGTTCAGCGCAAACCCCAAGAACAGGTGTTATTTTTGTAAAAAAGAATTATTTTCGCTTCTCTTAAAACTAGCTAAGAAGAATAATACCAGATTTGTTATAGACGCAAGTAACCTGACTGATAAAAAAGATTACCGTCCCGGAAGCGTAGCTAAGAAAGAGCTGGGAATACGTTCTCCGCTGCAGGAAGCAGGCTTTACTAAAGACGATATCCGTTCTGCATCTAAGATGCTTGGCCTGGATGTATGGGATAAGCCGGCTTTTGCTTGCCTGGCATCCAGGATCCCTTACGGCGATTACATAACTCCAAAATTACTTAAACGCATTGAGTATGCCGAAAGCCTGATAAGAGGCCTTGGCTTTAGGCAGAACAGAGTCAGGGACTACGGCCGTCAGTGCAGGATTGAAGTGCCGCTTGAGGATTTGCAGAGATTATTAAAATCAAGGGATTTAGTGATAGGAAAATTTAAAAAGCTGGGTTATAATTACATAACGCTTGATTTAGAGGGTTATCGCAGCGGCAGCATGAATACAGTTTTAAAGAAGGATAAGTTATGAAAAGAACATATCTTGATTATGCAGCAACCACCCCGGCCGACAATGAAGTAGTAGAGGCGATGAAGCCGTATTTCTCTGAAAAGTTTGGCAATCCTTCCAGCATACATTCATTCGGGCAGGAAGCAAAGCAGGCTATAGAAAAAAGCCGCAGGGATTTGGCTGATTTCTTAGGCGCAAAACCGGAAGAGATAGTTTTTACTTCCGGAGGTACCGAGTCTGACAATTATGCGATTGAAGGCGTAGCCTACGCCTTGGAAAAAAAGGGCAACCATATTATAACCAGCGCAATAGAACACCACGCAATTACTGAATGCTGCAGTTTTCTGGAGAAAAGAGGGTTCAAGGTTACTTATGTAAAAGTCGATAAATACGGCTTACTTGATCCGTCAGATATCAAGAAAGCAATTACTGATAAGACGATATTGATTTCAGTCATGCATGCAAATAATGAAATCGGCACTATCCAGCCTGTCGCTGAAATAGGCAGGATAGCTCAAGAGAACAATATATGTTTTCATACCGATGCTGTGCAGACTGTCGGCCACATCCCGGTTAATGTCAATGATCTGGGAGTAGATATGTTATCGTTGTCAGCCCATAAATTTTATGGCCCAAAAGGCGTGGGGGCGCTATATATTAGGAAAGGCACGCGCATAAACAGGTTCTTGCATGGCGGTGACCAGGAAAATGGCAGGCGTGCTTCTACTCATAATACAACCGGCATAGTCGGTTTAGGCAAAGCCATAGAATTATGCAGCAGTAAAATGAATGCAGAAGCAAAATTTCAGGCCAAATTAAGGGATAAACTGATAAGAGAAATCCCCAAAAGGATACCCGAATCATATCTTAACGGGCATGATGTAAAACGGTTACCGAATAATGTCAATTTCTCCATAAAATACATTGAAGGCGAATCAATGCTGCTTAACTTGGACATGCTTGGGATTGCCGCTTCTACCGGTTCAGCCTGTACCTCTACTTCACTTGAGCCGTCTCATGTACTATTGGCTATAGGGTTACCGCATGAAATAGCTCACGGTTCAATAAGGCTGACTCTGGGAAGATGGACCAAGGAAGAAGACATTGATTATATTCTGGAGCACCTGCCGAAAATTGCTGCAAAATTGCGCGCAATGTCCCCTCTTTATGAGAAAAAATAATCATGCAGGATAAAATAGTCAATTTGCTAAAAAGAAGGTCTGGATATGTCTCGGGTGAAGAGATAGCCCATCATCTAGGAATAAGCCGCCAGGGCCTATGGAAACATATCCAGGATTTAAGAAACTCCGGATATGATATAGTCGCTATACCGCATTTAGGGTATGAATTAGTTTCTTTGCCCGACAGGCTGTTTGCCTCTGAAATAACCTCGGGACTTAACACTAAATTCATTGGCCGCAAGATATATTATTTTGATCATCTATCTTCCACTATGGAAGTAGCTCTCCAGCTTGGCCTGAAGAACGCTCCAGAGGGGACGCTTGTTTTGGCGGAAGGGCAGAGCAAGGGAAGAGGCAGGCTTGGCAGAAGCTGGATTTCTCCAAAATTCAAAGGCATATACCTCTCGGTTATTTTAAGGCCCAAGATTTCCCCCAATGCAATACCGGTGATAACCCTATTATCCGCAGTGAGTATTTGCGAAGCCATACATAATATTACCGGATTATCCTGCCAGATAAAGTGGCCTAATGATGTATTAATCGCAAACAAAAAAGTTTCCGGTGTATTAACAGAATTGAATGCTGAAGCAGACCAGACTTCTTTTGTAATTATCGGCGCAGGTATAAATGTAAACAATGATAAAAAAGACCTTATTGCTTCGGCTACTTCGTTAAAAGAGCATAAAAAAAGCCCGATTGACCGGGTCAAACTGCTTCAGGAGGTCCTCGCCAGGTTAGAGCATAATTACATAATTTTCCAGAAAGGCTCAAGCGCCCCGGTGCTGGAGCGCTGGCGTGAGTTCAGCTCTACATTGAACAGGAGGATAAGGATTAATTCTTACAGGCTGCATATAGAAGGCCAGGCAATTGATATTGACTCCGACGGCGCGCTTATGATAAGAGAGGATAGCGGTATCATAAGGAAAGTCACGGCAGGAGACATAACACATTGTAGATGATTGTAAACCAAGTTTAAATAATAAGTTGACAATTAGGTTTCTCTAATTTATAATCGCTCTTATGCTGAAATTAAAAGTAAGGGCGGTTTTTTTTAGTTTTATTTTGTTGTTTATCAGTTCATATGCCCGGGCTGATTTCAGCCAGGAACTTGAGCCCATTGTAATTACTAAATCCAGGGTTCACCTTCTGCATCCTTTCACCCTGAGCCAGGATGCCCAAGAAACAGCATTATTCGGCTCTTTCATCCAAGAACTGCAAAAGCTGCCTTTAGACCTTCAAAGCCGTTCTCCTCTGGGAACGGTACAAACTGATTTTTCTTTGCGAGGCTCAACATTCCAGGGTGTTTTAATGCTCTTAAATGGACAGCGAATAAATGACCCCCAGACAGCGCACCATAATTCCGATATCCCGCTCACTAAAGAGGATATCCAGGGCATAGAAGTAATCCCGGGAGTCGGGTCTTCTATTTACGGCCCCGATGCAATTGGCGGTGCAATAAATATAAACATAAAAGAGCCAGAGGCTAACCATACGGTTTTAGAGTCTGCCATAGGTAATTATCAATCCGGCTACGGCCTTTTTAGCCTTTCCCGCAAGAATGATACTTCAGGGATAAGGTTTTCATTACAACGCGATGAATCTACGGGATTTTATACTGATACGGATAGTAAAGCCTTTACTACGTCTTTATCCGCTAAACACGGTTTTGATAGAGGTAAGTTTAATTTTTTTATGGGATACCAGGAGAAAGAGTTTGGCGCCTATGATTTTTATACGCCTTATAGCGGATATTTATCAAAAGAGTGGACAAAAACCTATTTATTAAATACAGGCTCGGACTTTGATATGGATGGATTAATAATAAGGCCTAATGTAATATGGCGCAGGCACTATGATAAATTTGAGCTTGATAAAACTCATACCCGGAGTAACTATCTCAACCATCACCGCACGGATATGTATACGCCTGGTATATATTTCCAGAAAGAAACCCGTAATTTAGGCAAGTTGGGAGCGGGATTTGAATACGGCCAGGAGATTATTAATTCAACAAATCTCGGTAAACACGACCGTCAGCATAAAAGCGTATTTTTTGATGACAGTGTCAATTTGTTTGAAAATGTTTTATTCGGCTTATCGGCAAGAATAGACGATTATGATAGTTTTGATGAAGTTGCAACCGGTTCAATATCTATGCGTTATATCCTTGATAAAATTAATTCTTTTTCGCTTGGATTATCGAAAAGCACACGCATACCTTCATTTACTGAACTTTATTATAGTGATCCTGTGACGCTTGGCAACCCTGGGCTTTCGGCTGAGGAATCACTTAATTATCAATTAGGATATGATTTTAACAACGGAGCTTACCAGGCCGGGATGCAGGTTTTTTTCAGGGAAGAAGAGGATTTTATAGACTGGGTTAAGCGTTCGCCTCTCCAAGCTAAGTGGCAGGTTGAAAATATCTCCAATGCGCAGGTTTCAGGATTAGAGAGTTATTTTAATTCCAGGTTAAATGATTTAGTCAAGATTGAGTCTAACTATGCTTATATCAATAAGCGCATACAGGATGATGGTCTCTTGTATAAATACGGGCCTAATTATATGCGGCATTTGGTAAATATCTATTCTATCTTCGGCTTTGATTTCGGCCAGCAGGTAATCGGTTTCACCTACAAGAAAAAACCGGGAAGGCGCGGCTGGCTTATAATGAATACAGCCTTTAGCTATGATATTAACAGAAATTGCAAGCTCTTCTTTAAAGTATCCAACTTACTCAATGTCGAATACCAGGAAATCGCAGGCATACCTCAACCCGGCAGGTCATTTGAGGCAGGGGTGAGATTTAAGTGGTAGAAGTAGATTAGTCCACTGTTCACAGATTACGGTTCATAGAATATTTATGTGAACTGCACACCATGAACTGTGAACTATATAAATAATTGCATTTCAATCTATCGCTGATATAATATCCCTATGAAAAAGCTGCTGTTTTTTTCTATTCTTTCTTTAGCTTTTTTTGCCACCCGCGGCTTTGCAGAAGGAGGAGATATCGTGGTATTAGAAACCAACCAAGGCAGGATTGAAATAAAACTTATGCCTGATATAGCGCCTAAGGCATGCCAGAATTTTAGAACGCTTGTTGAAGAAGGATATTATAACGGCTTAATCTTTCATCGGGTCATCAAGGGTTTTATGATACAAGGAGGAGACCCTACAGGTACAGGTATGGGAGGGGTTTCTATCTGGGGTAAGCCTTTTGCGGATGAAGTGAGTATTAATGTTGCATTTGATAAGCCGGGGTTGGTCGCTATGGCTAATTCCGGGCCGAATACAAATATGAGCCAGTTTTTTATTACCACAGCCATGACCCCATGGCTTAATATGCGCCATACAATATTTGGCGAGGTAATTTCAGGTTATGATGTTGTCCAGAATATTGAGAATGTAGCTACAGACGCCTCTAATAAGCCTATCACCAGGCAAGTGATAACAAAAGCTTATTTGAAATAATGCCCGTCGTTTCTTAACCCTCTTCTAAGTTAAGCACCGGAAAATTTAAATGGCTAAAGTCATAGATTATTCCAGCGAGTTAAATAAAGCCCAATTACAGGCTGTTGAGTCTACCCGGGGGCCGTATCTGGTTATAGCCGGAGCAGGCAGCGGCAAGACAAGGGTATTGGTATATAGGGTCGCCTATCTGGTTGAAAACGGGGTAAGCCCGGAAGAGATACTCTTGCTTACTTTTACGCGCAAGGCTGCTGAGGAGATGCTCAGGCGCGCAAGTTTATTATTGGATAACCGTTGCCAGAGGGTCTCAGGCGGGACTTTTCATTCTTTCGCCAACCTGATGCTCAGGAGGTATGCCAAATTCCTGAGTATGCCGTCTAACTTTACCATATTAGACCAATCTGATGCCGAAGACGCCATCAATCTTATGCGTGCGCAGCTGGGGCTCAATAAGACAGAAAAGCGTTTCCCGCGCAAAAAAGCCGTTCATGAAATAATTTCAAAGAGCATTAATAAGGCACAACCGATTGAAGATGTGCTATATGAAGAATACCCTCATTTTATGGAATGGACGGAGGAGATAAAAAATATCAGGGACAGCTATAATAAATATAAGGCGTCTAAATTCCTTCTGGACTATGACGATCTGCTGATATATTTCAGGGACCTTCTTGTTAAGAATGAAGATATCCGTGTCAAACTTTCCAAAAGATTTAAATATATTATGGTGGATGAGTACCAGGATACAAATAAGCTGCAGGCTTTTATAGCCTGTTTATTAGCAAGCGAGCACCATAATATTATGGTCGTAGGTGATGATGCGCAGAGTATTTATTCTTTTAGAGGCGCCAATTTCAGGAATATACTCGATTTCCCGAAGATCTTCAAGGAAGCCAAAATCATTACCCTTGAAGAGAATTACCGTTCGACACAGAAGATACTCAATCTTACTAATGATGTCATACGTTATTCTAAGGAAGGGTTTGAAAAGAACCTCTACACCAAGAGAAAAGGCGGCTCAAAGCCTGTTTATATTGAGACAAGAGATGAGAACGGCCAATCAAAGTTTATCGCCGATAAGATACTTGAGCTAAGGGAAGAAGGCGTAGAGCTTAAAGATATAGCTGTATTGTTCCGTTCAGGATGGCATTCTAACGATTTAGAGATAGAACTTTCTTCAAGGGATATACCTTTTGCTAAATACGGAGGGCAGAAGTTTGTAGAGGCAGCGCATATAAAAGATATAGTTTCGTATCTGAGGATCATGCATAATGCAAGCGATGAAATAAGCTGGCACAGAATACTCCTTTTAATGAGAGGCGTCGGCTCAAAGACAGCTACTCAGATTATTAATGAGATATTGGTGCATAAACAGTATTCCGGGATAGATTCAAAGTTTACCAGGAAAATAGAAGACCTTAGGGCGCTCTTTGAGATATTTCACGGGTTAGATGATTGCTCTTTGACCAAACCCGCGGAGCTTATACGTATTTTTATGAAGCATTATGAGCCGCTGCTTAAGGAGAAATACGATGATTTTAATAAGAGGTTAGGCGATTTGGATTCTTTAATAAGGATAGCTTCCAGGTATGATTCGCTTGAGAATTTCCTTGTAGACTTAGCACTCGAGCCTCCGGAGAGAAACATAATAGAAGCAGGCTTAAGAGATAAAGATGATTCCGGAGTTACTTTGTCCACGATACATTCTGCTAAAGGCCTTGAATGGCATACTGTTTTCATAATCTACGTTGCTGAAGGGCACCTGCCTTCTTATTTAAGCCTTGAAGACGAAGAAGCTATAGAGGAAGAACGAAGATTGTTTTATGTCGCATCAACCCGGGCAAAAGAGAACCTGTTTTTGTTAAAACCGCATATTGACAGAGCCCCCAGGAATTATTTTGATAATGCAGGTTCTGTGATAACCGAGGTATCCCGTTTTTTGCGGGAGGCAGATATCATGGATAAACACCTTGATATATTAGAGATGCAGCACTATGCGGAGCATAACTACGCGACCGGCAAAAACGGAATGCTGGAGATGATGAAAGACTATTTTCGTTATATCGATGATATTTAACTTATAATATAAGATGAAGAAAAGAGTAGTGGTAGCCATGAGCGGGGGGGTTGATTCTTCAGTTGCTGCTGCCCTTCTTTGCGGCAAAGGCTATGAAGTTATCGGCCTTACAATGTGTTTCAATTTATCTGAAGAGGGTAAGAGGCGCAGGATCCCATGCTGCGGTATTGAAGGCATAGAGGATGCAAGAAGGGTCGCACACAAGCTTAAGATCAGGCATTACGTTGTTAATATGCAAAAGTATTTGAAAAGATACGTTATTGATGATTTTATCCAGGAATATTCTGCAGGCAGGACTCCTAATCCTTGCGTCAGGTGTAATCAATTCCTTAAATTTGATATATTGTTGAAGAAGGCACTTTCTTTGGATGCAGAATATCTTGCTACCGGGCATTATGCGCGCATCGAAAAAGTCACCAGCCGTCAGCCGTCAGCCGTCAGCTTTAAGCTAAGAAAAGGCAAAGATAAGAATAAAGATCAGTCTTATTTTCTCTATCGATTGAATCAGGCGCAATTAAAACACATATTATTCCCTTTGGGGGGCTATACAAAACAGGAAGTAAGAAGCTTGGCTAGAGATTTTGGTTTAGCTGTTGCTGATAAGGCAGGGAGCCAGGAGATATGCTTTTTACCGGATGATGATTACAGAGTTTTTATAAAGGGGAAAATTAAAGGCGATGCCACAGGGGATATTATAGATGGCAAAGGTAACATATTGGGCAGACATAGGGGTATAGCCTATTATACTATAGGCCAAAGGCAGGGTTTAGGGATTGCTTTAGGTTACCCTGCATATATAATTGGCATCGAAGCCAAAACTAACAGGATAATAATCGGGCCAAAAGCCCAGGCTTTAAGCAAGTCTTTTATGGTGAAAGAATGCCATTTTATAGCCGATTTCCCGGAAAAGAAGATTGCTGCAAAAGTCAAGATAAGGTATAATCACAAAGAGGCTCCTGCGGATATCTATCCTATGGGTGAAAAAATAAGAGTAGCTTTTAAAAAAGCGCAGTTTGCCGTTACTTGCGGGCAGTCGGCTGTTTTTTATGACAAGGATACTGTTTTAGGCGGCGGGATTATAGATTGCATTCAGGAGAGAAAGGAAAAATGAGCAAAATAAGTTTTAGAAATGACCTTCAGAAGAAAATAAAGGATTTAAAGAAGAAGCGTAATGCGGTTATTCTGGCCCACAACTATCAGTTGCCCGAAGTCCAGGATGTCGCTGATATAAGAGGGGATTCCCTGGAATTAAGCAGGGCTGCGGCAAAGACTGATGCCGAAGTGATAATTTTTTGCGGGGTCCATTTCATGGCTGAAACAGCATCTATCCTTTGCCCGGATAAAAAAGTGATCGTGCCTGATATTAATGCGGGCTGCCCGATGGCAAATATGCTGACCGCGCAGGATTTAAGAAAGCTAAAAGAAAAGCATCCTGGCGCAGTAGTAATAGGCTATGTTAATACATCCGCAGAAGTTAAAGCCGAGCTTGATGTTTGCAGTACATCCACAAACGCTATTGCCGTTGTAAACGCCTTCAAGGATAAGAAAGATATTATTTTTGTGCCTGATAAATGCCTCACCGATTATGTCTCAAGGAAAACAGGGAAAAAACTTATATCCTGGAATGGTTTCTGTCCCACTCATGTAAAGATCATGCCGGAAGATATCACAAGAGAAAAGAAATTCCATCCTAAAGCCAAGGTCATAGTTCATCCTGAATGCCTGCCTTCTGTGGTTGACCTGGCAGATGCTGTGTTATCAACGAGCCAGATGGCTAAATTTGCAAAAGATAGCGATGCTAAAGAGTTTATTATAGGCACGGAAGTCGGTTTAATTTACCGTTTAAAACAGGATAACCCCAATAAGGAATTTTATCCTGCTTCAGAGCGGGCAGTCTGCCCTAATATGAAGAGGACCACTCAGGAGAAGATACTTTGGGCTTTGGAAGAGTTGCAGACAGAAGTAAAGGTGCCTGATGTTATAAGAATGCGCGCAAAGAAGGCAATTGATAAAATGCTCGAAATAATCTAGTAATGCTTAAACTTTCTCCTTCCAGCCTTAACCTGTTCGTTGATTGTCCGAGATGTTTCTGGCTTTATGTAAATAAAAATATAAAAAGGCCGGGGCCTCCTGTGGCTTCTATTGCCAGCGGGTTAGACAGGGTCCTTAAGGCATACTTTGATACATTCAGGAAAAATGGAAACCTCCCGCCGTTTTTATCAGGCAAAATACCGGGGAAATTAATGCTGGATATGCCTAAGAAGGGCTGGTTGGATTTTTATGACCCTGAGCTTGAGGCAAAATTGGGCGGATATTTGGATGAATGCATACATCTGGACGATGGTAAATATGCGGTATTAGACCATAAGACAAGGGGCAGCGCGCCTCAAGAGGTCCACCGGTCTTATCAGCTTCAAATGGATGCCTATACTTTCCTCCTTGAACAAAATAATTTGCCGACAAACAGGACAGCCTATATTGTTTATTATATACCAGAGAAGATAGGTTCTTTAAAAGAAGTGAGTTTTGATTTTATTCTAAAAGAACTTAAAACTGACCCCGAGAGGGCTGAAGATATTTTCCATAGCGCCGTAAATACGCTTGCTTCTGCCATCCCGGAAGTAAATAAAAACTGTGATTTTTGTAAATGGCTTGATACATCAGGTGTAAAATGAACATAGAGGTTGTATACGAGGACGATTGGCTATTGATTATAAACAAGCCATCAGGGATGCTCACTATCCCTGCTCCCGGTAAAATAAATAATACCGCTACTGATATACTGAATAAAGATGCGCTAAACAAGAATAAGGCCTATCGCCTGCATCCATGCCACAGGCTTGATAAGGAGACCTCCGGCTTATTGATTTACGCAAAAGGAAAATCTACCCAGTCTAAAATAATGCGGATTTTTAAGGAAAGAAAGATAAAGAAGGCTTATCTTGCTTTGGTAAGCGGGAATTTATCCAGGCCTCAGGGCAGGATAAGTTTTCCCGTTGATAGCCAGAGTGCTGTTACCGATTACCGGGTTAAAGAGCACAGAAACGGTTATGATATAGTCCAGGTTTATCCTTTAACAGGCAGGAAGAACCAGATAAGGATACACTTTAAACGGATAAATCATCCGGTCCTTGGAGAAAGAAAATACGCTTTTGGAAAGGATTTTAAAATAAAGGCTAACAGACTTTGCCTGCATGCATCATCTCTTGAATTCGTGCATCCGGTAACCGGCAGGCACATAAAAGCAACCGCCCCCGTGCCCAAAGCGATGGAGTCTTTTATTAACGCGCATAACTAACATAATGAAAATATCCATAAAGTCTTTTGTCGTATTTCTGGCGCTTGCGGTAGTTTTATTTTTTGCCTGGTATAAATTTTCTTATCCGCGGTTTGTCTTAGTCGACCTTTCCGTAGATAAAACACAGGCAGTATCAATCGCTGAATCCTACCTGCGTTCAGAGGGTGTCAATCCGGAACATTATTCCACTTCGGTTGCCTTTAATTACGACAGGTGGGCCGACCGTTATCTGCAGAAAACCATCGGGTTCAATAATAGGAAAGATTTCATAGAGAAGGAAGGGTACGACCTTTTTTATTGGACAGTCAGATTCTTCAAAGAGTTCCAGAAAGAAGAATTTGATGTAAAACTAAGTTCTAAAACCGGGCAGATTATCGGATTCAGGCACCAGATCGAAGATATCGAGCCGAGAGCTGATTTAGGGAGCGATGATTCAAAGCGCATAGCTGAAAATTTTCTAAAAGAACATTACCAGATAGATTTAGGTGCATACGATATACATAAAGCGGAGGTTAAGAAATATGACGCCCGCCATGATTATATCTATTCCTGGGAAAAGTCAGGAGTTTATATCCCCTGGTCCAATGACGAGGGTGGCGCAAAACTGATAACGGGAGTAACCATCTCTGGGAAAGAAGTCCGTGAGTTCTCCGTGAAAGGCCTGGAGATACCGGAGAAATTCCAGCGTTACATCCAGAGGCAGCTTTTATTCGGCCAGCATTTATCAAGTTTCTCCTTTATCCTTCTAGTTATATTCCTTATTTTTTCCGTATATACAGTTGTTAGGAAGAAACATACAGTTGTTGTGCGCTCAACAAAGAAGCTGTACATATATATCGCCCTTGTCCTGGCAGGATTGCATTTGATTAATACCGCCAATAATTTCCAGGTCATATTGATGGATTACGATACAAGCGTAAGTATATTATCTTATCTTTGGCTTGCTATATCCAGATCGGTTATCTTTATTTTTATAATCAGCATATTGTTTATTTTCCCCGGCCTGGCAGGAGAAGCGCTAAAAAACGAAGATAACAGTTTAAATAAATCTACTTCCCTGTATTATTACCTAAAGACTACATTTTTATCCAGGGATGTTTGTGCTTCGGTAATGTTCGGTTATTTGATTTTTCTGATAATACTCGGCGCCCAGGCTGTTTTGTTTTTTCTTGGGCAGAGGTACATGGGGGTTTGGCAGGAGTGGAACAGCCTTACCCGGTTCTCAAATGCCTATATACCTTTTTTGAGCGCTTTTATAATCGGCATAAGCGCAGGCCTTAATGAAGAGATAGCATTCCGTTTATTCGGCATAAATTGGGTTAACAGGTATGTCCGCAGCATCCCGTTGGCTATTTTGGTAACTTCAGTATTCTGGGGTTTTGGCCATGCAAGTTATCCGATATTCCCTGTTTGGTTTAGAGGCATAGAGGTGACTATTATCGGCTTGTTCTTAGGGTTTGTGTATGTCAGGTATGGGTTGCTGACTGTTATAATTGCGCATTACTTAATTGATGTCTTCTTTGGCGTCTCAGCATATATCTTAGGCAGGAGCTCTTTTCTGCTTGCGGCTAGTTCAGTATTTGTTTTAGCCATACCTTTCATTTTCGCCTTGGCAGCTTTCATCTTTAACAGAAACGCCGAAGAAAAAAATATTGAGTTAGCTTTAGATAAAATTCAGAGTTATAATTTAGGGATTCTTGTTACGTATATATCGCGAAAAAAGCATGATGGTGTATCTGAAGCCCGGATAAAAGATGAACTTTTGGAGAATAACTGGGATTCAGATATAGTTGAAGCCGGGCTAAGAAAAGTTTTCGGCGGTAAATGATTTTATAACTTCACGGAGGCAGTTTTTATGTTAAAGTTTATAATCCTAGGGGTAATCCAGGGGGTGACAGAGTTTTTACCGGTAAGCAGTTCAGGGCATCTGGTGATATTACAGCATATATTCGGTGTTTCTGAGAAAGAGCTGGCAATAGCTTTAATCCTGCATCTTGGCACGCTGCTTTCTCTCGTTGTTTTCTTCTATAAGGAGATAATCGGGGCCTTAAGGGACAGGCAAAAGATCCTGCTGATTATAATTGTAACTGCCGCGACAGGGATAATTGCTTTATCTGCAAAGGACTTTTTTGAAAGCCTGTTTAACGATATAAAACCGGTAGGAATAAGCCTTTTTGTAACCGGGATTATGCTTGTGCTAACTAAATTTATTAACACAGGCATAAAAAGGGATTCGATATCCAAAAAAGATTCTTTACTGATGGGCATAGTGCAGGGGATAGCTATAATACCCGGTATTTCACGTTCGGGCTCAACAATCTCTGCTTTATTATTTAGAGGAATAGACAGGAAGGCCGCTTTCAGTTTTTCTTTTCTGGCTTCTATACCTGCTATTCTGGGAGCTTTTATATTGGAGTTTAAAGAAGTTGAATTTGGGATCAAAGGTGATGCCTTAAGTATGTGTGCCGGGCTCTTCTTCAGTTTTATTTGCGGGATAGCTTCGCTTTGGCTGCTCAAGAGGGTATTAATCAAGGATAAATTGCATTATTTCGGATATTATTGTATAATTCTTTCAATCGTCGTCTTAATGTATATAAAATGAGCGTATTAGTATTAGGTACAGTAGCTTTGGATACAGTAAAGACTCCTGCGGGCCTGCGTAAGCATATGCTCGGAGGCTCAGCTGTCCATTTTTCTATGTCAGCGCGCCTGTTTACCCGCGTGAATATGGTCGCGGTAGTCGGAGACGACTTCCCGGACAAGTATATGAATTTCTTGAACAGGAAAGGAATTGTTCTGACATCTTTGATTAAGAGCTACGGCCCGACGTTTAAATGGTCCGGAGAATATAAAGGAGATTTAAACTCTGCCTTAACCTTGAGCACCGAGTTGGGCGTGCTTTCAGCTTTTAAGCCCCGCGTTTCTTCCGAACAGAGAAAGATAAAAAATGTCTTTCTGGCAAACATCGACCCTGATTTACAGAGGCATTTATTGAGCCATATGCATTCTCCGAGGCTCACAGCCTTAGATAGCATGAATTACTGGATAAACAATAAAAAGCGTTCTTTGGTCAGGTTGTTAAAAAGCGTGGATATATTTGTAGCTAATGACCAGGAAGCGAGGGATCTGTCAGGCGATTATAATCTGGTTAAGGCTGCCAAGGGATTAAGGTCTATGGGCCCTAGAATGGTCTTGATAAAAAAGGGGGAACATGGCGTGTTGTTCTATTGTGATAAATTTATATTTTCGCTTCCGGCATATCCTACGAATAAAGTCATTGATCCGACAGGCGCTGGAGATACCTTTGCCGGAGGGTTTATGGGTTATTTAGCCAAAGCAAAAAGAATAAACGAAAAAGCCGTAAAAAATGCCATTGTCTACGGGACCATCGCTGCTTCGTTCAGTGTGGAAGGTTTCGGCGTAGATAAGACAGCCAATATCTCCAGGGCAGACCTTGATAAGAGGGCCCGGTTATTCCGCAAATACGTTTCTTTTTAGTAATTAACCGAGATAAAAAAATAGAGGAGAATACAATGTTATTAGAAGAGAAGATACTCAACGATTATAAAGATGCTTTAAAGAAAAAGGATGCGCCCAGAAGCAGCGCTCTTAGTTATCTTCGTTCCCAGCTTAAGAATATAGCCATAGACAAGAAAAAAGATGTCCTTGATGATAATGAGGTGGTTATAGTCATAAAAAAACAGATAAAAAAGCTTGAGGATTCCATTGAGCAGTTTAAGAAAGGCATGCGCCAGGATTTAGTCGAAAAAGAAAGCGCAGAGCTTGACCTCCTAAAGTCCTATCTTCCTCAGGAACTGGCAGCAGAGGAGCTTAAAAAAATAGTCGATGAGACGGTCAGTGCGCTCGGTGCAGTTTCTTTAAAGGATATGGGTAGAGTGATGAAAGAAGTGATTGAGAAGTCCCAGGGCAGGGCCGACAATAAACTGGTAAGCGACCTTGTAAGGGCAAAGCTCAGCAATCCCGCCTCTTAAGGCGCCTTTAAAACCGTCTTGACATAAGTCATATATTAAGTACAATAATAATATCGAAGTTCTTAGGTTGGGCAGCTCTCCCGCATTTCTGCCGATCATACCGTATAAACTTCTGAAAAATAAGGAAAATAAATTTATATGCATGAATCGCACCTTTTGAAGAATATTTTTCAGTTTCTGGAGAAAGAAGAAGACACTTCTCATAAAAAGATTAAAAAAATATACCTATCGATCTCCCAGTTTTCCGGCTTAAGCAGAGAGCATTTTATGGAGCATTATAGAATTGCCTCTTCAGGGACAAAATGGGAAGATTTGGAGATTGATATCAAAAGAGTGCCGTTTGGCCCGGAATTAGAGATTAACAGGCTGGATTTTGTTTAAATCATAAGAATTAATCAAATCGGAGGATAAAGGTGAAGTACGGTTCTATAAAAAAGGATGATTTAAATACCTGGATTACCCATCTTAAAAAGAAAGCTAAGTTATATGCGCCCAAGAAGAAAGAAAACCAGTTTGTTTTTAGGCCGGTTAAAGATATCAATGATATATCCCTTAAATACATCCCCACAATTTTACCTCCTAAGAAGTACTATTTTCCTCAGAAAGAAAAATTATTTAAATTTGGAGTAAACCCTTTCAAAACATCTAAGGCAATATCTGAGTTTGAAGAGTTTATCCTCTTTGGCGTGCATACCTGTGATATCGCAGGTATCCAGTGTATGGATGTTGTCTTCAGGGAGTCTCCGGAGGATCCGAATTATCTTAATAGAAAAGATAAGATGATTATAATAGGCATTGAATGTTTAGAATATTGCGATAAATACGCCAATTGCACATCAATGGGAACGCATGTTCCAAGAGGCGGTTATGATTTGATGATGGTTGACCTCGGTGATAATTTTATACTCCACGTCAATTCCGAGAAGGGTGAAAAGCTTGTTTCCGGGCTAGGCTATATCAAAGAAGCAGATGAGAAAGAGATGAGCCAGCTTGAGCGGGTAAGGGAAGCTAAAAAGAAAGTTTTTAAAGAAGAGTTTATCTCTTCCCTGCAGAAGGTGCATGAAGCATTCGGGAATAATTTTGCTTCAGGTGTATGGAAAGATGTAGGCAGGCGTTGTGTTGCCTGCGGTAATTGCACCGCAGTATGCCCTACCTGTTATTGTTTTGATGTCATGGATGATATGGAGCTTTCTCTTGCCAGCGGGACCCGCTATCGCGTATGGAATTCATGCCAGATGGATGATTTCGCCAAAGTAGCCGGCGGAGAAGATTTTCGCAAGGGCAGGGATTCAAGGCAGAGGCACAGATATTACAGAAAATTTAAATATCCGGTTGATAAATTTAACCGGTATTTTTGTGTTGGATGCGGAAGGTGCACCAGGACATGCATGGCGGATATAAACCTGGTAGAGACTGTAAATTCAATTCTAAGCGCTAAAGATATCGAATAAAAGGAGCATATGCTATGATTGATAAAGAAATTCTTCTGGAAAAGATGAAGACTTCTCCTTACAAGCCTATGAAGGGCCGGATTATCGAAGCAGAAATGCTTACGGATAAAGAGAAGTTCTTCCGTATTGAACTTGAAGGTAAGATTAACCTGGCACATGACCCGGGCCAATTTGTTATGGTTTCCATATTCGGGTATGGAGAGGCACCGATATCGGTATGCTCTTCTCCTACCGATAAAGGGTATTTTGACCTTACTGTCAGGAATGTAGGGGTTTTTACCGACAAACTGCATAAGCTTAATAAAGGTGACATGGTCGGCATAAGAGGCCCTTTTGGCAAAGGTTTCCCGGTAGATAACATGTTTGGATATGATTTAGTGGTTGTAGGCGGGGGTATAGGCATAGTGCCACTCAGGTCGTTAATAAGGTATATAATGCATAATAGGAATGATTTTGGCAACGTGCAGATTTTGCTTGGATGCAAAACTCCCAAGGAAATGCTTTTTAAAGAAGAGGCCAAAGAGTGGATGAAGAGAGCAGAGATAAAATTTAATTGCACCGTTGATAAGGCTGATCCTGAATGGAAAGGCAACGTCGGTTTGATAACTACGCTGATACCGGGAGTAGATATAAATCCGTCTAAGACTTATGCTGTCGTAGTCGGTCCTCCGATTATGTACAAATTCGTAATCGTTAAGCTTTTAGAAAAAAATATACCTGATCATCAGATTGTAGTTTCTTTGGAGAGAAGGATGCGTTGCGGTTTGGGTAAATGCGGGCATTGTCAGATAGAGGGAGTTTATGTCTGCCAGTCCGGCCCGGTTTTTAATTATAATCAATTAAGAGACTTTAAAGGAGAATGCCATGAAAAAGCAATCTAAGCCGAAAGTTGCTTTTTTTGATTTTACGGATTGTGAAGGTTGCCAGCTTCAGATAGCCAATACAGGACAAACCCTGCTGGATATCATGGAACTGGTTGATATCGTCAATTTCCGTGAAGTTATGTCTGAGGCAGGAGAGGATTATGATGTTGCTTTCGTTGAAGGCAGCATTTCTACTGACAACGACGTAAAAAGGATCAAAAAAATCAGAGAAAAAGCAAAAATCGTGGTAGCTTTTGGCGCCTGTGCTACTATCGGCGGAGTAAACGGTATCAAAAACAGATTTCCACTTGAAGTTGCCAAGGATAGGGTCTACGGAGATAAGGCTGATACTGTAAACACTATAAAAAATATGCCCTTACATGAGGTGATCAAAGTAGATTATTTTATTCACGGTTGCGTGCCGTATATACCTGAAATCGTGACTGTTTTAAAATGTATTCTTATGGGTAAACCGTATGTTTTACCCAATTATCCTGTCTGTGTGGAGTGCAAAATGAATGAAAACGTCTGCCGTTATGAAAAGGATCAGGAGTGTATGGGTCCGGTCACCAGGGCAGGGTGTAATTCATGGTGTATTAATAATGGGAACAGGTGTTATGGCTGCAGAGGGTTAGTAGACAGCCCGGCTGTTGACGCAGCAAAAGACATATTATCAAAATACGGCCTTAAGGTAGATGATATTTTGCAGAGTTTTACACTTTATAATGATTCAATGGGGGAGAAATATGACAAAGAGTTCAAATAAAATAGATTCCAAGAATGTAAAAGTAGATGTGCATTACCTGACAAGGGTAGAAGGGCATGGCAATATCGTAGTTGATGTAAAAGACGGTAAACTTACCAAATGCGAATTCCAGGTTATTGAATCCCCCAGGTTTTTTGAGTCCATGCTGGTCAAGAGGTCTATTTGGGAAGCACAGCATCTTACCAGCCGTATCTGCGGTATCTGCGCCTGCGGGCATAGCCTTGCAAGCGTAAAGGCAGGAGAGGACGCATTGGGCATTAAACCTTCGGAAGAAACAATCATGTTGCGCAAATTATTGCTCTATGCAGAGCAGATGGACAGCCATATCCTGCATATTTATATACTCGTCGCTCCTGACCTGCTTGGGGTTAAAAGTATAGTGCCGCTGGTTAAGACCCATCGGCCGGTTATAGAAATGGCTTTACGTATGAAAAGGATGAGTGATTATGCCGGAGAAGTCTTAGCAGGCAGGCATATCCATCCGATAAGTTACGTTATAGGAGGCCTTACACAACTGCCTTCCCAGGAAGGTCTTGAAAAACTATACAAAATGATGCTTGATGCGCGTAAGGATACCGAGCAGACTATAAAAATAATCAAAACCCTTAAGTTCCCTGAATTTCAGAGGCCCACGCAGTATATGTCTCTTTCTTCTAATGAAGAATATGCGATGTATGACGGTGACCTGGTAGTAAACAAAGGCTCTAAAACAAAAGTCAGGGATTACCGGAAGTTATTCAGCGAGCAGGTGAAAGATTATTCCCGGGCCAAGGTTTCTACGATAAACGGAAAGTCTTATGCCGTAGGTGCGCTCTCCAGGTTCAATAATAATTCTGATAAGCTAAATAAAAAAGCCAAAGAAGCCGCCAGGGAGCTTGGGTTAAAAGCGCCTTGCCATAATCCTTACCTTAATACTGCAGCGCAGTTAGTAGAATGGGTGCACTGCCTGGAAGAATCCATAATAATAATGGAGAAGATATTAAAGGACGGCATAAACGAAAATAAAGTGGTTGTCCCTTCATGGCCGAAGAGGAGCGAGCTTGATAAGATAAAATACAAGCCTAATACCGGGGCTGCCTGTGTGGAAGTGCCGCGAGGGTCTTTATTCCATGAATATACCATTGATGATACCGGACATATTACCGCGGCTAATTGCGTTATTCCGACAAATCAGAATATGGGTAATTTAGAAGATGATATGGCTAAATTAGTCCCTGAGCTTCTGGGTAAAAAAACGCAGGAAGAGATCACATTAGACCTTGAGATGCTTGCCAGGGCATATGACCCGTGTATATCCTGCGCAACACATCTTTTAGATGTCAAATTTGTCTAAAGTTTTTTCTGTAATAGGATTGGGTAATACTTTAAGGAGAGATGACGGAATCGGAATCGTGGTTCTAGAATCTCTCCTTCAGTTTTATAGAGAAGAGAATGTTGACTATCTTAATTTTGGTACGGCGAGCTTCAACCTGGTTAACAAGATAAAAGATTATAAGGCTGTTTTGCTTATAGATGGCATTGATGCCGGCCTGCTGCCCGGAGAGTTGAAAATATTTGACCTGCAGGATATATGCTATAATACAGAAGATTGCAATTCATCTACGCACGAGCTTAATTTGACCAGTTTGTTTGAGCTCAGCAGGAAGCTGGGGTTAAAGACAAAGATCTATGTCGCAGGAATACAGGTGCAAGATACCGGCTGGGGAGAAGGCTTAAGCCCCGCGGTCAATAATAACAGGCAGGATATTATTGAAAATATAAGTTTTTTCATAAAAGAAAATTTTGTGAACCATAGTTAAGGTTAAAGCAGCGCATAATATAAAATGTTTTCATCGTTAAGGGTAAGAAATTTTCAATTATACTGGGTGGGCATGTTTATATCGCTTATAGGCAGCTGGATCCAGATAACTGCGCAGAGCTGGCTTGTATTTGAATTGACTAAATCCGCGTTTCTGTTGGGCCTGGTGAGTTTCCTGAACCTTATACCGGTATTTTTCCTTTCTTTGTTCGGCGGCGTGTTGGCAGACAGAATAAATAAGCGCAACATCCTGATTATCACGCAGAATGCCTTTATGATATTAGCTTTTATATTAGGCTATATGACCCAGGCAGAGATAATCACGCCAAAACTTATAATGATAATTGCTCTGTTGAATGGTATTGTAATGGCTTTTGATGCCCCCAGCAGGCAGGCCATGGTGGTAGAGTTAGTCGGTAAAAGTCATCTTATGAATGCCGTGGCGCTCAATTCGCTTGCTTTTAATTCCAGCAGGATAATCGGGCCCGCACTGGCAGCAATCTTAGTGGCAGGCATAGGCATGTACGGGTGTTTCTATATTAATGGATTCAGTTTTATTGCTGTTATAGCAGCGCTTATGATGATAAAAAACGGCAAGCCGGATAAAATAAATACGGGTAATTCATTGCTTAAGGATATAAAAGAGGCGCTATATTATATAAAAGACAACAGGATTATGCTGATTTTGGTGGCGATCGTAGGCGTGATCAGTTTATTCGGGGTATCTTATGTTATTCTTATGCCAGTTTTTGCGCGCAATGTTTTAGGCTCGGGTGTAAAAGAATTCGGTAAACTTATGTCTGCGATAGGAGCTGGGGCTATTTTATCTACGCTACTTTTAGCTAAACTCGGGGATTTTAAAAATAAAGGCAAATTCCTGCTGTTCTCTTTGGTTATGTTTTCAGTTTCACTGATCTTGCTTTCGTTTACACGCCAGCATCTATTAGCTATAGCAGTGCTTGTTTTTCTGGGCTGGGGCGCGGTATCGGCTACAGCGATAATAAACACGCTGTTACAAGATATGGTTTCTGACAGATTAAGGGGCAGGGTAATGAGCATATTTATGTTTACTTTTGCGGGGATGATGCCATTTGGAAACTTAGTAACAGGGTATTTAGCTTCTGTCTGGGATGTCAGCAATGCGATTTTGTTCAGCGGTATCATTTGCCTGGTTTTTTCTGTTTATGCCGGTATTTTCTTCCCCAAGTTAAGAAGTTTGTGAATTATTAATTTGTAATTACGGCAAGAATATAGTAACATTATTTGAAAAAGGAGGAGGTAGATGAGGAATATTTTTATCTTGGTTATGGTTTTGTTTCTTATTTTGCCTTTGGCCGGCTGCGGCAAGAAGAATCCGGCTGATGAGGCGCAGGAAGCGATCAGTATTGAAGAGCTCGGAGATATAGCTATGCAGGAAAATGCAACAAAGGTCAATCCTACAGTTGCAACTGCCGAGCCGGTTAAGGAGGCAGTTCCCCTAACCAGTACCACAGCCGTTAACCCCGGAATTACTAAATTAGAGCCATTGCCGCCACCTGGCCCATATAGGCCGTCGATTCAGCAGATACAGACAGCCTTACAGGCAGCGGGTTTCTATAAGGGTGCTATAGATGGTAAATCCGGCCCGATGACTAAAAAAGCTATCAAGGATTTCCAGGCTGCGAATAACCTGCAGGTAGACGGAAAAGTCGGCCCAAAAACCTGGGCAGTTTTAGCCAACTATTTGAAAAGCCCTCAGAGCTGATTATTGCTGTTACGGCTTTGATTTTAGCCTTGAATTGGGCTTTTCCAGGCTGTATACTTTATATAGAGGTAAGCCGATAAAGGCAAACTTCCGCTTTGTAAAAGCGGGCGCAGAGTTAGCGCTTGCGCATCGAAAGATAAGGACCTCGCACTTTGTGCGAGCTCGCCAGACTTAAGGTTATAGTTGGCGAGGCAAAGCCACAGACCTAAACCCGCTTTGGAGGAAATGGGTAGGGTAGCTGGGTTGCCGAAGGACGGTAGAGCCAGAGAGTACCTCTGGCCTTTATCGGCGGTTTTTATCCCAACATTAGTTGGGATTTTTTATTGGGTAGTCCTGCCTATTATGTTATAATATAGCCCATGATTGAATTTCCCGGAGGTTTCTTATGGGGTGCAGCAACTTCTGCTTACCAGGTCGAAGGAAATAATATACATAGTGACTGGTGGCAATGGGAGAAATCCGGAAAACTGAAATTCCAATCTGGCAAGGCCTGCCTTCACTATGAACTTTATAAGGAAGATTTTAATTTAGCTAAATCACTTCACCATAACGCCCACCGCATTTCAATAGAATGGTCGCGTATAGAACCAGCAATAGGCCAGTTTAATGAAAAAGAAATCGACCATTATAAACAGGTAATCCTGGAATTAAGGCGCAATAATATAGAGCCAATAGTCACTCTGCACCATTTTACCAATCCTGCCTGGTTTACAGAATCCGGAGGCTGGCTGGATAAAAAATGCACCTCCCATTTTATAAAATATGTTGAGAAACTACTTTACGCATTTGGGGACAAAGTCAAATACTGGATTACAATAAATGAACCATTTATTTACTCTTACTATTCATATATCGAGGGAACTTGGCCGCCGCAGGTAAAGTCGTTTAGCAAGGCAAAAAAGGTACTTAATAATCTGGCTTTAACCCATATAAAGACCTATAGGCTTATCCACGAGTATTATAAAGCAAACCGCCTTGGTTTGCCTCTGGTCAGCATAGCAAAGAATATGCAGGCATTTATGCCTTGTATCCCAAGCCTGAAAAATATATTAGCCGCCTATTTGAGAGATAGGATTTATAATCACAATATGCTTGCCTATTTTTGCCGGAAAAGAACCCTTGATTTTATAGGCGTAAATTATTACTCCAGGAGTCTGGTTGAGGTAGGCGGCTTGAGTTTGAAAAACATACTTCTGGATACCTGCCAGAATAGCCATAGTAAACTTTTGAAAAATTCCCTGGGCTGGGACATATACCCTGAGGGGCTCTTCAAAATTCTCTGCGGTCTGAAATGTTTCGGGTTACCGGTATTAATTACCGAAAACGGGATCTGCACAGAAGACGATAACCTGAGGTGGAGCTTTATCCACGACCACTTGTATAATATCAATCTGGCCGTTAGACAGGGTGTCAAAGTCATGGGTTATATTTACTGGTCGCTAATTGACAATTTTGAATGGGATAAGGGCTTTGGCCCGAGATTTGGGCTTGTAGAGGTAGATTATGCTACATTAAAGCGTAAAGTCAGAGAAAGCGCTTATAAGTATTCACAGGTGTGCAAAACCAACAAGCTTGATTGATGGAGATTGAAGACAGAAACTTAATATTTGAAGATATACCTTTATTTTCCGGATTAAATAAGGAAGAGCTGGAATTTGTCAAGGAGCACTCCAGTTTCCTTGAGCTAACAAAAGGCCAGATAGTATATGAAGAAAATTCTCCTGCCGACGCTTTTTATTGTGTTGTCTTTGGCAGGGTGGTCATTTATACTTTGGATAATGATAAAAATAGGACCGTGCTTGAATATCTTCACAGAGGAAAATATTTCGGCATCATATCTCTCTTGACAGGTGATAACCATTCTGTTACAGCGCAGGCGCTTAATGATTGCCTGCTTTTAATGATAAAAAAGGATGACTTCGACCTCATTCTTAAAAATATCCCGCGCCTGGCTATAGATTTAAGCCTTTCTTTGTCGCGTAGGCTCAAAGATAAGGACTTGCATCAGAAGATTATATTTGAAACGACTGTTATATCGGTTTTTAGCTCGCATTCCCTTGCCGGCAAAACCGTATATTCGCTTAATCTGGCACTCAGCCTCAGTAAAGAAACAAAAAAGAAGGTAATGATCCTTGAGGTCTTTCCTGAAGACGGGATTCACAGCCTGCCGAATAAGTTTGAAATAACATCTGGCTATAAGCCATTTAATACAAGCAAGCTGATGTTGACCGATTCAAGCCAAATCGGGGGATATATACTGAAAAACAGATTTGGCATAGACCTGATGTGCGTTTATTATAAGCCGGAGGATAAGTATTTTCTGAAGCAGTTCGTTAAGATAATAAGCTTTCTGGTGAATGATTATAATTATATTATAGTGGATCTGCCTACGGACATGGATATAGCTGTTTTTAATATACTTAACCAGTCCGACCTTATCCATATTCTGACCTGCGGGCAAGAGGTTGATTTAGAAAAGACACGCCATCTTATTGATAGGCTGAAGTCCGAATTCCATTTTCTTGAGAACAAGATAAAGATCATCATCAATGAATATAAGTCCAGCAAGCTGAGTTATGAACAGCAGAAAGAATTCATAGGCGGGGATATATTTGCGACCCTGCCTAAAATGGAGTTTGGCTCTACCGAGAGAATGATACTGGATAATCCGTTTTCAGAATATTCAAAAGCAGTAAGGCGTATTTCGCGTAATCTCGGTGATTGCCAGGTTGGTTTGGCGCTGGGGGTAGGTTTTGCTTATGGCTTCTGCCATATAGGCGTATTAAAAGTAATAGAAGAAGAGGGTATCCCTATTGACGTCATTTCAGGCTCGAGCATCGGCGCCCTCATAGCCGCGTTATGGGCAACGGGAAGGAGCGCCGAGGAGATAGCCGAGATTATTGCCAGAGAGTTTAAGGAACCGAAGTTTATATGGCAGATTATAGACTTGACATTCCCAAGGCTCGGGTTTATAAAAGGGAATAAACTTTACAGGTTTTTCAAAAAATACCTTGGTAACAAGACTTTTCATGATATAAGGCTGCCTTTGTGTATTATCGCCAGCGACGTCAAGCGCAAAGAATCCAGGGTAATAAACAGCGGGTTGCTTATAGACGCAGTTATGGCTAGCTGTTCCATGCCGGGAGTTTTCACGCCATTCAGGCTCAAAGAGGAGCTATTGCTTGACGGTGGGGTGATAAACCCGTTACCAACAGAGATACTGTTTAAAATGGGCATGCGCAAGATTATCGCAGTAAATGTCACTCCTTCCAAGGAAGACGTCATAAAGCAATATAACAGCGTAAAGAACAATTTTGACGGTATGGCAGTAAAAAGTATCAAGAAAGCAGGTTTTAGTATAAGGAATTATTTAAAAGAGAAATTCAAGAATAACATACTGGACCTTATTTTCAGCAGTATAGAGATGATGCAGTCCGAAATGGCAGGTAAGGAAGCCCAGCTCGCAGATATCGTGCTTCATCCGGATACCAAGGGCCTTTATTGGCTGGAACTGCATAAGGTTGAAGATTTTGCAAAGAGGGGAGAACAGGAAGCCAGGGCAAATCTTGAAAAAATAAAACAGCTAGTAAATGAATAGCAAAAATACGGAGGAAGTATGAATAGGGGGAATTTAAAAAAGTTAAAGAGGCGTCTTTTAACGTTATTTGTTATATCGGTAGTTACTTCCTGCCTGGCAGGTTGCGCAGGGCTCAAGGAAGCAACCAGGGGCGTTATGGGCACATCGACAAAAATACTTGAAGAAGGTAAAGCAGAAGCAGTAAAGAAATCTTTTCAAATTGATTACAATTCCTGCGATGCCTCAATCAGGAAGACCTTAAAAAGAATAGGGGCTTATATTTACAGGGATGATCCGGAAAAAAGAATGATCGCCGTTTATCTTTCTTACGAGGATACTACGCCTGTGGGCATATTCCTTACCGGGATAGATGCAGCTAACACTCAGATAGAGGTATCTTCTCCGAGCAAATATGCAAAAGAATTCATCGCCCAAAAAATATTTTTTGCCATTGAGAACCCCAAAGAAGCAGAAGGAGAAACAAATGAGATCAAGTAAATGGAACATAGATAAATATATCACCGAATGCCATAGTATAGCCAGGCAGAAAGGCTGGTGGGATGCTCAGCGTAGTGACGGAGAACTCATTGCTTTAATGCATTCCGAGCTTTCGGAGGCCCTGGAAGCTATGCGCGGGCATGGCACCAAAGATAACATCGCCGAAGAGCTGGCTGATTGTTGTATAAGGATATTTGATTATTGCGGAGCAAAGAATATCGAGCTGGATAAAATGCTGAGAAAAAAGATAGAATACAATAAAACAAGGCCTTACAGGCATGGAAAGAAATTCTAGGGGTTTTTGGAGCGCTTACGAAGCCAAGCTATTTGATAAAAAAGTTAATGCCCGTATCGGCATTCCGGTTCTGCTGCTTATGGAAAATGCCGGCAGCGCAGTAGCTTATCATGCGCTGCGTATGCTTGGTAAAAGAAAAAAAGTTGTAATTTTCTGCGGGAAGGGGAATAATGGAGGGGACGGTCTGGTAGCTGGCCGTCATCTTGTTTCAATGGGTGTTAAGCCAGATATTTTTATGTTAGGAGGCTCGCATAATTTAAAGAGCGCTTCTTTGGTAAATTTTTTGATTTTAAAGAAATTAGGGCAAAAAATATCAGAATTAAACAGCAATAGTATAAGTCGCTTAAAAAAGACGATTTCATCTTACGATTTGATTATTGACGCCATCTTTGGCGTAGGCCTCAGGAATGAGGTTGGCGGCCTTTATGCCGATGTGATTGGATTAATCAATTCTTCCGGTTGCAGTGTTTTGTCAGTTGATTTACCTTCAGGGATGAATGCAGATACAGGCATGGCCATGGGGGATTGCGTAAAAGCCGACAGGACAGTAACTTTTATGATGAAAAAAGCCGGGATGTG
The DNA here is from genome assembly GCA_003598025.1 of Candidatus Omnitrophota bacterium. NCBI lineage: Bacteria > Pseudomonadati > Candidatus Omnitrophota > Candidatus Omnitrophota bacterium. The sequence goes on from QZKH01000002.1 coordinate 190,515, forward strand.
TAATAAAATAGGGCTTAGTTATTGCGGTAAGATAATAGTAAGCAATTTAGGGGTACCGAAAACAACTGTTTAACAAGGAGGCAAAATGCCGTACGATACAAGTCTTGATGAGCAACTGTTCCAGAAGGAATGGGAATCGGAGAATACAAAGATTGTTATAAGCGTCCATTCCTATAATAAAGGCGCAAAGAAACTTCAGGTTACCAGGGAAGTCAAGGATAAAGAGGGAAATTTTATTTATGCCAAACTTGGAAGGATGTCTAAAGAAGAAGTCGAAGGCATAATGCCCCTCATTGAAGAAGCTTTAAAAAAGATGTAAGTATCTGGATATTTAGTTGTATCTGTAAAGCAGACTGTATGAAAAATAGATTAAAAAGGGATAGCTGGGGCTCAAGGCTCGGAGTTATTATGGCTGTTGCCGGTTCAGCCATTGGTTTGGGAAATTTTTTAAGGTTTCCTGCCAAGGCAGCTTCTAACGGCGGCGGCGCTTTCATGATCCCTTATTTTATTTCATTATTTTTATTAGGCATACCGCTTATGTGGGTAGAGTGGACCCTGGGGCGGTTCGGAGGGGGGTTTGAGCACGGCACAGCTCCGGGAATATTTCATAGCCTTTTAAAGAAAAACAGATTTATTAAATATTTCGGCGTCATAGGTATATTCGGCCCGCTGGTAATCTTTATTTATTATACCTACATAGAATCTTGGACCCTGGCTTATAGTTTTTTCTCGATTGTTGGGAAATACAGCCGCATAGCAGATCAGGGCGTTATGCAGAGTTTCTTAAGGGGTTTTCAGGGGCTTGAATCAAACATCTTTTTTAATAGCCTTGGGCCCGCATATATCTTTTTTCTCATAACATTTATCGTCAATATAAGCGTCATATATTATGGCATAAGGTCAGGTATAGAAAGATTGTGCAAGATCGCCATGCCTTTTTTGTTCTTCTGCGGGCTTATACTTATGGTGCGTACATTAACCCTGGGAGCACCGGATGCGCTTAAGCCTGACTGGAATGTTTCTAACGGCTTCGGCTTCTTATGGAACCCGGATTTTACGGCATTAAAATCCGCCAAGGTTTGGCTTGAGGCTGCAGGCCAGATATTTTTTACTTTAAGCGTAGGTATAGGTGTCATTTTAACCTACGCAAGTTATCTTTCTAAAGGAGACGATGTAGTTTTGTCCGGCTTGAGCGCGGCCAGCACTAATGAGGTGGCAGAAGTAATATTGGGTGCCAGTATAATCATACCGGCAGCCTTCACATTCTTTGGCCCTTATCAGATACAAGAGATAGCTAATTCAGGAGTTTTTAATCTTGGATTTGTCACAATGCCTTTGATAGTTAACCATCTTCCCTTATCCGAGTTGTTTGGGTTCTTATGGTTCTTTCTTTTGTTTATAGCCGGCGTTACTTCCTCGGTTTCTTTAGCCCAGCCTGCTATCGCTTTTCTTGAAGATGAGTTTGATATCGGCAGAAAAAAAGCGGTAGCAATATTTGGGGTAGTATCATTTTTATTATGCCAGCCGGCAATATTTTTCCTTAAAAACGGCGTTGTTGACGAATTGGATTTCTGGGGGGGGACATTCTTCCTGGTAGTTTTTGCCACTATAGAGGTTATACTTTTTGCCTGGATTTTCGGGATGGAAAAAGCCTGGGATGAGATTCATAAAGGCGCAGATATGAGGGTGCCGCAGGTTTATAAATTTATTATTAAGTACATTACCCCTTTATTTCTGTTTGCAATACTGGGGATGTGGTTTTGGCAGGAATGGCTGCCGATAATACTGCTTAAAGGTGTTTCTGCTTCTAATATGCCTTTTATAATCAGCACCAGGGCGGGGTTATTTATTATATTGCTTACTTTGATAATTTTAGTTAAGATAGCTTGGAGCAGGAAAATAACCGCGTCGGAGAATATAAGATGAATCTGGCCGGCTGGGTACTTTTAATTTTATCTTGGGGGACTATATTGTATCTGACAGTAGTCTGTTTTAAAAGAGTTTTGACAAAAAAGGTGCTTAAATGAAAAGGATATTTTGTTGTTTTGTCTTGGTTATGTTTTTATGTTCTGTTATTTCCGGATGCGCACCGCTTATAGTCGGTGCCGCAGTCGGCGGAGTAGCTATGTATGCTGTCAGCAAAGATACGATCCAGGGAGAGACCGACCGGGACTATGATTCTTTATGGAATGCCGCGCTGCTGGTATCGCGCATACGCGGGAATATCAAGAAAGACGATTATATGAAAGGGTATATAGAGGCAGAGATTGATTCAAGCAGGGTCTATATCCGGCTTAGCAGGGTAACGAGCTCTACCATTAAACTGCGGGTATCTGCGCGTAAATACCATTTTCCAAATTTAACATTAGCCCAGGATTTATTTGTCAGGATTGTCGAGGAAGCCAAGTGAGCAATATAGCTAATTTTGTTACCTTCCTGAGCCTTTTTTGCGGTTTTTTCTCAATAGTCTTTTCGTTAGAAGGCCATTTTACTTTTGCCTGCTGGGCAATAATATGTTCAGTAGTATTTGACGGGCTGGACGGCAAAGTGGCAAGGTTCATATCTAAATCAAGCCCTTTGGGCAAAGAACTGGATTCTTTAGTTGATGTGATATGTTTTGGCCTGGCTCCGGCAATCCTGGGTTACATCTTTGTATATAGAAATTTTTTCATCTGGGCATTTGTTTCTTTATTCATATATCTTTCTTGCAGCGTTATGCGCCTGGCGATATACAACATCATTTCAGGCCAACGGCATAATAATTATTTCCTTGGCTTGCCTACTACTGCTTCAGGAGGCGTTTTAGCTTCGTTTATTTTGATATATAGAAGATATGCAGATGCGCCTGCGCCGGTAACATTTCTTTTTCTTGTGGTTATCCTTTCAGTGCTAATGGTCTCTAGGATAAAATACCCGAATTTAAGCGCAATAAGAAAAATGACGGATAACTATGTGCGCCCTATTGCGGCAGTATTAATAGTTATTTTCTTGTTTTTAATATGGTTCTATCTGCGTTTTACTGTATTCCCGGCTGAAGTAATCATATTTGTTATTTTCTCAGGCTATTTAATATTTTCTCCTTTTCTTTATAAGAAATTTGTGTAAAATATATTAGTTCATGGTTCATAGTTGATAGTTCATAGATCATAGACGATTATTCATAGATTGCCGAGGTAGCTCAGTGGTAGAGCGCAGCCCTGAAAAGGCTGGCGTGGGGAGTCCGATTCTCCCCCTCGGCACTTTTTTAAGATACAGGATTAATGTCTCCCCACGCCAAAAGGGGTGTGGGGAAAAAGTTTCCCCACGTTTGGGGGAGAACAGTACGCCTGAGGCGGACGTTAGGAGGGGGCTTGCCCACTCCTAAGGAGTGAGTGTAAACGAACGACGCGTGGGGGAGTCCGATTCTCCCCCTCGGCACTTTTTTCTAAATACACACCTTTATCTTTAAATAAAATTAAAAATATTAAGGAGCTTAACATGTATAAAATAGTTTTATTGCGCCATGGTGAGAGCACTTGGAATAAGGAAAACAGATTCACCGGATGGACTGATGTGGACCTTTCGGATAAGGGCATTAAAGAAGCCGGAAAAGCCGGCCAGATCCTGAAGAAAGAAGGCTTTATTTTTGATATAGCTTTCACTTCTGTTTTAAAGAGGGCAATACGCACCTTGTGGATCGTCCTTGAGGAAATGGACCTTATGTGGATACCGGTTATAAATTCCTGGAGATTGAATGAGCGGCATTACGGTTCATTGCAGGGTTTAAATAAATCAGAGATGGCTGCAAAATTCGGTGATAAGCAGGTTTTGATCTGGAGAAGAAGTTACGATGTCCCTCCGCCGCCTTTGGAAGAAAATGATGAACGTTCTCCTAAAAAAGACCCGCGTTACAAGGATATGGATCCCAAAGATATACCATTGACAGAATGCCTTAAGGATACCGTTATCCGCTTTCTGCCATATTGGCATGAAACAATCGCCCCGTCAATTAAGTCAGGCAAGCGTGTTATAATAGCCGCTCACGGCAATAGCCTGCGCGCTTTAGTCAAATACCTTGATAAGGTTTCTGATGAAGAGATAGTGCATCTAAATATCCCCACTGGCATGCCTCTTGTTTATGAATTAGATAAGGATTTAAAACCAATTAAGCATTATTATTTAGGAGACCCTGAAGAAGTAAAGAAAGCAATGGAGGCAGTAGCTGCCCAGGGTAAAGCTAAGAAATAGAAGGCCATGGCAAATTTCTCTTTTGATATTGTTTCTGAGGTAGACTTGCAGGAGATGGATAATGCAGTAAATCAGGCGCTTAAAGAACTAAGCCAGCGCTATGATTTTAAGGGGAGCAAGGCAACTATCGAATACGACAGGAAAGAGAAAAAAATAATTTTAATCGCAGAGGATGATTTTAAATTGCGTTCTCTTACCGATATACTGGCTACCAGGATGGCCAAAAGAGGTATTTCGCTTAAAGCGCTTAAGTTTAATGACCCTGAAAAGGCCTTTGGCGACCAGATAAGGCAGACTTTAGAGATACGCATGGGCATAGACAAAGAGAAAGCAAAAGAGCTTACCGGAATAATAAAGAACCTTGGGTTCAAAGTGCAGGCGCAAATCGAAGGGGAAAAAATAAAAGTCAGTTCTGCAAAAAAAGATGAACTTCAGGCAGTTATTGTGCATCTGAAGGGCTTGAATTTCTCAATTCCGCTTAATTTCTGCAATTATCGTTGACCACACAAACCTTATTTAGGCAAATAAATAAAAAACCGCTTCAAAAGAAGCGGTTTTTTATGCTGCTATTTATACGCTAACTAATTATAGCTTAGTCACGTTAGTAGCTTGTTCACCTTTTGGCCCCTGGGTGATATCAAATTCTACCTCTTGGCCTTCAGCTAAGGTTTTATATCCCTCGCCCTTTATGGCGCTGTGATGGACAAAGACATCTTTGCCGTTTTCGGTAGTTATAAAACCGTAACCCTTTTGGTTCGAGAACCACTTTACTTTACCCTTTGACATGCTTAAATTTCACCCCCTTCGGCGCAATAAAAAAACCGCAAAGAATATATATGTGCTAGTTCTATTCTTTACGGTTTACATTTCTACTCATTTGCTTTTTTCGTTTACTAAAAAATTATAGCATTTTATTGCAGTTTGTCAATGGAATTTATTAGTTCATAGTTCATAGTTGATAGTTCATAGCTCACTGAACGTATTGCGTATAGCGTAGTGCGTATGGTGCCCTTGTGACTAGCTGCTCCCCATTCTATGAACCATGAACCATGAACCATGGACCAATCGACCAATTATTGACTAATAGTCAATTACTGATATAATTTAATAGTCAAAATACATATAATTATCCGGTTTTGTGCGTTTTAGCTGATAATCGTTGTTTGCCGGCGTAGCTCAGCTCCGACGTGCTCTTTTCATTCGCAGTCGGAGTCCCGACCTCCGTAGCTTGTTTAATTTGATGGAGCGTCGGGATTGGTAGAACAGCGTATATCTATGCCGATGTAGCTCAGTTGGTAGAGCAGCGCTTTCGTAAAGCGCGGGTCGGAGGTTCAAATCCTCTCATCGGCTTTCTTAAAATATGTCAAAATTCAGGGAAATAATAAATAATCGCAATTTTTCTCTGCTTTGTTTGAGCCAGATCATTTCGCAGCTTGGGGACAGGCTCGGGCAAATGGCTTTGATAGGCTTCATATACCTCAGGGCCCCTGGTTCAAGCGTGGAAATAGCCAAGATCCTTTCGTTCACGATCATCCCTGTTTTTTTGATAGGCCCGATAGCCGGTGTCTATGTTGACAGGTGGGATAGGAGGCGCACTTTATATATTAGCGACCTGCTGAGGGGTTTGCTGGTTTTGGCCATACCGCTGTTTTTGTTTTACCTAAAGAGCCTCATACCGATTTATATTATGGTATTTTTAATTTTTTGTGTTGGCAGGTTTTTTGTCCCGGCCAAAATGTCTATAATCCCTGACCTGGTAGACAAGAAGGACTTTCTGATATCAAATTCTCTAGTAAACACTACCGGTATGATTGCAGCTGTGCTTGGCTTTGGCGTCAGCGGAATCCTGGTTGAATGGCTGGGGGCAAAAAGCGGATTTTATCTTGATGCCTTAGGTTTTTTTATTTCAGGCTCTTTAATATTTTTTATTACTAAGAAGTCTTCGCCTGGTATAGGTATAAAGAGCGTAAGCAAGGATATAGTGGAGGCTATTCGCAAATCAGTTATCCAGGAGATAAAAGAGGGCCTGGTTTATTTTTTTAAGAGTAAGGAGATCCGGTTTACTGCATGGGTAAGTTTTGCTTTATGGGCTGCGCTTGGTTCTGTATATGTAGTGGTGATAGTTTTTGTCCAGAAAACACTCAATTCTGCTACCAAAGACCTGGGGCTTTTGATAATGTTCCTGGGGATAGGCCTATTTGCCGGGTCGCTTATTTACGGAAGATTCGGCCAGAAGATATCCCATTACAAAATTATTTTTATTTCTTTAATATTAAGTGGTATAATGCTGATGATTTTTGCTACCACCTTAAACCATTTTCCGTCATTCTTTGTAGCGGCGATTTTGTCATCTGCGTTAGGTTTTTTAATCGCCCCTATTATTATCGCCTCCAACACAATAGTGCATAATGCCAGCGATAATGAAATGATGGGCAAAATATTCAGCTCTTTAGAGATAGTCATGCATTTAGGCTTCTTATTGTTTATGTTTTTAAGCAGTATGCTTGCCGAGCACATTCCGGAAGTATATATACTTACTGCTGTCGGAGTCACTTTAAGTATTTTAGGTACGGTTACCTTGAAATTTCACAGTAGGATAAAATGGTTAAATTAAGAGAAAACAAAGAGCACACAGAACACTTAGGCATAGAAACAACCCCGCTTCCAAAGAAGGTTTATATACCATTGAGCCAGCATTTAGGCAAGCATTGCACTGCTATCGTTAAGCCTCAGGAGAGTGTATCTTTAGGGCAGGTTATCGGCAGGGCAGAGGCGCATGTCTGGGCGCCAATACATGCTTCTGTCGCAGGCAAGGTCTTAGCTATTGATGATTGGATGCATCCGGTTTTAGGCGTGGCCAAGGCAATAGTCATAGAGACGGATATGGAGAATAGCCGCCGGGATTATATATTACGTAGCGATAATGAGGTAAGCAGCTTAACCGAAGCGGACATAATAAAGGCGGTTTTTGATTCAGGCATTGTAGGTATGGGGGGAGCAAGCTTTCCTTCACATATAAAGCTCCATCCGGCAAAAGAAGTAGATACCCTCATTATTAACGGAGCCGAATGCGAGCCCTTCCTTAATTCGGATAACCGCCTGATGATTGAAAAAGCCGCACAGATAATTTTAGGGATAGGCCTTGTTGCAAAATGCCTTAATGTTAAACAGGTTTATTTTGCGATAGAAAATAATAAGCCCGAAGCTATAGAGGCTGTAGAAAAACGGTTGAATGGCACTTCTTACAAGCTAAAAGTGATAGAATCATTTTATCCCCAGGGAGGAGAAAAGCAGTTAATAAAGAATATCCTCAATAAAGAAGTACCCAGGGGAAAGCTCCCTTTTGATATCGGGGTCGTAGTGCATAATGTAGCTACGGTCTATGCAATATATGAGGCAGTTTATCTTAATAAGCCGCTCTACGAAAGAGTGGTGACTATTACCGGAGATTGCATTGCATCCCCTAAAAATTTGCTTGTAAGAATAGGCACTCCTATAAGGGATTTGGTAGATTTCTGCGGTGGCTTCAAGAAAGAGCCGAGTAAAATAATTTTCGGCGGGCCGATGATGGGGATTGCACAGGCTAATCTGGATGTGCCGGTGGTTAAAAGCACTAACGGAGTAATCTTTATGTCAGAAGCAGACAGGGTATCAAGTCCTGCGTCTGATTGTATCCGTTGCAGCAGGTGTGTGCAGCAGTGCCCGGTAAGCCTTATGCCGTGCATGATTGCAGTTGCTTCAGAGAATGAGAAATGGGAACTAAGCAAGATTTACGGGGTGCTTGATTGTATAGAATGCGGCGTATGCAATTATGTCTGTCCGCAGAAAATAAATATTGTGCAGTTAGTCAAATATGCAAAATTGAGGATGCCAAGATGAAAGAAATGCTTAAATATGGTGTTATCCTGGGTATTGTGTGCCTGGTTTCAAGCAGCGTATTGGCTGTTGTTAATGCCGTAACTGAGCCTAACATAGAAAAACAGCGCCTGAAGCAGGAAACAGGGGCATTAAGCCTGATTATGCCGGAAGCCAGCGTATTCAAGCCTCATACCAAAGAAGACAAAACAAATTATTATATAGCATACGGCCAGGATAATAAAATAAAAGGTTTTATAATCAAGGCCGAAGGTAAAGGATACTCTTCGGTCATTGAGATATTGGCTGGTTTGAATGAAAAGCTGGAGATAACTGATATTGTCATAATTTCTGCGAATGAGACGCCGGGTTTAGGGAGCAGGGTATCAGAACCTTCATTTATAGGCCAATTTAAAGGCAAGGACATCGCTTCCATTGATAATGTACAGGCCATAACCGGCGCAACTATATCCTCAAGCGCTGTAATAAGGGCGGTAAAGAACTACCTGACGCAGCTTAAGCCCGAGCTGGAGAAAGAACTTATTAATGCAAAATAGGCTTATAGTTTCCACTTCTCCGCATCTTCGCGGAGATGACAACACTTCAAAGATAATGTGGGCAGTATGTTTTGCTTTATTGCCTTCAGGTATAGCTTCAGTTGCTATATTCGGCATCTCTGCATTGAAAGTAATAGTAGCATCGGTTTTGAGCTGCGTGATCACTGAGGCCGCCGTTCAGAAGATGACGAAAAGAAAAGTAAGCGTAAGTGACGGCTCAGCGTTCCTTACAGGATTATTATTGGCATACAATCTTTCTTCTTCAGTGCCGCTATGGTTACCGGTTGTAGGAGGGATGTTTGCTATAATTATCTGTAAGCAGTTCTTTGGAGGTTTAGGGAAGAACATTTTCAACCCGGCTTTGGCTGCCAGGGCGTTTTTGCTTGCCTCATGGCCTAAACATATGACCAGCTTTGTAAAGCCGTTTGACATTGATGCGGTGACTTCTGCTACGCCGCTTGCTATGTTAAAAGAAGCAAAAGTAGATTCATTTTCACAGTTAGGCCTTTCTTACCTGGATTTATTCATCGGCAATAGAGGCGGGTGCCTGGGTGAAGTATGCATAATAGCACTACTTATAGGCGCAGCATACCTGTTATGGAAAGGTTATATATGGTGGCATACCCCGGCCAGCTTCATATCAACAGTGGCATTATTAAGTTTCTTATTCAGCCCTCAGGGTTTTATGAAAGGTGATATTTTATTCAGCATTATTTCAGGCGGCCTCATTTTGGGCGCATTTTTTATGGCCACTGACTATGTTACTACTCCTTTAACATCCAAGGGGCAGTTAATATTCGGTTTTGGCTGCGGCGTAATAACATTTATTATACGCAGGTTTGGAGGTTATCCTGAAGGGGTTTCTTATTCAATCCTGATTATGAATGCGGCAGTGCCTTTGATAGACAGGTATGTAAGGCCCAGGATTTACGGAGTAAAATGAAAAAGCTTATTAAGGAGTTAATGAAGGGTATAACAGTTGAGAATCCCACTTTTGGCTTGGTGTTAGGATTATGCCCAACGCTGGCAGTATCCACATCAGTCGTTAATGCAGTAGGTATGGGGGCTGCGGCTACATTTGTTTTGATCGGCTCCAATACGATTATTTCTTCTATCCGTAACTTTATACCCGATAAAATACGCCTTCCGGCATACATTGTCGTTATCGCTACTTTTGTTACGATATGTGAATTGGTCATGAAGGCATATTTGCCGGCACTTGATGCGGCATTGGGGATATTTGTGCCATTGATTGTCGTAAACTGCATAATAATGGCAAGGGCAGAGGCATTTGCTTCAAAAAACAAAATCATGCCTTCGTTATTTGACGGTATAGGTATGGGGATAGGTTTTACAATAGGCCTTAGTACCATAGCCTTGATTCGTGAGATTATAGGTGCCGGGAGCATCTTTGGGATTAAGGTTATCCCTGGATACGAGCCGGCTATAACTTTAATACTTGCCCCCGGAGCGCTCCTTACTCTCGGGATACTTATCGGGATAACTAATTTTATCAGGTTAAGAAAGGGAAGGCCTGCGATGAAGAAGGGAGGCTGTTGTTAAAATGGATTTTGGCAGAATTTTAACCATAGCGATCAGTATGGTTTTTATAAATAATTTTATTCTTTCGAAATTTCTAGGGTTATGCCCGTTTCTTGGCGTATCCAAAGAAACAAAGCCAGCCCTTTCAATGGGATTTGCCGTAATATTCGTTATGACATGTTCTGCAGCCATAACCTGGTTGTTATATAATTTTGTGCTGCTTAAATTTAATATTCCTTATCTTAGTACCGTTACATTTATATTGGTCATAGCTGCTTTTGTCCAGTTCATAGAGATGGTTATACGCAAGCATTCACCTCTTTTGTATAGGAGCTTGGGTATTTATCTGCCTTTAATCACAACTAACTGCGCTGTTTTAGGCGTTACTATACTTAATATCGATGATTTCTTTATAAAGGGGCAGGCTGTTGCCGGGAGCTTTGTTTATTCAGTAGCACAGGCATTTTTTGGAGGCATAGGGTTCCTTTTAGCATTAATCCTTATGTCCGGCATAAGAGAGAGGTTAGAACTGACTGAGAGCCCGAAATGTATGCAGGGGGTGCCGATTGCTTTTGTTATTGCTTCATTGATGAGCCTTGCTTTTATGGGTTTTGCGGGATTCTCCCGCTGAGTATTATAGAATTTACGGGGTTTCTTGATATGAAATTCCCGAAGGGAAAATTTTAGAATGAATATTTTAATACCTGTCTTGATAGTTACTATTTTAGGCCTTGTTTTTGGGATATTACTGGCTTTGGCTTCCAGGAGATTCTGCGTTGAGGTTGACCCGCGCCTGGATAAGATTTATTCAAAACTTCCCGGTGCCAACTGTGGGGCCTGCGGCATGCCCGGATGCATGGGCTTTGCTGAGGCATTGATCCAGGGTACATGTACAATAGACCGTTGTGCGGTTACCGAGCAGGAAGTCAGGAAAGAAATCGCTGAGATATTAGGCGTAGAGCATACTGTAAAAATAAAAAGAGCAGCGGTACTGCATTGTCATGGTGGTAACAAAAGGGTAAAGAATAAATTTGATTACGTAGGCATTCAAGACTGCATCTCCGCAAATATCGTAATGTCCGGGCCAAAGGCCTGCGTATACGGCTGTATTGGTTATGGTACGTGCGCCAAGGTATGCCCTTTCGGCGCCATTGAAATGAGCACCGAGGATTTACCGGTAGTCAATGAAGACAAGTGCACTGCCTGCGGCAAGTGTGTTGCGGCCTGCCCCAAGGGGTTGTTTTCTCTTGTAAGCGTTAGCAAGAATTTTGCCGTGCGTTGTAAATCGCTTGATATGGGTAAGAAAGTTATGGATGTCTGTTCAGTCGGCTGTATTGCCTGCCGGAAATGCGAAAAGGCCTGCCCCGTAAAGGCGATTAGAATAGAGAACAACCTTTCTATTATAGACTATTCTCTCTGCGATAACCGCGGCCAATGTTTTAAGGTCTGCCCGACTAAGAGTATAGCTATAAAAGAAAATAAATCCTGGCGGACAAAGGCACAAGGAGAGTAGTGTTATGATAAATATCGCAATTTTTGCTTCAGGAAGAGGTTCTAATTTTTCGGCTATAGCTAAAGCCGTAAAAACCGGAAAAATAAAAGCAAATTTGCGGCTTTTAGTCTGTGATAACGAAGAAGCGCAAGTAATCCGGAAAGCAAGGAGAGCGAAAGTTGAAATAGCGCTGGTTAAGCGCGAGCTTTTTGACTCAAAAGAAGATTTTGAAGCTAAGATCATCAAACATCTTAAAGAGAATAAAATCGGGCTCATAGTATTAGCCGGTTTTATGAGAATGTTAAGCCATGATTTTGTGAAGCTGTATAAAGGCCGTATTATAAATATACACCCTTCGCTACTTCCTTCTTTTAAGGGCGCACATGCGATAAAGGATGCTTTTGATTATGGGGTAAGGCTGACTGGCGTTACGGTGCATTTTGTAGATGAGAAGATGGACCATGGACCGGTGATATTGCAGGCGCCTGTAGAGATCAGGCCTAAGGATACATTAGCCTCGCTTGAGTCCCGCATACACAAGTTGGAACACCGGCTTTATCCCGAAGCAATAAATATGTTCCTGAATAAACGCATGGTAATTTCCGGCAGGAAGATCAGAATAGTTTATCGTTGAATTTCGCCCTGATGGCAGGCTGGTTCAGTATGGTTTTGTTGTTGGTCGCCAGGTTCACTAATTCCACCTCATTAAAATCCCTAAATTCATAGATCTTTATTGTGTTGATTACGACTTTAAGGATCTCATTCTCGATATCGGCGCCTTTTTCTACCTCTGGTTTCTGGAATTTAAGCTTTATGCGGTTGGTTATCTGCGTTAATATAAATTCCGGCATGCTGATTTCATAGAAGTTATATCCGGTGCCGTCTTTATTTCCGGTTACTTCGGGGATGCTCTCGATGATCTGGATTATCCTGTGCTGAAACTCTGTCCAGGAGATAAAATCATAATAGGCTTTCTTGAAGTCCAGCTGGTAAAATGTCTGCTGTAATATTATCCCATTTTTTGTGTCCGCGACAACCAGGCAGTAAAAATCCGGTGCCTTTGTTTTTTTATTATCTATGCTGAATATTATTCTTCTCAGCGTTTTCATTACATTAGTAATTTTATCCTGGATTTCCTTATTGAATTTATACTCATCAATCTTTTCTTTTTCCGGCACCTGCTGAATAAGGTATTCTAGCGTAATAATGTTATTCTCAATTTTACCTGTATTATTTTTTATTTCGAATTTTTCGATATATTTCTGTGGTTTGTCGGATTTTACAAATATATCTTCTACCGGGAGGTATACCCAGAGTGTTTGGCCGGTTAATTTGGCAGTGACCTGGGTTGAGTATTCCTTATTAAGGATATCTTGTAAGGCTCTTTCAACGTCTTTTTTTAAATAGGTGGGTTCTGTAGAAGAAGTGCATCCGGAAATGGCAATGGCAGAGATTATCGCGATAAAACAATTAAGAGCGAGCCTTGCCAAGCTCCTTGAATATCGATTCGATCTCATCGTAATTAAGTTCTTCTTTCTGGAATAATTCGTTTGCAAATCTGTCTAGAAGATTAATCTCGGCAGCAAGGAGTTCCTCTGTCTCTTTAAGGCAGGAGTGGAGTATATCTTGGACATCTTTATCCAGCTTGGCTTTGGTTTCTTCGGATAGTAACATGGGTTGCCCCGGCCGCGAAGCAAGTAGCGCTCCGAAATTTCCGACCATGCCTGATTTTCCCATGCCCCAGCGCCAGACCATATTATGCGCATTGCTTAAGGCGACCTGAAAATCACTGTCAACCCCGGCTGAAGTAAAGCCGAATTTAATTTTTTCTGCAGCATAACTTCCCAGCGCTATCTTTATCTCTGTCAGCAGATCTTTCTCGTCTTTAATAAAAGTTTCTTCCTTCTCGGGTATCCAGGTAGCGCCGCCGGTATTTTTCCGCGGGATGATAGTGGCTTTAAATACGTCTTTTGAAGGAGCAAGCAGGTATGTGACTATGGCATGCCCAGATTCATGGTAGGCTGTAAGGAGTTTTTCTTCTTTGCTCATTTTGATTCTTCGCTTGATGCCCAGGGTTATTCTTTCCCTGGCTTCCTCAATCTCATTCATGCCGATAAGGCTTTTCTTTCTTCTTACCGCAATAAGGGCTGCTTCCCTGATAAGATTTGCTACATCAGCCGGGGAATAGCCGACAGCTATTCTTGCTAAGCGCTGTATATGGATATCCCTGTTATCGTATTTTACTTTTTTCAGGTAATAATCAAATAATTTTTCTCTGTCTTCTAATCCGGGGAGATCAACGTGGATTTTACGGTCAAACCTGCCTGGCCTGATCAAGGCAGGGTCGAGGAAGCTTTCTGGGGCATTGGTTGCGCCTATGACTATCACATTTAGGTCCTTTTCCTTTAAGCCATCCATCTCAACCAGTAACTGATTTACGGTAGTATTAAATTCAGTCTGGCCGCCGAAGCCTTTATCGGTAGAACGCTGGGCTCCGACAGCATCTATCTCGTCGATAAAGATAATGCAGCCGCCTTCAAATTCCGCTAATTGCCGTGCCTGCTTGAATAAACTGCGTATTCTGCCTGCACCGACACCAACAAACATCTCTACAAATTCAGAACCAGACATCGAGATAAACGGTAATCCCGCTTCGGTTGCTATCGCCTTTGCAAGATATGTCTTTCCGCATCCGGGAGGGCCTATCATCAGTATGCCTTTAAGGATTTTCCCGCCTACTCTTTGGAGTTCTGCGCGGTCTTTAATTAATTTAACGACTTCCAGCGCTTCTTCTTTTGCTTCATCCATACCGATAACATCGGTCCAGGTGATGCCTAATTCTTTACCGTCAATGGATTTTTTCTGTTTTTGGGTAAAAGACTGTGCACCTTTTTTAAAATAAAGCCAGTACATGAGGAAGGTATATACTACGCCGAAGATAAGGGCAGTCACTATGGAAAGGTAAAGCTGAAGGGGTATCATGGCTAATTGGGACTGCCTTAAGTACGATTCTGATTCGTTCCAGGCCTTAATGCCGGTTATAATAAAAATAACCACTGATACACCGAAAACGCATAGTATGCTTACGAGAAGTATTTTTATCCAATGAAGCTTCCAGTAAAGTTTCAGCTTTTTAGAATCCATAATTACTCCTTTGTATCCTTATTAAATAACATATTAAAATGGCCAAGTCAATTCTTTTCTTGACCAGCTTACTTTTATATGTATAATATACTTTCCACCAACCACTACAAACAAATCAGAGGGAGAAATTGATATGGCAAAGATAGTTAAGGTAATAGCAAGGGAGATCCTGGATTCCCGGGGGAACCCGACCGTTGAGGTTGATGTTGTGCTGGATAACGGTATCTTAGGCAGAGCGGCAGTCCCCTCAGGGGCTTCAACCGGAGACAACGAGGCGTTGGAGCTGAGGGACGGAGATAAAAAAAGATACATGGGTAAAGGCGTGCTTAAGGCAGTAAATAACGTAAATAATGTAATATCTTCCAGGATAAAGGGATTGGAGCCGGATTATAAGAAGATTGATGAGGCTTTACTCAAGCTGGACGGAACAGATAATAAGTCAAAGCTGGGGGCAAACGCGATACTCGGGGTATCTTTAGCTGTTGCCAAAGCAGCTGCCTTAGATAAAAGCATACCTTTATATAAATATTTAGGGGGAGAAAAAGCTAATATACTGCCAGTTCCATTAATGAATATACTTAACGGCGGCTTGCATGCTGACAATAACCTGGATATACAGGAGTTTATGATAATGCCAATAGGAGCGCCTAAATTTAGTGAAGCTCTAAGGTATGCTACCGAAGTCTTCCATAATCTGAAGTCGATACTAAAATCCAAAAAGTTGTCTACTTCCGTAGGGGATGAAGGAGGTTTTGCGCCTAATCTGCAGTCTAACGAAGAGGCTTTGGAACTTATCATAGAAGCTATTGAGAAGGCCGGATATAGGCCTGGCAGGGATATATCCCTGGCTTTGGATTGTGCCTCGAGCTCTTTTTATAAAGACGGTGCATATACATTTGAAAACGCAAAAAAGACTTCCCAAGATTTAATATCTATTTATAAAAAATGGATAGAGAAATACCCTGTTGTCTCCATTGAGGACGGCCTCTCTGAACATGATTGGTCTGGCTGGAAGAATATGACCCAGGCACTCGGAAACAGGCTCCAACTGGTTGGAGATGATATTTTTGTAACTAATCCGTCTATATTCAAAAAAGGTATTGATGAAAAGATCGGAAATGCTATACTAGTTAAAGTCAATCAGATCGGTTCGCTCTCCGAGACCCTTGAGACCGTCAACATGGCTAAAGAAAACAAGTATAATTCCGTAATGTCGCATCGTTCAGGGGAGACAGAAGACGTTACTATCGCGCATCTGGCGGTTTCTACCGGATGTGGCCAGATAAAAACAGGGTCTTTGTCGCGTACCGACAGGATATGCAAATATAATGAGCTTCTCAGGATAGAGCAGGAATTAGGCAGTAATGCAGTATATTTTGGTACGCTCTGGAAGAAGTAATAATGTATGTTAAAGAAAGCATTTTGGTTGTTCGGTATCGCGGTTTTGCTACTGATAATCTTTCTTCCGGGCTACACCAAGCTTCAGGAATTAAGGGAGAGAAATAACGATCTCGAGAAAAAAATGCGGGATCTGAATATAAATAATTATTTACTTACGGAAGAACTGAAACGCGTAAAAAGCGATACTCTTTATCAGGAAAATGTCGCAAGGCAAAAGATGGGGGTTGTCCGTAAGGGTGAAGTACCGATAAAAGTAATACCGGAAGAAAGTAGATAAAGTAAGTTTGTGCATGGTTCATAGAGCGTAGTTCATGGATTTGATTAATTTATTCAGAACAGTGCTCTGTGCACGGTGAACCGTGAACTCTATAGATTCGCGGGGTGGAGCAGTCTGGTAGCTCGTCAGGCTCATAACCTGAAGGTCGTCCGTTCAAATCGGGCCCCCGCAATATTTTTAGAGTCCGTTCTCCCTCATAGATAAAACCAACATCCGCCAGAATTATCCTTGATTTTCTTAATATATTTTTCCCTTGAATTATTGATTTGATGAAGTAAAATATAACCTGTAAGTATTTGATCCCGGCAGTAGATAAATATTGCAGCAGGTTCATCCGGGATTCCATTCTTATGGAGGTGGGAATGGAAAATATGAAATCGCCCCAGAACTGCTGGCAATATTGCTCTTGTGTTAAGGCTATTAGAGAGCGCTGTGCTGTTTATAAAGAAAAATATGGGCAGAGATGCTGGTTTCTCGCAGGATGCTCTCCTATGCAGCCTAGAGAATTCAAGAATTGCTGGGAATGCCCCTGGTATGCTGAAATATCAAAAAGAGAAAAAGTCCGAAACCGGGTCAAACAGGAATAATATTTTTGAATATATGACTCCTCGCGATAAATTTAATACGGGAACTGTCTTAAAGCAGCCCCCGTATTTTTTTTATCGGCAGGCCGCAATATTTTTCTTGCTGGTTTTTATATCAGCAAATACCTGCACATATTCTTACGCCGAAACCGTGATTCTTAAATCCGGAAAACAGGTCAACGGAGACATCATTGAGAGGACAGATAAGCATATAAAAATTGATTTTGAGGGCGTGCCGTTGGTGTATTTTGTTGATGAAATTGACAGGATCGTCCCTGAACCTTCTCCGGAGCTTTTAAAGATAGAAGGCAGCCTTGACCGTAATGCAGACATAATCCGGCCGGAAGCACAGAGCCCTGAGGAGGAAGTTCCCGCTCAGGAATACGAGAATGAGGTTAACGCAATAGTACAGGATTCAATGTCATCTATAATGAGCGAATCAAACAGTATTATGCAGGGCTCAGGCAACAAGGCCTCACTGGAAGGGGTAAAGAAAAAATCCGAGGAAGCTTATAAAAAACTTCAGAACATGAAAGCGCCGGAAGGGGCCAGCCAGCAGCATCAGCTTTTGGCTGATACTTTCAAGCTTTCCTCTGAACTTATGAAAGCTGCAATGGATGGCGATCAGGCAAAGATAGCCGAAATAAACAGTAAATTGATGCAGCTTAGGCAAGAGATTACGTCACAGGCCGCGACAAGTAATGTACCGGATAGAAACAGTAACACCGGAAATAAAAAATAATTTTTTAATTCTATTGTGGAGAGATATTCTTTGGAGATAATGGAAAGTAAACAGATAAGGATTTCTTTGATATCACTGCTTTCGTTGATATTTTTTGGCTATAGTTTCTTGTTTTTTACTTTCTTTTTCCCTTTGAGAAGCTACCCCTGGTTTATCACTCTTAAATATTTGTTTTGTACTATTGTCAGCCTGCTAGGATTGATCGCTTCGATCTTTGTGTTTGACAATAAGAAATGGGCGCTGAAAATGATACTTGGCTCCTGTCTGGTTTTTCTCGGGTTTTGGCTTATCACGGATATCGGCCAGTTTATTGCCCTGGAGTCTTTGTTAAAGAGCCCGATAGCCAGGCTTTCGATAGTCCTGAATGAAAGAAAAGTAATCGTATATATATTTTGGTTACTACTTGCCTGGTTCTTATCTCTGCCTAAAATACGGGATGAATTCAAATAGTGCATAGAGATGAGTTCATGGTTGATGGTTCGTGGACATATGAATATTTCTATGAACCATGAACTATGAACAATGAACTAATATAATCCCCTTGACAATTTCTGGTTCATGGATAATATATAAATGATTGGTAAGGTAGAAAAAATTTATAGCAGCAAAACGTCTTCATAACATTTTATTTACAAACCTGCCTTATCAAGCCACCATAATTAACAAATAATTACAGCAAAAATATTTCTTTAGGAGAATTTCTATGGATGCGATTCTTTTCCTCAGGCTTCTGGATGACGAACGTGTTGCCCGGGAGATTGACAGGTACAAATGGATAGAGAGTGAAAGGCTAAAAAAGGATATAGGCAGGGAAAGGGCAGCTATGGAATGGATCAAGGCCTACGGCATGATTTGGCTTAAAATACACAAGCCAAATGACTATAGCTTTCTTATAGGCCGGGGAAAAACCGGTTATTTAGATAGCAGTCAAGCTAAACCTTTGACTGCGAAGATATAATAAGATTGCTTGCAGCATTATTGAAGGTCACCCGGGTTAAAATTAGCGTTTTTTGGCTGGCTGACAAGTTTATATACCTCTTTTAGTTAGGCAAAATCAGCATTTATAGCTATAGAAATTGATTTGCCAAAGATTTAAATTCTGATATAATAATTGCCTGCGGAGGATGCCTATGATTGAGCGTTATTGTCTGCCCCAAATGGGAAAAATATGGCAGGAGGATTTTAAGTTCAGGACGATGCTTGCCATAGAAATATTTGCCTTAGAATACCTTGCCTCTAAAAAAGCGGTCCCGCTTGACTCTCTAAAAAGAATAAAGAAAAAAGCAAAATTTGATATTAAACAGATAAAGAAAATAGAAGAAAAAACCCAGCACGATGTCGTTGCTTTTGTCAATTGCGTCGGAAGTTATATCGGGAAAGACGCAAAATACCTGCATATGGGGCTTACGTCTTCAGATGTGCTTGATACTACTTTAGGGGTACAACTTAAGAGTGCTTCTGATATTATAGTCGGCGGACTTAACAGGGTGCTTTTTGTGCTTTCCAGAAAAGCCTTGAAATATAAAGATATGGTTTGCATAGGCAGGACCCACGGTATACATGCTGAACCGACGACATTCGGCCTTAAGCTGGCGCTATGGTATGACGAAACCAAGCGTAATATAGAAAGAATGCGTTCCGCAAAAGAAGCAGTATCAACCGGAAAGATATCCGGAGCTGTGGGTACATATGCCAATATAGACCCGCAGGCAGAAGCTTATATCTGCAGGAAGCTCGGGCTCAGGCCGGCTAAGATTTCTACACAGATAATCCAGAGGGATATTTATGCCGAGTATATGTGCACATTGGCTATAATCGGAGCTTCTTTAGAAAAATTCGCCACTGAGATAAGGCATCTTCAGCGTACGGAAGTCCTGGAAGCAGAAGAGCCTTTTGGAAAAGGCCAGAAGGGGTCTTCTGCTATGCCGCATAAGAGAAACCCTGTTATTTGTGAACGTATATGCGGTCTCAGCCGTTTATTGAGAGGTAATGCGTTAGTTGCGCTTGAGAATGTGTCATTGTGGCATGAGCGCGATATCAGCCATTCTTCGGCAGAAAGGGTTATATTTGCCGATTCTACCCTGGCGTTGGATTACATGCTCCATAAATTCATAGAAGTAATCGATGGGCTCGTTGTGCATCCTGATAATATGCTGGCGAATATGGCTAAGACCAAGGGCCTGATATTTTCTCAAAGGGTGCTTTTAGCGCTTATGGCTAAGGGTCTTGCGCGCAGCCAGGCTTATGATATAGTGCAGAGGTGCGCGATGAAGACCTGGAAGGGCCAAAAGAGTTTCAGGGATAACTTACTTCAAGACAGCCAGCTCCTGAAACATCTCAACCCCAAAGAATTAGATAAGATATTTGACTTGGATTATTACCTCCGGCATGTTGATAAGATCTTCCATAATGTCGGGCTGTAATAATATATACAATATTGTTAATGCTTTACCCTGCCAGAAATAATAAGCGGTACCATTGAGCAGAAATTAAAAGCAGAGCAGGAAGTTGAGAGGGTGTCGTTTGTCCTTAGAATAAACCACTCTTTGGGAAATAAATAATACATTATTTTGCCTTTTAAAACTAATTTTTTCCTGCCTAATTTTACGGAGTTTTCATGTCTTGGAAAATTGAAATAAAAGATAAAGCCGAGGTATTTGATGCAATCGGAGAGGGTATTAAGCGGGATATCTTTGACCTGGGTATTTACGACGTTGAAGATGTAAAGTTTATACAGATATATATAATAAAGGACAGCATTACCCCTGATGATGTAAAGAAAATATGCGAGGAAGTCCTTTTAGACAGCGTTTCACAAGAGTACTCTTTTTCAAAAACCAGCCAAATAAACAATAGTTTCGGCAATAATACCCACGTAGTCGAAGTAGCCTATAATCCGGGAGTTATGGACCCGGTTGAAGAGTCCAGCCTTAAAGCAATCAGGGACATAGGAATATCCGCGGTAACTTCCATAAAAACAGCTAAAAAATATATCATCAAAGGCAGGCTTAATAACCATCAGCTGAAAATAATCTGTGATAAATTATTATACAATAAGCTTATACAGCATATAGTCCCGCGCATGGCAGAAGACAAAATCCCGGCGGAAGTAAAATATCAATTCAGATTAGTTACTGTCGGGTTGCTAAAAGCCGGTGATAAGAAATTAATGCAGCTTAGTAAAAGCGGGCAATTGTTTCTTAATATAAATGAGATGCGCGCAATTAAGGATTACTTCAGGAAGCTTAAACGCGATCCTACGGATTGTGAGCTGGAGACCATAGCCCAGACCTGGTCAGAGCATTGCTGGCATAAAACGTTCAGGGGTAAGATAGATTATAAACAGTCAACTGTGAACGGTGCACTGTGCACTAAAAAGATTGATAATCTCCTTAAATCAACGATAATGAAGGTCACCAAAGAGCTTAATAAGCCCTGGTGCGTATCGGTATTCAAGGATAACTCAGGTGTCATAAAGTTTGATGACGATTACAACATTTGTTTTAAAGTAGAGACCCATAACCATCCTTCAGCACTTGAGCCTTTCGGAGGGGCAAATACCGGTGTGGGCGGGGTAATCCGTGACCCGTTAGGCACCGGTATGGGCGCAAAACCTATCCTTAATACCGACGTTTTTTGTTTTGCCAGCCCGGATTATCCTTTCAGTAAATTACCGGCAGGTACGTTGCATCCGAAAAGAGTGATGAAGGGGGTTGTTTCAGGAGTCAGGGATTATGGTAACAAAATGGGGATCCCCACTGTTAACGGCGCCATCCTTTTTCATGACAGATTTGTGGGCAATCCATTAGTTTATTGCGGCACCGTCGGAATAATGCCTAAAGACAAAGCATTTAAAAACCCGAGGAAGGGGGATTTAATCGTTGTAGTCGGCGGCAGGACGGGAAGAGACGGCATACACGGTGCGACATTCTCTTCCGGCGAGCTTACCCATGAGTCTGAAACAATATCAAGCGGGGCAGTCCAGATCGGTAATCCCATACAGGAAAAAAAGATGGTTGATACTATCCTTAAAGCAAGGGATAGGGGTTTGTATAGCGCGATAACTGATTGCGGAGCTGGCGGGCTATCCAGTGCGGTCGGGGAAATGGGCCAAGACCTGGGAGCGGTTGTATATTTGGATAAAGTCCCGCTTAAATATAGCGGCCTCTCTTATATGGAGATATGGATCTCGGAGTCGCAGGAAAGAATGGTCCTTTCGGTGCCGAAAGAGAATATAGCAGAATTGATAGATGTTTTTACTAAGGAGAATGTGGAAGCAGCAGTTATCGGAGAGTTCCCGGGTGATGATAAATTAAGGCTTTATTATAACGATAAGAAAGTCTGTGAATTGGAAATGGGTTTTCTGCATGAAGGGCTGCCTAAAATAGAAAAGAAAGCCGTATTTAAACAGCATATTTACAGGGAACCGAAGCTTCGCTGTCCAAAGGATGTGACTAAAACTTTAAAACAGCTTCTTTCTCATTATGATATCTGTTCCAAGGAGTGGGTTATAAGGCAATATGACCATGAAGTCCAGGGGGGGTCTGTTGTTAAGCCTCTTATAGGCAAGTTTAACGACGGCCCGGCTGATGCTTCAGTAAACAGGCCTTTATTAAATTCAAACAGGGGCATTATTTTATCTAACGGGATCAATTTCAGGTTCGGCCTAATCGACCCTTACTGGATGGCTGCTTCATGCATTGACGAGGCATTAAGGCAGATAATCGCAGTCGGCGGATCACTTGGGAGGGTCGCATTATTAGATAATTTTTGCTGGGGCAATCCTGATAAGCCTGATAGGCTTGGAGGTTTAGTGCGCGCTGCTTTAGGATGTTATGATATTGCAAAAGGTTTTGGCCTGCCTTTTATATCGGGTAAAGACAGCCTGTATAACGAATTCACGGTCAATAAAAGATCCATCTCTATCCCGGGTACTTTACTGATTTCTGCCATTGCAGTCATGCAGGATGTATCAAAAGCCGTTTCGATGTACCTTAAGAAGCCGGGCAACCTCGTGTATATCGTAGGAGAAACTTTTAATGAGTTGGGAGGGTCACATTACTATGATATTCTTGGTTATGTAGGCAATACCGTACCGAAGGTAGATGTTATTAAGGCAAAGAAAACATTTGTCGCTTTAAGTAAAGCTGCCTCTAGCGGCCTGGTAGAATCTATCCATGATTGTTCTGACGGAGGCTTAGCCGTGAGTTGCGCCGAGATGTCTTTTGCTGGGAACCTTGGCATGAGAGTTTTCTTATCCGAGGCGCCGTTTAATAACAGCAAGGCAAGGCTTAGTAATGATTGTGTGCTTTTTTCCGAATCTAATTCCAGATTTATAGTAGAAGTGAGCCGCGAAAACCAAAAAGCTTTTGAAAAAACGCTTAAAGGCATTGTTTACGGCTTAATCGGATGCGTAACTAAAGAGGGTATATTGGAAGTCCATGGTTTAGACGGTAAAACATGTATCAGGGCATCTGTAGATGAGCTTAAGACGGCCTGGAAGGAGCCTTTGCAATGGTGAAAAATACTAAGCGCAAGAAAGACGAGCTATTGGATGATTCAGATGATTTTGTAAGGCAGGATACTTGGCGGGTGTTCCGTATAATGTCGGAATTCGTCGAAGGTTTTGAAGTATTATCCAAACTGGGAGAAGCTGTTTCGATATTCGGCTCAAGCAGGACAAAACCGGATAATAAACACTACAAATTGGCCGAGGAAGTCGCCTATCTTTTGGCAAAAGAAGGTTATGCTGTTATTACCGGCAGCGGCCCCGGGCTTATGGAAGCTGCCAACAAAGGGGCAAAGAGGGCATGCGGGTGTTCTGTGGGCTTAAATATTCAGATACCCAGCGAGCAAAAAGCAAATAAATATGTAGATACGCTTCTTGATTTTCATTATTTTTTTGTCAGAAAAGTGATGTTTGTTAAATATGCCAAAGCTTTTGTAATACTCCCCGGAGGTTACGGGACGCTGGATGAGTTCACCGAGGCCATTAATCTTATTCAGACCAAGAGGATATCCAAATTCCCCGTAGTCTTATTCGGCTCGGAATATTGGAAGGGCCTTCTGGATTGGCTTAAAAGCACTGTTTTAGCAAACGGTAACATAAGCAAAGAGGACCTGGATATTTTTGTTGTTGTGGATAAGCCCAAAGAAGTAGTCGATGCCATAAGGAAGTTTTATGCAAAAGCCTAAAGTCTGCGTATTAAGAAGCGCAGGTACCAACTGTGATTTAGAAACCGCTGCTGCTTTTGGAAAAGCAGGCGCTGTATGTGAATTAGTGCATATAAACGAGCTTATAGCAGGCAGCAGGAGCCTGCATAGTTTTCAGATATTGGCTATACCCGGCGGATTTACTTACGGTGATGACCTGGGCGCAGGCAGGGTTTTTGCCAATGAGCTGAGGTTTAAACTGCGCAAGGATATAGAGAATTTTATCTCAGAAGGAAAGGTCATAATAGGCATATGCAATGGTTTCCAGATATTAGTAAAAAGCGGGTTATTGGCAGGCGCTAAAGACTTTAAACAGCAGGCAAGCCTGATAATTAACGATAGCGCAAAATTTGAGGATAGGTGGGTTTATTTAAAGCCGTCAGCTATCAGCCGTCAGCTATCAGCTAAATGCGTGTGGACGCGTAATTTACCTGACAAGATTTATCTGCCGGTTGCCCACGGGGAAGGGAAATTCATAACCAGAGACAAAAATGTGCTTGATAACCTTTTTAAGAGCGGGCAGGTTGTTCTGCAATATTGCGATGAAGATACGCAGTTGGCAGACTATCCTTATAATCCGAACGGTTCAATAGAGAATATCGCCGGTATATGCGATGAAACGGGAAGGATCTTCGGGCTTATGCCGCATCCGGAGCGCCATATTGATCTATTGCAGCATCCAAGGTCATGGACTGAAAATGCAGCAGGAGTAAAAGAAGGCGATGGTTTGCAGATATTCAGAAACGGTGTTGAATATATAATAAATGAGCTTAGAAAGGGGAAATTTGAATGAGCGGTATATTCGGAGTAATCTCCAGGGACAGCTGTAGTGATGATTTGTTTTATGGCACTGATTATCATTCTCACCTCGGCACGCAGTTTGCGGGGCTGGCAGTTTCAACCGGGGAAATTCAACGTAAAATACATGATATAAAAGGCAGCCAGTTTAAAGCTAAATTCTTTACAGAATATAAAAATATGCAGGGGGCTATGGGCATAGGGGTGATCAGCTCTAAAGAAGAACAGCCCATATTGGTGCATTCCAGATTCGGTGCATTTGCCATAGTGACTAATGGATTTATTGACAATGCGGTTCAGCTAGCCGAGGATCTTTATAAGAAAGGGCAGTCCTTCAGTGAAGTAACCGACGGCTCTGTCAATACCACGGAATTAATTGCCAAATTAATAATAAGAGGAGAAAATATAATTGATGGCATAGAAAAGATGTTTAAGGCGATAAGGGGTTCCTGTTCCTTGCTTTTGTTGACTAAGGATGGGATCTATGCGGCCAGGGACCGTCTGGGATATAGCGCTTTGACTGTCGGGATAAAATCGGGCTCTTTCGCGGTCACTACAGAAACAAGCGCTTTTCATAATCTTGGATATAAAATAGACAAGAGCCTTGAGCCCGGAGAGATAATATTTTTAAACAAGCGAGGTATCACAACCAGAAAAAAGTGTTCGGATAAAAAACAAATTTGTTCATTCTTATGGATATATACCGGGTTTCCTGCTTCTTCCTATGAAGGCCACAACGTAGAGGCGGCAAGAGAAAGGTGCGGTCGCTGCCTGGCTAAGAATGATATGGTTGATGCGGATATGGTTGCCGGGATACCGGATTCAGGCACCGCGCATGCAATAGGTTATGCGATGGAATCAGGCATACCTTTACGCAGGCCACTGGTAAAATATACCCCTGGTTATGACCGTAGCTATACTCCGCCTTCCCAGCATATGCGTGATTTGGTCGCAAGGATGAAGCTTATTCCTATTCCCGAGATCATAAAGGGCAAGCGCATAGTTTTTTGTGATGATTCAATCGTCAGGGGCACGCAACTCAAGAATTATACTATTCAGAAACTCATTAATTGCGGAGCAAAACAGATCCATTTGAGGATCGCCTGCCCGCCGCTTATGTTCCCGTGCAAATTCAATTATTCCACCCGTCAGATAAAAGAATTAGCTGCCCGTAAGGCGATCAGAGCGCTTGAAGGCAAAGATACCAAAAATATAAAACGGTATCTTGATGAAGGATCATACGAATATAAAAGAATGGTAAAGTGGATTGCCAGGGACTTAAAGGTTGATACTTTAAGATATCTGAAACTGCAGGACATGATCCAGGCTATCGGTTTACCTGAGCAAAAAATATGCCAGTATTGCTGGACCGGCAAAGAGGGTTAACTTTTTTAAGCAGAGGAAAATATGGACGAATACGGTTTATTAAACGACCATCCAAAGGAATATTGCGGTTTGTTCGGAATAACCGGACATAAGCAGGCCAGCTGGCTTACATATCTTGGTTTGTATGCGTTGCAGCACAGGGGACAGGAGGCCTGCGGGATTGTATCGAACAACAACGGTTCCCTGCACGTACATAAAGATATGGGTTTAGTCGCTGATGTTTTCGACGGCCGTACTTTAAACAGTCTTAAGGGCGATACTGCCTGCGGCCATGTCAGGTATTCTACCACCGGTTCAAGTGTCTTGAAAAATTCCCAGCCGTTATTAATAGACTATGCCAAAGGTACAATGTGTATCGCGCATAACGGTAACCTAGTTAATTCCCTGGAATTAAGGTCATATCTGGAAAAGCGCGGTTCTATTTTTCAGACAACAACCGATTCAGAATTAATTATTCATCTTATGGCCAAGGCAAGATGCCGTGATTTGCAAGGAAGCCTTATGTATGCGCTAAAGCGGATAAGAGGGGCGTTTTCTTTGGTTATGATGAACAGAGATTCTCTTATTGGAGTAAGGGACCCATGGGGTTTCAGGCCGCTTTGTCTGGGCAAACTAAGAAATTCCTGGTGTCTGGCTTCTGAGACCTGCGCGCTTGACCTTATCGGAGCAAAATTCGTACGCGATGTAGAGCCGGGAGAAATCATCTTTATTTCGGATAATAAACTCAAGTCAGTAAAATTCAGCCCGCAGAAGAATAAATTCGCAATGTGTATCTTTGAACACGTTTATTTTTCCCGTCCTGATTCAATTGTTTTTGGCGAAACGGTGCATATGGTAAGGCGTAAGCTTGGCGAACAGCTGGCCAGGGAATATCCGGTGGATGCGGATTTTGTTGTCCCTGTTCCTGATTCCGGTTTTTCAGCCGCGATGGGTTATTCTCATGAGTCGGGTATACCTCTTGAAATGGGCATAATCAGGAACCATTATATAGGCAGGACATTCATACAGCCTGCCCAGGATATAAGGGAATTCGGGATAAGGGTAAAATTCAATCTGCTTAAAGATGTTTTAAGAGGCAAGAAGATTGTTATTGTTGATGATTCTATTGTCCGCGGAAATACTTCGAAGATCCGCGTCAGAAACTTAAGAAGGGCAGGCGTCAAAGAAGTGCATTTAAGGATTTCCTGCCCGCCGCACAGGCACCCTTGTTTTTATGGTATTGATTTTCACCGTTCCAGCGAACTGATCGCAAATAAATACGGCTCACTTGAACAGATAAGGAAATATTTAGGCGTAGACAGCCTGGGTTATCTCAGCCTTGAAGGGATGCACAAATGCCTTAAGAATCCCGAAAAATATTATTGTAATGCCTGCTGGACAGGCAGGTATCCGGTTAAAGCAGAGACAGGCCATAGCAAATTTTCTCTTGAGTCACGTTGCTGCGGCCAGGGAGAGATTAAATTATGAGACGAACAAAGAGCATAAACTATAAGTCTGCTGGAGTTGATATACACAAAGCAGAGAGTTTTAAAGAAAAGATAAAACCTTTGGCGAGGAAATCTTTTACCGGCGAAGTGATTAAGGATATCGGCGGGTTCGGTGCATTTTTCAGGTTCCCCCAAAAGGCCTACAAGAACCCGGTGCTGGTTTCTTCCTCTGACGGCGTAGGCACTAAGCTTAAGATAGCTGCGCTTGTCAATAAGCATGATACCATCGGTATAGATGCTGTGGCCATGAACGTAAATGACATACTTTGCACCGGGGCAAGGCCGTTGTTTTTTCTTGATTATTTAGCTTATAGCGACCTCAAGGAAGAGACCCTGCTGGATATAATCAAAGGGATAAATAACGGTTGCATTGAATCGGGGTGTTCTTTAATCGGAGGAGAAACTGCCCAGATGCCTGGCATGTATGATAAAGGTGAATATGATGTGGCCGGATTTTGCGTAGGGGCGATCGAAGAGGCCAATATAATCGATGGTTCAAGAATAGAAGAAGGGGATTTGGCTTTAGGCCTGGAATCAAGCGGACTGCATTCTAACGGTTTTTCATTGGTCAGAAAGGTTTTCTCCGAGGCAGAGCTTAAAAGGATGAGTAAAGAGCTGCTTGAACCCACGCGTATTTATGTAAAACCGGTGATTGCCTTGTTGGATAAATTCGGCTATGACTGTAAGGTAATCAGGGGCATATCCCATATTACAGGCGGTGCTTTTTATAACAAGATATCACGTATCCTACCGAGAAAATTTGATTTGAGGATTGACAAAAATTCCTGGGTTGTACCGAAAATCTTCAGGCTCGTTCAAAACAAGGGCAATGTCAGCGACAGAGACATGTACTCGACATTAAATATGGGTATTGGCATGGTATTATTTATTCCTAAAGCTGCTTTAAGCCAGGTTAAGGGCGAGTTGGAAAAATTCAGCTTGAAATCCTGGGTTATCGGGAAAGTCACCCCGGGAGCCAGGCAAGTGCATATAAATTAATTTTAAAAAAGGAGGAAAAATGGGCCCTTTGTTTACGATGACCATAGTATTCGCAGTTTTTATCTTTCTTTCCGGGATAAGGATAGTCCGTCCTACTCACCGCGGGCTGGTTGAGAGGCTGGGTAAATACAACCGTTTTGCCAACCCGGGTTTTAACTGGATAATACCGGTGATTGAGAGCCTTTATATGGTCAATATCACCGAGCAGATGGTTGATGCCGAGCCGCAGGAAATTATTACCAACGATAATTTAAATGCCCGTGTAGATGCACAGGTTTATTTTAAGGTCAAGCCTGATGAGGTAAGCGTAAAGAATTCCCTGTATAACGTTAATAATTATCAGTGGCAGATAGTCAATCTTGCCCGCACTACCTTAAGGAATATTATCGGCACGCTTACGCTTAAATCCGCTAACAGCGAAAGGGGTAAGATAAACGAAGAGCTGCATAAGACCCTTTGCGAAGAGACACAGAGCTGGGGTATTGAGATAGTGCGTACTGAGCTTAAGGAAATCGACCCTCCTAAAGATGTCCAGGAGACGATGAACAAGGTGGTAAAAGCTGAAAATGAAAAAATCGCCGCTATTGATTATGCAACAGCCACAGAGACTGCAGCTGATGGCCAGAAGAGGGCTGAAATTAAGAAAGCCGAAGGCATCAAGCAGGCCAGGATCCTTCAGGCTGAAGGCGAGGCTGAGGCGATCAAGCTGGTCAACGAGGCAGCTGAGCATTATTTTGTCGGTAACGCGCAGGTGCTAAGGAAATTAGAGGCAGTTGAGAAGTCGCTTGAAAATAACGCAAAAATAGTAGTCCCTTCAAATACAGAACTGGTCAACGTTATCGGCGAGATGGCAGGTGTATTGCCGCTTAGAAAAGAACAAAAAGAGAAATGAAGCTCATTAGGCTAAAGTCTGAGGTTTCTTGGAGCGAAATACTGAGCGTACACACTCCATCCGCACCTTCGAAGGTGCGGTTTTGTGACCGCGAACGTATAAATCACATTGCTGATTAACTATTAAACGATTAAGCTGTTCAACGCTTAAACAATAAAGTTATGCGAATATTAGTTATAGGTTCGGGAGGCAGAGAGCACGCGCTTGTCTGGAAAATAGCGCAGTCTAAATCGGTAGATAAGATTTTCTGTGCTCCCGGTAATGCGGGGATCGCGCAACAGGCAGAGTGTATCGATATTAAACCGGATGACATAACCGGGTTGTTGGATTTTGCCAGGAGGCAGAATGTTGACCTTACAGTAGTCGGGCCGGAAGTGCCTTTGTCGTTAGGTATAGCTGATGAGTTCAAAAAATATAAGTTAAATATTTTCGGGCCGAATAAAGCTGCTGCACAATTGGAATCAAGCAAGGTATTTTCCAAACAGATGATGGCCAGGTATCAGGTCCCGACTGCAGAGTTCAGGGTTTTTCAGGACTTAGATGAAGCAAAAAGGTTTATTTCTGTCAGGGGAGCGCCCTGCGTAATCAAGGCAGACGGCCTTGCGCAAGGCAAGGGAGTATTTGTCGCAAAGACGGTGGAAGAAGCAAACCAGGCAGCTTCTTTAATACTCAGGGATAAAATTTTCGGTAATTCCGGTAAGAAGATTATAGTCGAAGATTGCCTGGAAGGTCCGGAAGCATCCATATTGGTATTTACTGATTCAGAATATGTTATACCCCTTGCTTCAAGCCAGGACCATAAAAGGATATTTGATAATGACCAGGGGCCTAATACAGGGGGTATGGGCGCGTATTCTCCTGCGCCAGTGGTTGATAAGGCAATGTTCGATCTTATAATGCAGAAAGTAATATACAAGATGGTTAAAGGCTTATTAAATGAAGGTATCGAATACCAGGGTGTTTTATATGCCGGGATAATGATTACTAAAGATGGTCCAAAGACCCTGGAGTTCAATGTCCGTTTCGGGGACCCGGAGACACAGGCGATCCTGCCAAGGTTAAAAACCGACATTGTCGAGGTTATGTTGGCTTGCGCAAAAAAACAGCTTTCAAAAGTCAAGACATTGGATTGGGATAACCGTAGTTGTGTATGCGTTGTGTGTTCCTCAAAAGGTTACCCGGGGGCTTATGATAAAGGCAAAGAGATAAAAGGCATAGAAGAAGCTGAGAAAATAGAAGGGGTGAAGGTTTTTCATGCGGGAACAAAGTTTTTGCCGTCCACAGTCCACAGTCCACAGTCCACTTGCGTTACTGATGGAGGAAGGGTGCTGGGTGTCAGCGGCTTAGGAACCACGATTAAAGAAGCGATAAATAAAACTTATCAGGGAGTCTCAAAAATTCACTTTGATGGTATGCATTACCGTAAAGATATTGCCTCAAAGGCGCTATAACAGAGGAGGTATATTATGGCTAAAATCAGTATTATAATGGGAAGCCAGTCAGATTTAGAGACTGTTCAGGAAACAGTAAATATTTTAAAGGAATTCAAGGCCTCTTTTGAGATAAAAGTATTGTCAGCCCATAGGACCCCGCGTGAACTTGCTGCTTACGTAGAGAGCGCGCAAAAAAGAGGAGTAAAAGTTTTTATCGCTGCTGCAGGAGGGGCTGCGGCCCTGGCAGGTGTGATCGCTGCCCATACGATTTTACCGGTGATAGGCATACCCATAGAGACAAGCAGTCTAAAAGGCATGGATTCTTTGCTTTCTACCGTGCAGATGCCTGCGGGGGTGCCGGTTGCATCAATGGCTATAGGAAAGGCAGGTGCGCGTAATGCCGGCTTGTTTGCTTTGGAAATCGTTGCTTTGGAGGATAAGAATACCAGGGCAAGATTAGTTGCATATAAGAAGGAAATGAGGGATAAGATAAGGAACATAAAGATTAAGGTATGAGTATTAAGACAAAAATAGCCAGACTCGACCTGAACAGGCCGGATGATAATATATTAAAAGAAGCCGCTAATGTGATATTGCGCGGGGGCCTGGTAATAATACCTACCGAGACAGTCTATGGCATAGCCGCGAATATGTCTGATAAAAAGGCCTTATCCAGGCTGGCCCAGATAAAGAAACGCCCCGAAGAAAAACATTTTTCATTGCTGATAAACCATAAGGAAAGCGTCAACGATTTTGGCAGTAATATATCCACTAAAGCATACAAGATCATAGACAAGTTGTGGCCGGGGCCCTTGACTGTGGTGTTAAATTCAAGGGATGGCAGGACAGTAGGCATGCGTATGCCCGACCATGATGTCGCTTTAAGGATAGTAACCCTTGCCGGGATACCTTTGGCTTGCCCATCAGCCAACATTTCCGGCGCTCCTTCTCCCGTTGATTTCAATCAGGCAATAAAAGATATGGATGGGCATGTAGATTATGCCATAGATGCCGGGCCTACCAGGTTTCAGAGGGATTCTACCGTAGTTGACTTGACCGGTGAGGACGTACGGATATTAAGAGAGGGAGTAATCAGTAAGGACGTTATCGATAGAATAGCAAATAAGAAGACCGTATTATTTATATGCACGGGAAATTCATGCCGTTCGGTTATGGCTGAAGGATTATTAAAGCTTAAGCTGAAGGAAAAGAAGAGGGATGATGTTGAGGTGATTTCAGCCGGTATTATGATGCTCTCAGGTTTCGGGGCATCAGAAGAGACTATCCACCTGCTTAAGAGCCGGGGAATTGACGTCTCCAGGCATTTTTCCCAGCAGGTGACAAAAGCGATAATAAGGAAGTCGGATATAATCCTGGTCATGGAAAAGATCCATGAAGAAAAAATATTGCAGATGGTCCCGGAGGCAAGAAATAGGCTTTTCTTATTGAAAGAATTTGCTAAAATAAATGATAGTAACCTGGATATCCCTGACCCGATAGGAAAGGGAATGGAGTTTTACGAATCAACACTTGCGGTAATCAACGAAGCGGTAGAAAAGATAGCCGAGGTAATCTGATATGCTTAAAGAAAAAATAATAATAGGCTCTGACCACGCCGGGTTCCTGCTTAAAGAAAAAATAAAATCTTTTTTGCTGAGGAAAGGTTTTCAGGTAAATGACGTAGGTGCATTTTCAGAGGAGCGGTGCGATTACCCTGTTTTTGCACTTGCCGTAGCAAAAGCGGTATCTTGCGGGAAATACAAAAGAGGCATACTTATATGTAAATCCGGCATAGGCAATTCCATTGTGGCAAACAGATTGAGGGGCGTAAGGGCAGCCCTTTGCCATAATACGTTAGCCGCAAAATTGTCCCGCCGGCATAATGACAGCAATATCCTGGTAATGGGCTCAGCTTTCGTTAAGCCTGAGCTTGCTAAAAGAATGGTAGGCGCCTGGCTTAAAACAGAATTTATGAAAGGGCGTCATTTAAAGAGGTTAAAACTTATCAATAATATAGGGAAAGAATGTTTATGTTAAAAGGAAGATCATTAAAAAATACCGACCCAGAGATATATGATGCAATATTTAAGGAAGAGAATAGGCAGAAGGACAACCTTGAGCTGATCGCCTCGGAGAATTTTACCTCTTGCGCTGTTTTAGAGG
Organism: Candidatus Omnitrophota bacterium; assembly: GCA_003598025.1. NCBI lineage: Bacteria > Pseudomonadati > Candidatus Omnitrophota > Candidatus Omnitrophota bacterium. Next base: position 223,707 of record QZKH01000002.1, read on the forward strand.
CGCAGGGTTCTGTTCTGACGAATAAGTATGCCGAAGGATACCCGGGGCGCAGGTGGTACGGCGGCTGCCAGCATGTTGACGAGGCTGAAAGGCTGGCGATAGAAAGGGCAAAGAAATTATTTTCCTGCGAGCATGTAAATGTGCAGGCCCATTCAGGGACCCAGGCTAATATGGCAGTTTATTTTGCCGCCTTGAAGTTCGGCGATACTGTATTAGCCATGGATTTGTCCGCCGGCGGGCATTTAAGTCACGGGCATCCGCATAACTTTTCAGGCATGTTTTATAACGTAATAGGCTATGGCGTAAGCAGGCAGACAGAATCGCTCGATTACGATAACATATTATCTTTAGCCAAAAAGCATAAACCGCGCATGATACTTGCCGGCGCATCTGCTTATCCGCGGCTAATAGATTTTGTAAAGTTCCGTTCTATCTGTGATGAAGTCGGTGCGTATCTTTTTGTGGATATGGCCCATATTGCCGGGCTTGTAGCCGCAGGGATACATCCATCGCCTGTGCCGTATGCGGATTTCGTTACCTCTACCACCCATAAAACGCTTAGGGGCCCTAGGGGAGGATTTGTAATGTGCCGTAAAGAATTTTCCAAGAAAATGGATATGGAGATATTCCCCGGGATACAGGGAGGGCCGCTGATGCATGTTATCGCTGCAAAGGCTGTAGCCTTTAAGGAAGCCTCAACTGCCGCATTTAAATCTTACCAGAAACATGTAGTTGATAATTCAAGGGAGTTGGCGCTGGCTCTGCAAAAAAACGGGTTTCGTATCGTATCCGGAGGCACAGATACACACTTGTTATTAGTTGATCTTAGCAATAAAGGGGTAACCGGCAAAGATGCTTCTTACATATTAGAGGAAGCCGGTATCACCGTTAATAAGAACCTGATACCTTTTGATACTAAGGGTGCGGCTGTGACCAGCGGCATAAGGATAGGTACGCCGGCAGTGACTACCCGCGGCATGAAAAAACCGCAGATGCGAAAAATCGCACAGTTTATCTACGAAGCCATAGAATCAAAAGGCGATAAGATTGTATTGAATAGAATCAAGAAAGAAGTCATTTCTTTAACCAAAAAGTTCCCGCTGTATTCTAAATAGTTATGAAGAAAACAAAAAGACTTATCCATTACAGGCCGACATGGGACGAATATTTTATGGAAGTCGCAAGCCTTGTCTCCAAGAGGGCGACTTGTTTAAGGAGGCGGGTTGGGGCAGTCCTGGTAAAAGGCAAGAGGATACTGGCTACCGGTTATAACGGCGCTCCTTCAGGCCTGAGTCATTGTCTGGATGTGGGTTGCTTGAGAGAAAAACTCGGCATACCCTCGGGCCAGCGCCATGAACTATGCCGCGGCCTGCATGCCGAACAGAACGTATTGGTCCAGGCAGCACTATATGGGATTAGCACTCAAAACAGCACCCTTTATGTGACCAATCAGCCTTGTATTATCTGCGCTAAAATGCTGATTAATGCCGGCATCAAAGAAATAGTTATCAGTGATGGTTATCCTGATGAGATGGCACAGGACTTCTTAAAGAAGGCCAAGGTGAAGGTAAGGAAGGTAAAGCCGGTTCATAGTTCATAGTTGATGGGAAAAACTGTGTCTATGAACCATGAACCATAAACTATGAACTAATTTATGCGTTGTCCAAATTGCGGTTTTAAGGAAGATAAGGTTGTAGATTCACGGGCGACTTTAGAAGAATCTTCGATAAGGCGCAGGAGGGAATGCCTAAAATGCGGCAAGCGCTTTACAACTTATGAATACGTAGAAGAAGTCTCCCTGATGGTGATAAAAAAGGATGACAGGCGCGAGCCGTTTGACAGAAAAAAAATACTCAATGGTGTCTTGAAGGCCTGCGAAAAAAGGCCGATCAGTATCGAGAAGATGGAAGATATAGTTACCGAGGTGGAGCGCTCGATACAGAAAAAATTTGACCGCGAGGTCCCTTCAGCCAGAATTGGAGAATTTGTAATTGAAAGGCTCAAAAAACTGGATGATGTAGCTTATGTAAGATTTGCTTCCGTATACAGGCAGTTTAAGGACGTGGGGCAATTCATGCAGGAGTTACAGGATATGCTGGGGACAGGCAAGAATAAAAAGAAATTATCGCAAAGGAAACGTTAATGGTTGAGATGGAACTGAACAAGATTGTAATTGATGAAAAGCGGCATGACCAGCTTATTGTCCTGAAAGAGAAAGCAGGCACCAGAGTCCTGCCCATAGTTATAGGGCTTAATGAAGCCTCTGCCATAAAACTTAAGATAAGCGGTTTTAATCCTCCCAGGCCGTTAACTCATGACCTGCTGCATTCTACTATCCAGAACCTTCATGCAACCATCGAGAGGATAATAATAGATAAGCTGGAAGAAAACACTTTCCACGCTAAATTAGTCATTAAGGCTGAGTCCGGAGAGACTAAGACTATCGATTGCCGCCCGTCAGACAGTATCGCCCTTGCTGTAAGAGCCCATGCTCCGATTTTCGTCGAAGACGAAATAATCAATAAATCGGAGATCTTTAACAAAGACAATCAGTAATACAAACCGATGCCGAACCCATTTTTACATAAAGAAGATGCCTTACTATTCAGGAAGGTACTCCGGGAATCGCAAAAGCGTAAAATTGATGTTTTCCTGGTAGGAGGCTATATCAGGGACCTGTTCCTTAAACGTAAAAAAGCGAACCCGGATATAGATTTTTGTCTTAAAAACGGTTCTATAAATTTTGCCAGCGGATTGGCAAAGGATATGAAAGCAGCTTTAGTCATCCTGGACAAAGAACATGGTATATGCAGGATCGTAAAGAAACTGGCTAAGAGGGTATATACTTTAGATTTTTCTGATTTTCGCGCAGGCTCAATAGAAGAAGACCTCCTTCAGCGCGACCTTACTATAAACAGTATCGCACTAAACCTGAAGGATCTGTTTTCTTCCGGTTCTTTAGCCGATATGTTGATAGACCCAAGCGGTGGGTTGGGTGATTTAAGAAAGAAAAAGATCCGCGTCTTAGACCCCGCCTCTCTTGACGACGACCCCTTAAGGATATTAAGGGTATTCAGTTTTGCATGCATCCTCGGTTTTAACATAGAGAAAGATACTATCAGCATGGTCAGGCTCAAGAAAGCAAAGCTTAACTTTTCTTCCCCTGAGCGCATAAGAGATGAGTTATTTAAAATACTGGAAAGTAATAATACGTTTGCATTTTTCACTGAATTGGATAAATTAAGGATTCTTTCTAAGGTTTTCCCTGAAATTGAGTTGATGCGTGGGGTAAGCCAGGGTCCTTACCATCATTTGGATGTGTTAAAACACAGTTTTGAGACTCTGCGCCAGTTTGAAGCGCTGGCCGGTAAGATTACCAGCAGGCAGGTAAAAGAATATTTATTTCAGAATTTTAGTTCACAGAGGTCAAGATACGCCTTATTGAAACTCGCATCATTTCTCCATGACCTGGGCAAGCCTGAGGCAAAACGCAGGAAAGGCAATAGAATAAAGTTTTACGGCCATGAGCGTATCGGCAGGGATATGGCTGAAGCAATAGCCAGAAGAATAAGGCTTTCTAATGAGGAAACGGACATTTTAAAACGCATAATATTCTGGCATTTAAGGCCTGGATACCTGGCTGACCAGCAGGTTGTCACTGCGCGTGCGATTTTCCGTTATTTTAGGGATACCCAGAACGAAGCAGCATCGGTATTATTGTTATCCATGGCTGACCAGAGGTCTACCCGTGGCAGGCTTACTTCGGAAGAGTCGCGCAGGAGGCACGAAGAAGTATGCCGCAAGCTGTTGAGAGAATTTTTTAACAGGCAAAAGCAGGAAAAGCCGGTAAGAATCTTAAACGGCGATGACCTGATAAGCGTTTTTAAGCTTGAGCCCTCTCCGCTTTTTGCAGATATCTTATCTCATATTGAAGAGCTCCAGGCAATCGGCAAAATAAAAACCAGGCAGCAGGCAATTGATGAGGTAAAAAAATTTTTGAGGAGATAATATGGTATTGCTAAAGGGCAGGCTTATACAGCGTATCCAAAGGACCCCGTCAGTAGTATCCTTCAGGGTAAAGCCGGATACAGGCATAGAGTTTATCCCGGGCCAGTTTTTACGGGTTGTCTTTGACGAGTCAAACATTGAGAATAAAGATATGAATAAATATTTGTCTTTTTCTTCATCCCCATTAAGGCCGTATATTGAATTCACAAAAAGGATAACAGATAGTGCTTTCTCAAAAAAACTTTTTGGCCTTAAGATTAACGATCAGATAAATTTTAGCGGCCCTTTCGGCCAGTGTGTCCTTAAGGAGGATTACAAAAAAATTGCTTTTTTAACCGGCGGGATAGGCATAACTCCGGTAGTATCTATGATCGATTATATATGCGAGAAGAAGATGAGTATTGATACGGTGCTTTTTTATTCTAACCGTACCGAGGATGAGATCGCTTTTAAGCCGGAGCTTGATTCTTTCCAGAATAAAAATCATAATATCAAGATATTTTACACTATAACCGATTGCTTCCCGAAAGATAATAAATGCTTATACGGCTTTATCAATAAAAATATGATCTATCAGAAGCTTACGGATTTCAGGGAAAGGAAGATATTTGTTTTTGGCCCGGGCGGCATGGTCACGGCGATGAAAAACCTTTGCCTGGAGATGGGTTGCGACAGCCGGAATTTAAAGACCGAAACTTTCATAGGTTATTAAAGGAAACAGCATGATATTAATCAAGAATACGAAGGTTGAAGTTGTAAAGGCGGACATTACCCGGTTAAAAGTAGATGCAATAGTAAACGCAGCAAATAATAAGCTGGTCATGGGAGGCGGAGTTGCTGCAGCTATAAAGAGGAGAGGCGGCGTAGATATTGAAAAAGAGGCAGTAAGCCTCGGTCCTATCGAAATAGGCCAGGCTATAGCTACTTCCGCAGGAGCTCTTGACGCTAAGTATGTTATTCACGCTGCTACTATGGGTCTGGATTTTAAAACAAACGAACAGATAATCCGTTCCTCTTGCAGGAATTCCCTTAAACTTGCAGCTGAAATGAAAATTGAATCAATCGCTTTTCCCGCATTAGGCTGCGGGGTGGGGGGCTTTCCGCTGTTAGCTTGCGCCAAGATAATGGCCCAGGAAGCGCTTAAGCATATCAGGCAGGAGAATACCTCGCTGCGCCAGATAATTTTCTGCGCTTATAATGATGAGGACTATTCAGTATTTAATAAAGGCGTATCCGGCTACCTTGATTATGTTGTTAATAATTTAGGGCAGGGGCCATATATAACTGTTGACGCGATAATAGAAATAGATGATTCTATCGTAATTATCCAGAGGAGCAACCCGCCGTTCGGCTGGGCGCTTCCCGGAGGTTTCGTTGATTATGGAGAGAGCCTTGAAGACGCGGTTATCAGGGAAGCAAAAGAAGAGACGAATATGGAGATTACCCAGCTGAAACAATTCAGGACTTATTCAGACCCTGACAGAGATCCGCGTTTTCATACCATAGGGACTGTTTTTATCGCTAAGGCTAAAGGAAACCCGCGCGCCGGTGATGATGCAAAGGGGCTCAAAGTCATTCCTTTAAAAGATATAAAAAAGTTTGATTTTGCTTTTGACCACGGCAGGATAATCGAGGATTATATAAAAGCAAGGAGAGCAAAATAAGAAGCTTGTTTTTCAGCGGCATAATTTTCTTTTCAGCCTGTATGATTTCAAGTCTTGGCTGTGCTAAAAACACGCACAAGAAAGTCTGTATAAAGAATGCCTGTATATCGGCTGAAATTGCGGATACAGAAGGCAAAAGAACCAGGGGTTTAATGTTCCGGAAGGGTTTAGGCGGGGATGCAGGCATGCTCTTTGTTTATGAAAAAAATGTGCGTCCGTCATTTTGGATGAAAAACATGCGTTTTCCGTTAGATATAATCTGGATAGATAAGGACCATAGGATAGTTGATGTTGTTTCTGATGTTCAGCCCTGCACCGATGATTGCGCATTACTGGTTTCGGATAGAGAGGTGCAATTCATACTTGAGGTAGAGTCGGGATTTGTAAGAAGGCATAATATAAAGCTGGGAGAACTTGTTGAGTTTTAACCTTCCCGCAGTTGTTTTTCCGCATCCACAATATCACGGTTGATCACGCGTATTGTTTCATGGATTTTTTCTTTTAAGACATGTGAAATAGGGCAGGTGGCTATTTCTCTCAACACCTGTACGCTCATCCTGAAATAGCGTATAACTTCTCCTTCGTCGGTATCGGTCATCTGGAGGGTTTTGTTAAAGTTAGTTCCTCTTAACCAGGCTTCCATGCAGGCGCTTAAGTGAAAGAATGGCTGTTTGCTTACGGGATAGATTCTATAACGGCGTTCTTTTTCTTTTATCTTCTCAAAGATATCTTCGCATATATGCCTTATCCTTTTAGTGTTTTTTGATAAAGTAAGGATATGCTGGTTTTTCCTCGGCTCAAATACAACTCCCGCGGCAATGATCCCTAAGCCAAATTCATCCAGTTGCTCAAGGACCTGCTCCTCAAATAATTCAGAAAGCACCAATTCATACCCGTATACAGACTTAGCAAATTTCCCTTTTTCCGTGAGATGGCCGTCGTAGATATAGCCCATATCCTTAAGCAATTTTATCTTTGCGTCTATCAGCCTTAACGCCTCTCTTTGGTCATGGCTTTTGGATTGAAAATAATGGAATGAAAGCGGGTATACCCTGTGGACTTCGTCTTTATATCTTTCGTAAAGGTTTAATATGGTAGCGTAGGAATTATTCAGCTGGCTCCTTACTTCTTCAGGCCTGCCGTAAATGATGCGCTTCGTATCTTCGGGTGATATCCTGTTAGGATTTACGCGGCAGTAGACAAAACCCTCTTTATCTATTCCTCTTCTTCCTGCGCGGCCCGCCATCTGGTAAAAATCCCTGGTTTTTAAGTTCCTGAAGAACCTGCCGTAGTATTTGCGCAGGTCGTCGAACATAACGCTGCGGCTGGGCATATTTATCCCCAGGGCAAAGGTCTCGGTGGTAAATATTATTTTTAAAAGCCTGCTGGTAAAAAGCCTTTCAATCACTTCTTTTAAGGTTGGCAGCATGCCAGCATGATGGTAGGCGATACCTTTTTGTACAAGGGTAAATATTGCCTGGGCGGATTTTTCGTGTGTCAGGCTGAATTTTTCACAGAGCAAATTAAAAAGAGCAATGATTTTTTCTTTCTCCTGCGAGCTCAGGAAATTGTACCCTGATAATTCAAAGGCAAGCTCTTCGGCCCTGCGCCTGCCGAATACAAAATAAATTCCGGGCAGGCCGTCTTTTTGCTTTACGTAATTTATCAAAGCATTAAATTTGTTTGGGCGCGGATTCTTCGTCCTCCTGATCTTATTGATGTTGTCCAGTATCTCATTATTCGATTGGAAGAAAAAATGCAGGGGGACGGGGCGTTTTTCCTCAATGACCATCTTGGTCGGTTTTTTGCGTATTGTTTCTATCCATTGGGCAAAGAATTTTATATTTGGTATAGTGGCTGATAGGCCCAGGAGATTTAAATGTTCGGGCATAAAAATCAACGATTCTTCCCAGACTGTGCCGCGTTCAGGGTTATCAATGTAGTGTATCTCATCAAAGATCACCCAGGAATATTTTTTCAGGCTTAGCGGCTCCTCAAGTATCTTATTGCGCAGGATCTCCGTGGTCATTATAAGCACAGGGGCATCCGGGTTAATGGATACATCGCCGGTAAGTATCCCTATTTTTTCTGAAAAGTTATCGTAGAAATCGCGGAATTTCTGGTTAGAGAGCGCTTTTATCGGTGCGGTATAAATTACGCCGGTATTTAATTTTATGGACTCGCTTATTACATGCTCTGCTATTGCTGTTTTGCCTGCGCCTGTTGGAGCCGAGACTATTACAGAATAGCCCTGATTTATGTAATTTATAGCTTCTTCTTGAAACCGGTCATATATCATAGTATTAGTTCATGGTTCATAGTTCATAGATTAGTTCACAGTGCACAGTTCGCAGAGCACAGATTAGTTCATGGTTCACGGTTCATGGAGTACAGTTATTGAATTTGTTTTATAAATTTAATAAATCTTCTTGTATAGAGCGTGTAAAAGAATGAAGTGTCATTAACATATTGACCCTCGGAGATACGGCTTGAAGACTTATTCCAATATAGAACATTTGAAAACAAGCCTATATTTCTAAGTTCCCTTACCGCTGAATCAGTTAATTCAGGGGAGTATTGGAATTTCTGATGTGTTTCTGTTACGACATCTCTTATTATAATCTGCGGTAATGAAATTGTACTCTCTAATTGTTTATCATACTTTTCATAAATAGCATATAGTACATTTAATGCCACCTTGCTTAAATGCCTAATTAAATCAATAAATCGTAATTTTTCATCTTCTGAAACATTCCTATCGGAAGCATTAAATAGGGCATTAACAAATATTTCTTGCTTGTCCATATATTCTGCGTTTAATGCTGTCTCCATTATTTTAATACAAAACAACTGTCCTTCTTGTGTATTAAAATATTCCTGCAGTTTATTTTTGAATTCGTCATTAAGGTTATTAATTCTATTTTCAAGATGCCCCAACATTTGAATTCGAGTTTGTTCTTTTATGGAATCTTGACATTTTTCTAATCCTTCTACCAAATCCCCCCATAGCGGGACCCTTTTTGCGAAGCTTTTTACAGCTCCCCAAAGTCCTGATTTTACGGCTAAGAGCCGGTTTGTTCTAATGTTTTCTTTATTCATCAGTTCGTTTACAAAGTTATTTGTAGAGACTATGGCGTGAAGGAACAATAAATTTGGACCCCCCACCATTCTTTCTTTAGTTACTTTTAACCATGAACTATGAACCATCAACTATGAACTAACCTATCCCACAGCTATAATCCCGGGATAAGTTCGGTCCTATAACTTACGTTCTACGCCTACGGCGTATCCGTAAGTTATGACCTCACAAATCCCACAGCTATAATCCCGGGATAAGTTCGCGCATACAATTTACGTTCGCCGCCTTTGGCGCCTCCGTAAATTGTGCGCTCACTTATTATATTCTAAAAACATTGATTTATCTATTATTAAATAGTAGAATAAGGGGCATGAGTTATGAGGTGGCGCTGAATAAGGCATGGCTAGATATTGCTAACCTTAATGTTACCAAGAATTTATCGGTAAAATTTCTTGGTGATGAGTATTCGGTTGATACAGAAAACAGGGTAATCCTGTCTTTGGCTTGTAACGTAAAAACGAAAGACTATAGGACAATACTTATCCTGCATTATTTGAAGAAAAAAATATCAGGTTTGCCTTTATTAAGCGGTAACTGGAAGAATTTCAGAGAGATAGCCTTGATCGAAGGCTATCACGATACATTCAGGAACAGGGTGCTTAAGCCGTTAATAAGGAAATACGGCAGGAACCCGGAAGGAATTTCTGATTCGATTAAGCGCTTCAAAGCCAGAATGGTTAATAAGGCAGATGTGGCTTTTGAGGTTGAGGTTTTTGAGGGTGTTCCTGTCTTGATAGAGTTATGGCGCCAGGACGAAGAGTTTGAGGCAGAGGCAAATCTCCTTTTTGACGCGAGTATTACCGATATTTTCTGCATAGAAGACATTGTGGTATTGGCTGAGACAGTAGCAGCAGCACTTTAGCGGGTGAAAATGCGTATCTATAAAATAACTTTAATAGTTCTGACGTTGGTTGCCGGAGCTATTTGTGTTTTTCTAGAGAGCAGTATTTCTTATGCCGAAGAAGCAAAGATTTCTTTTCCCGTCGGCAAAGGTTATGATTATAACAACATACTCGTAAAAAGAGTTATTGACGGAGATACCTTGCTGCTTGAGGACGGCCAAAGGGTACGTATGATAGGCATTGATACTCCGGAAATACACGAATCAAGAAAACTTTATCGTGACAGCAAGAAAAATAGCCAGGATGTAGAAGCAATAAAAAACATGGGAAGAAAGTCGTACGAATTTACAAAGAAACTTATTGAAGGCAAAATGGCCAGGCTTGAGTTTGATGTTGAGAGAAAAGACAGGTACGGCCGGCTGCTTGCTTATGTTTACCTGCATGATGGCACATTTGTAAATGCCGAGATAGTCAGGCAGGGCTACGCCTCTTTATTAACAATACCGCCTAATGTAAAATTTGCTGATATGTTCCTGCAGCTGTATCGTCAAGCCCGCGAAAAGCAAGTAGGCCTCTGGAGGGAAGAATGAGCCCGATAAGAGTAATAAGCAAAAAAATGGGTGAGCTTTTAATTGAAAGGGGCATCATCAGCCAGGAAAACCTGCAGGTAGCGCTTAGGGTGCAAAAGGAAAAAGGCGGCTACATAAGCCAGCACCTGATCGGACTTGGATATGTAACTGAATTTGACGTCGCAAATTGCCTGGCAAGCCAATACGGTTTTGCCTATCTGCCTCTTGAAAATTACAGCATCCCGGATAAGGTCTTAAATATACTGCCTCTTAAGATCATACGCATATATTGCCTTATGCCGATAGACAAAATCGGCAATGCCCTCACTGTGACGATGGCTGATCCTTTGAATGACGGGGTTATAGAGATGCTTAAACATATTACCAACTGTGAAATAAAAGTATTTATAAGCACATACAGCGAGCTATATAAGGCTATAGATAAATATTACGGCAAAAATATGAATGAATCCGAAGAGGCAAGCATGGAGAGAAAAGACCTTCTCCGCGAGAATATCGTTCATTCTTTTATACAGACAAAAAGCTATGCCGGGGTGGAAAGGCGCAGGGATATAAGGATAGATGTAGATGGATTAAGCCTGTTGTATTTTCTTGAGGGCAAAGAATACAAAGCCGTGGTGCGCAATATTAGTTATTATGGGGTATATTTTACATGCGATTCATTTCTGCCCATAGATACGAATCTTTATACCAATATTGTTTGTAAGATACAAATGCAGGATGAAGTGCTTCATTCTGTCGTCCAGGTTGTCAGGGTGGAGAGGAAGAAAGGCGATGATAACCCCGATAACGTTTCGCCTTCCTGGCACTACGGTATCGCGGGTTTTTATAATTTTATGACCAAGGATGACAGGCATAAGCTCGCTGTGTTTTTAAGCGAGCTTCTGAAAAAACGCGATGCCGGAAGCAAAGATTAATCAAAGACCCGCCGCAGGTTATTGGCGGCCTGATAGAGGAGGATAAAATGCTCAGATATTTAACTGCCGGAGAATCTCATGGCAAGGCAATAACCGCTGTTCTGGAAGGGATGCCCGCAGGCTTAAAGATAAATACTGCTTTTTTAAACTCGGAACTGAAAAGGCGCCAGTCCGGTTTTGGCAGAGGAAAACGCATGAAGATAGAATGCGACCGTGCGGATATCCTCTCCGGGATAAAGAATAACGTTACACTTGGCAGCCCGATAACCCTGGCAATAAAGAACAGGGATGACAGTATCGAGCGCCTGCATAAAGTGCTTGCGCCGCGTCCGGGGCATGCCGACTTAGCCGGTTTCCTTAAATACGGCTTTAGCGATATACGCCAGGTGCTTGAGCGCGCTTCAGCAAGGAGCACGGTTTCGGTCGTTGCAATCGGCGCGATCTCTAAATTGCTGCTAAATGAATTCCGTATAAAGATTTCAAGCCGGGTACTTTCTGTGGCCGGCTCAACTTCCGCAGCAAAAATAAAAGGGAAAATCATCGAGGCCATGAAAGAGAAGGATACTGTCGGAGGTATTTTTGAAGTCAGGGCAGAGTCGGTGCCTGTGGGTTTAGGCAGCTATGCCCATGCTGACAGAAGGCTTGATAGCCGCCTGGCAAAAGAAGTCATGGCTATACCGGGCATAAAAGGAGTTGAGATAGGTTTAGGGTTTGGCTATGCGCAGAAAAAAGGCTCAGAAGTCCATGACGCAATTTACTTCAGCAGGCAAAAAGGTTACGTGAGGAAGACCAATAATGCCGGCGGCATTGAAGGCGGGATATCTAATGGCGAGGACATAATTATGCGCGCCTGCATGAAACCCATATCTACATTAATGCGGCCGCTTGATTCCGTTAACATTATGACTAGCAAGGCATCCAAAGCCAGCGTCGAACGGACTGATACCTGTGTTGTTCAGGCTGCGGGCGTAGTGGCTGAATCAGCGTGCGCTTTTGTCCTGGCGGATGCTTTATTAGAGAAGTTTGGCAATGATAACCTTGGCGACATCAAACTGGCCTTTAAGAATTATTTGAAAAGAATATCTTAAACAAGGTTAGAAAGTATCACCTTCCTTCGTCTATTAATATTGAAGGGGGTGATACCTATGGATACGAAAGACCTTAAAGTTGAAAAGATCAGGAAGGTGCAGGGCCAGAGCAAACTTCGGGCTTTTGTGGATGTTTGCTTTGGAGAAATAACAATCAAAGGCCTGCGGGTGGTTGAAGGGGCAAACGGTTTTTTTGTCAGTATGCCGAAATACCAGGGTAAGGATGGCCGCTGGTACAGCAATATATGCCCTAAGACAAAAGAGGCGCAAAAACAAATTAATGACCTGATATTGCAGGCATATTTGGAATAAGTAAAATGGCTAAGGTTATGCTTGCGTAATAACCCTAGCCGGTTTTATATAAAAATTATGAAAAACCTATATTTAGTCGGTTTTATGGGCACGGGTAAATCAAGCGTGGGCAAGCTGATCGCTAAAAAGAGAAAATGCAGGTTTGCAGACCTGGATGAATTAATAGAATTAAAAGAAAAGAAAAGTATCCCTGATATCTTCGCTAAATACGGCGAGGCGCATTTTAGAAGGTTAGAGAAAAAGGCGCTTAAGGAAATATCGCGTGAAAGTAATTTCGTGGTTGCCTGCGGAGGCGGGATAGTATTAGATAAAGAGAATATCCAGATAATGAACGAATCCGGGTTGGTCGTCTGCCTTAAAGCAAGCCCTGAAGTCATCCTGAAGCGTACAGCCGCCTCAGTTAACCGGCCATTGCTGAATGTAGAAGAACGTAAGGAGAAGATCAATATGCTTCTGAAGATACGCGCCCCTTTTTACGCGCAGATAGCCAGGCAGGTAGATACATCAACCCTGTCTATCGAAGAGGTGGCTGATAAGGTGGCCGGATGGATGAAAGAGAAGCCTTAATTGCGCTGAATTTCGTTAGCGGTATCGGCGGTGTTAAATTAAAGAGGCTGCTGGATTATTTTTTCAAGCCTCAGGATATATTCCGGGCATCATCCGGAGAGCTGAGCCAGGTATCAGGGATAAACCCTGAGATTTGCAGGAAAATAAAGGATTTAAACCCGTATAACCTGGATAAAGAATTGGCAACGGCCGCAAGGCTCGGCCTTAAGATAATCACTTTGGCAGATGCAGATTACCCAAAAGCTCTGCTGAACATAGACTCATGCCCGATCGTGCTTTATTGCAAGGGCGCCCTGAAAGAAGAAGATGCATCTGGTATCGCCGTTGTGGGGAGCCGTAAGGCAAGCTTGTACGGCTTATCATGTTCGGAGAAGTTCGCGTTTGATCTTGCCTGTTGCGGGTTGACTATAATCTCCGGTATGGCATCAGGTATAGATACTACAGCGCATAAGGCGGCGTTAAAAGCAGGCGGCCGTACCGTTGCAGTCATGGGCAGCGGGTTTAACCAGATCTATCCCAAAGAAAATAAAGAACTGGTTGATAAGATATCTGCAAGCGGCTCTGTTATTTCAGAATTCCCGATAGATACGCTGCCGCTGAAATATAATTTTCCCAGGAGAAACCGCATAATCAGCGGATTATCCCGGGGCGTATTAGTGGTAGAGGCTTCTTTGAAAAGCGGTGCGCTGATAACCGCTGATTTTGCGCTGGAGCAGGGCAAGGATGTATTTGTTATTCCGGGCAAGATAGATTCGTTTAATTCTTGCGGAAGCAATGGCCTGATAAAGCAGGGCGCAAAGCTGGTTTCAGATATAAATGATATATTACAGGAGTTTGGCCTGGAATTTTCTTGCGGCAATATTGATAGTTCTGACCCGGCGAAAAACCGCATGGATAAAGAAGAAAATGTTCTATATGATGCTATAGATGAAAAAGGCATATTTATAGACGATTTGGTATCAAAGACAGATTTTAAAATAAACAAAGTGTTCGGTTTGCTTTTTAAACTGCAGCTTAAAAAGCTTATAAAACAACTTCCGGGCAGGATATTTGCCAGGAGCAACCAAGAGTAGACTATGAGTAAGAAAGACCTGATAATAGTTGAATCCCCCACTAAGGCCAAGACAATAGGCAAGATCCTTGGCGATAAATTTACAGTTGTATCCTCGATGGGGCATGTAATTGACCTCCCGCAGAAGAAGCTTGGGGTCGATATTGAGAATGGTTTCCTTCCGGAATACACGGTTTTAAGCGGAAGAAACAAGGTTTTAACCAGCCTGAAGAAGGACGCTAAGGAAAAATCCAATATTTATGTTGCGACTGACCCTGACCGCGAAGGGGAGGCTATCGGTTGGCACCTTAAGGAAAGGGTATTTAAGAACAAGAAGGTTTTCCGCCTGGTGTTCCATGAGATAACTCCGTCTGCGATAAAAGAGGCATTTAGTAAATCGCGGGATTTTGACATGAATATGATCGAAGCCCAGGCAAGCAGGAGGATATTGGACCGCCTGGTCGGTTATTTCCTGAGCCCGTTATTGTGGAAAAAAATAGTCAGGGGCTTAAGCGCAGGCCGGGTGCAATCTGTGGCTTTAAGGATATTGATCGAGCGTGAACGCCAGATTAATAATTTCGTTCCCAAAGAATATTGGGAGATAGAGGCGGAGCTAGAAAAAGCCGACGGTCAACGGTCCACAGACCACGGTATATTTACGGCTAAACTGGATAAAATCGATGACAGGAAGGCGGAGATAGCAAATAAGAAGCAGGCAGACGATATTGTCGCCTACCTCTCCGGAAGGGATTTTATCGTCAGCGATATAAAGAAGACCGAGAAGAAAAAGAACCCCCTTGCCCCTTTTATCACCAGCACACTTCAGCAGGAGGCCTTCAATAAATTCAGGTTCAATGCTACGCGCACCATGATGCTGGCCCAGCAGCTTTATGAAGGTATAGATATAGGCAGGGATTCACCCGTTGGCCTTATCACATACATGCGTACTGATTCTCCGCGTGTTGCTCCCGAAGCGATCAGGGAAGTCAGGGGAATGATCCAAAAGAAGTTCGGCGCCGAATACCTTCCCAAAGAACCTAATGCCTACAAAGTAAAGAAACTCGCCCAGGAGGCGCATGAAGCAATAAGGCCGACTATGATAGATAGCGCGCCGGATGCATTCAAGGATTTCCTGACCCCCGACCAATACAAGCTATACGAGCTTATCTATAACCGTTTTGTATCCAGCCAGATGACTCCGGCAAAATACCTGACGACTACGGCAGCCATTGAATGCGAAAAGTATTTGTTCAGTGCTTCAGGAAGCGTATTGACATTTGACGGTTTCCTTAAATTATATGCCAATAACGAAGAGGAAGAAGATAACAGCGAAAGCCAGAAGAATAAAATACCGGAATTAAAAAATGGCGAGGTGCTAAAACCGCAGAAATTAATCCCTTCCCAGCATTTTACTAAGCCCCCGGCAAGGTTTTCTGACAGTTCCTTGGTAAAGGCGCTTGAAGAAGACGGGATAGGCCGCCCCTCTACTTATGCCCCGATTATCCAGACCCTGATACTCAGGGATTATGTGCGCAGGATTAAAGGCTATTTCCACCCTACGGAACTCGGGACAAAAGTAGTTGAACTCTTGATCGAGTATTTTCCCAAGGTCATGGACCTTAAATTTACCGCGCTCATGGAAGAAGAGCTGGATGAGATTGAAGAGGGAAAATTAAAGAGAGCTGATGTCTTAAATCAATTTTATTCCAGCTTTAAGGCAAATTTAGATTTTGCACAAAAGAACATAAAGAAAGAAGTCATAGAGACGGACCAGGTATGCGAGTCTTGCGGGAAACCCATGATAGTAAAATGGGGCAGACGGGGCAAATTTTTAAGCTGTTCCGATTTTCCCAAGTGCAAGAGTTCAAAATCGATAACCAGCGGAGTCAAATGCCCTGAAGCTGGATGCGGCGGCGAGCTTATTGAGCGCCGTTCCAGGCGCGGATTTTTTTACGGCTGTTCCAATTTTCCTAAATGCAGGTTTACCTCGAGGACTTTACCCGAGGAAAAATAACCGAGAATGCAAAGGTATATCGAGAAATTCATCAGGTATCTGGAGATCGAAAAGAACTATTCTGCGCATACGCTCTTGAATTATAAGCTCGACCTGGAGCATTTCTTCAGTTTCCTGGGGTCATCTCCGGTTGAAGGCGTGGATTATATAACTCTGAGGAAATACCTTGCAACACTCAAAGATGCAAGCCTCGGCAACAGGTCCATAGGCAGGCATTTATCTACCCTGAGGACTTTCTTTAAATTTCTTACCCGCGACGGATTCATAAAAACTAACCCGATGCTCAGTCTTTCCAGCCCTAAAATAGAAAAGCACCTTCCCCAGTTCCTTACCGAAGAGGAGGCCAGCCGGCTTATAGAGGCGACTGTCGCAAAGGATGAATCAGGCTTAAGGGACAGGGCCATACTTGAGACTTTCTATAGCACAGGCATAAGGATCAGCGAGCTTGTTTCGCTTGATACCGATGATATTGATTTTATAAGCGGAGTGGTAAAAGTCGAAGGTAAAGGCAAAAAAGAGAGGATCGTGCCTATTGGTGATAAGGCGTTGTCTGCGATAAGGCAGTATATAGATAAAAGAAAAAAAGAATTTGATGCCGTATTCTTGAATAAAAACGGCAAGCGTATCAGTACGCGGGGAGTAAGGAGTATAGTTGCAAAATACATCAAGGCATCGGGTTTAAAACACGGGGTCTCGCCGCATACTATCCGGCATTCTTTCGCCACGCACCTTTTAAACCGCGGGGCAGATTTAAGAAGCGTGCAGGAACTCCTGGGGCATGTAAACCTTGCCACAACCCAAATCTATACCCATCTTACTACCGACAGGCTGAAAAATATTTATGACAAGGCGCATCCGCGGGCTTAACTATTATGACCATACTGATTGATTTATTGTACTTTATCGGCTTTATATTTTATCTGCCTCTGCTTGTCTTTAAGGGAAAACTGCATAGAGAGTTTTTCTTCAGGCTTGGGTTTATACCTAAAGTATATATGGAGAACCCTATCTGGATACACGCCGTAAGCGTCGGCGAAGTCATGGCCATTAAGAAGCTGGTTTATGAATTAAAAGCCGCGTTTCCAAGAAAAAGGTTTGTTATCTCGACAGTCACCGCTACCGGAAATAAGGTCGCCAAGACCTTAGCCGGCGGCAGGGATTACGTGACCTATCTTCCTTTTGATTTCAGTTTTATTGTCAGCAAGGTCATGCGCAGGATAAAGCCTTCTTTATTCATCGTAGCAGAAACAGAGATCTGGCCTAACCTGATAAACTATCTGCACCATAACAATATTCCTTTAATAACAATTAACGGCAGGATATCCGATAAATCCTTCATAGGATACAAGAGGATCAAGTTTATCCTGAGACACATCCTGAATAAGGTAAGCTTGTTTTGCGTGCAGACAGAAGAAGATGCCAAAAGGCTGATGGCTCTTGGGGTGGGCCTTGATAAGATGGATATTACAGGCAACCTTAAATTTGATTTAAACTATGGTAACGAGGTAAACCCTGAGAATTACAGGTCGCGGCTGGGCATAGTTTATAATGAAAAGCTTTTTGTCGCAGGCTCTACCCATAAGGGCGAAGACGAGATAATCTTCAGCGTATATAAGCGGATGCGCCAGTCATCAATAAATATAAAATTATTGATCGCTCCCAGGCACCCGGAAAGGGCCAGGGATGTCGCCAGCCTCGCTAAGAAATTCGGATTCAACCCCCAGTTGATATCTGCCATCCCTTTTATCTGCGAGACGTGTATTACGCAGCCGGTATTTATTCTGGATACCATAGGCGAACTCCCTGGTTTTTATAGCGCAGCCGATATAGTTTTTATCGGGGGCAGCCTTACGAAGAACGGCGGGCATAATATAATTGAGCCGGCAAGTCATGCCAAGCCTGTGCTTTTCGGGCCGTGGATGTTTAACTTCCGCGAGATAGCCAGGATGTTTCTGGATAAATCAGCAGCAATAATGGTCAGGGATGAAGACGAGCTTTTTAACAAAGCAGTCGCCCTTCTCAGGAATGAATCTGAAGCCAGCTTATATTCGGAAAGGGCAAAAGAACTGGTTTTAAAACATAGAGGGGCAACAGCAAGGACATTAAAACATATAATGAAGTTCATAACTAAATAACCGTTTATGTCAGGATATTTCTTAATTTTTATTTTTATCAGTGTTGTTTTTATTGCTTATTCCTTTTACGGGATGCTCCCGGCGGATTCAAGAAGCCGGAAGAAAAAAGGAAGAAGCAAATTTCCCGCCGGTAACGCAGACCAGGAGTTATTCAATAAAGAGCAGAAGATAATAAACCTGGAAAACAGCCTTAACGAACTGCAGTTTGACCTGGAGAAAGCCCAGGCAGAGCGCGCCGGACTTGAGAAGCAGATTGAGGAGTTAAAAAGGTCCAAGTCGGAAGCCGAAGATAAATTAGAAAAGAGGCAGTCATGGGTTGATAAGGATAGCCAGGAGTTCGGGAAAGTCAAAGAGCAGAGCGCAAAATTGCAGAAAGAATTCCTGGAAAAAGAAAAGCAGCTTCAGGAAGAGTTTGCAAAGAATGTAAATCTAAACAGGGATGTAAATAATCTGAACATCAAGATACAAGGGCTGGAGAATGATATAAAAAATAAGGATGAACAGATCGAGCTGTCAAGGCACAGGATAGACAAGCTCACTAATGACCTTGAAGGGCTCAAAGCTCTCAGTAATAAATTACAGAAGGAAAAAGAAATAAGCGAATGGGTGCCTAAAAGTGAATTCAGTAAATTAAACGAAGAGTATACTCAGCTTGAGAACGAACTTTTTGAAAAAGACGAGAAGATAAAGCGTTTCAGTGATGAGATAGTGCACTTAAATGATGAGCTTAAAAAAGTAAAGCTGCACCCTAAGGAAGAGCCTGCAGCAGAAGATAAGCCCGCTGATTTAGTTAGCCAGGAAACAGAAGCAAAACCTGCTGAAGAAAAAGCGCCGTTGCCTGAAGCTAAGGAAGAGAATGCAGGGGCCGCTAACGAAGAAGTAAAAGCAGCAGAGGAAAGCCAGGAGAAGACAGCCGCAGAAGAGCCGGTTACTGAAGAAGCAGAAAAAGCGGCGCAGGAGCCTGAAGCCCAAGAGGCAAAAGCTGCAGAGACAGAAGAAAAGACCGCAAAAGACAAATCTTCCAAAGAGCAAGTAGCAGCCCTTCCTAAGACCGAGCTGCATAAAATAAGGAATATAGGCATAATGGCGCATATTGATGCCGGTAAGACTACCGTCAGCGAAAGGATACTTTTTTATACCGGACGTTCGCATAAAATCGGTGAAGTCCATGAAGGCAAGGCCCAGATGGACTGGATGAAACAGGAACAGGAAAGAGGGATTACAATAACTGCTGCGGCAACTACCTGTTTCTGGAAAGACCACCGTATAAGCCTGATAGACACTCCTGGCCACGTTGATTTTACGGTAGAGGTTGAAAGAAGCCTGCGTGTTTTAGACGGAGCCGTAGCTGTATTCTGCGCAGTAGGAGGGGTGGAACCGCAGTCAGAGACAGTTTGGCACCAGTCTGATAAATACAGCGTGCCAAAGATCGCTTTTGTAAATAAAATGGACAGGGTCGGCGCGGATTTCTTTTTTGTCTTGAGGGATATGGCGGATAAGCTCGGGGCTAATGCGGTAGCAATACAGATACCTGTGGGCCAGGAAGATAAATTCAGGGGGGTAATCGACCTTCTGGAAATGAAGGCATATATATATCACGACGATACGATGGGCAAGGATTACAGCGTAGAAGATATACCGCAGGAATTTATGGATGCGGCTAAGGAGTACCGCCATATAATGATTGAAAAGGCGGTTGCCTTTGATGAAGCCCTGATGAAAAAATATCTTGAGGCAGAAGATTCCATTACAATAGAGGAGCTTATATCTGTGATCAGGTCTGCGACGATTACCAATAAACTTGTCCCGGTCCTCTGCGGTTCAGCTTTTAAAAATAAAGGAGTGCAGAAACTCCTGGATGCGGTTAATATGTATTTACCGTCTCCCGCTGACCTTGCCGAGGTAGCCGGACACGACCCGAAAGATAAATCTATCGAGATAAAAAGAAAAAATAACTATCAGGAGCCTCTTTCTGCCCTGGCTTTTAAAGTACAGTCAGACCACCATGTAGGAAAGATCGTTTATGTGCGGGTTTATTCAGGCGTGCTTTCATCAGGGACTTATATCCTGAATTCCGTGAAAAATAAAAAGGAGAGGGTGGGCAGGATCGTCCTGATGCATGCCAATCAAAGAGAGAATATAGATAATGCATTTGCCGGGGATATCATCGGCGTCGTTGGTTTGAACAATACCGTGACCGGGGATACATTATGCTCTGTGGAAAACCCGATACTTCTTGAAGCTATGGAATTTCCTGTCCCGGTTGTTTCTTTAAGCGTTACACCTAAGAGCAGGCAGGACCAGGATAAATTAGGCAGGGCGCTTGCCCGGCTGCTTGAAGAGGACCCAACTTTTATGGTAAGTTCCGACCAGGAGACAAAGGAGACGCTGCTTACCGGTATGGGCGAGCTGCATCTTGAAATTATAGTAGACAGGCTCAAAGAGGAATTCCAGGTGGAGGCCATAGTCGGCCAGCCTAAAGTCGCCTATAAAGAGACCATCCTGAATTCAGCTACGGCAGAAGGTAAATATATAAAACAGTCGGGTGGTCGCGGCCAGTACGGCCATGTAGTCATGGAGGTTTTGCCTAATGAGCAGGGCAAGGGGTTTGATTTTATCGACAGTATTAAGGGCGGCGCAATACCCAGGTCATTCATACCGGCAGTTGAGAAAGGCGTTGTTGAAGCTATGCAAAACGGGGTATATGCCGGATACCCCGTGGTTGATGTCAAAGTGAACCTTCTAGACGGTTCTTATCACGAAGTAGATTCGTCGGAACTGGCATTTAAGTTCGCCGCAATATTCGGGTTTAAGGAAGCGTTTTTAAAGGCGACACCTGTATTGCTTGAGCCATATATGGCGCTTGAGGTAAGCACGCCTGATGAATTCGCCAATAGTATCGTAGGTTATATCTGTTCGCGCAGGGGTAAGATCCTGAACATGGAAACAAAAGCAAAACAGAAACTGGTTTTTGCGGAAGTCCCGCTTGCCGAGATGTTCGGATATGCTACTGCATTCCGTTCTTTGAGCAGCGGCAGGGCCAATGCCCAGATGCATTTCTCCAAATATTTACAGGTGCCGAATGAAATAGCGCAGAAGATAATAGAAGAAAATAAAGACAAGAAAGAAGGCAGGGCAAATGGGTGACCTAAAATCCAGGGGAATGGAAAAACTGGAAAAGAAGATGCAGTCTATTGATGCTGATTCCATGCGTTACAGGATACTTGAAAGTGCAAAGATGTTTAAGTCTTCATGGATAGACTTAGGACAGGCGCTATATTCGGCCTGGAAAGACAAGCTTTATAAGAACTGGGGCTATCAGCAGTTTGAGACATACAGCGTAAAAGAGCTTGGTATCCGCAAGCAGACAGCCTTAAAATTATTGAGGTCTTATTTTTTCCTTGAAAAAGAGGAGCCCGCCTTTCTTAAAAGAGAGGCGCTTGAATCACTTGAGCCTTCTCATGTGCCTAACTATGAGTCAGTTGATATGCTGCGTTCGGCAAAAAGCAGGAAGATATTAGATGAACAGGATTATTCAGAGCTTAAGAAAGATATTCTGGAAAAGGGCAAAGATTACCGTGACGTAAAAAAGGGCCTGACAGAGCTTATAAGGCAGCGTAATGAGCTTGAGCCTGATGAGGCAAGGCAGCAAAAAAGGCAGGCTTCTTTAAAGAGGCTGCTGGGCTTGCTGCGTTCAGTAAAGAAGGAAGCTGAAGTTTCTAAATTCCTTCCCGAACCCGTACTGAAGGATGCGGAGAGCCTGATAAAAAAGATAGAATCGCTTCTGGAATGATTTTATTGGAGGGGATAAATGCAGACGAATAAAATATTCTTAAGCTTAGTATTGTTTATTTCTGGTGTTTTCTTAAGTGCTGTTTACGCGGAGCAGGCTTTTGAAGACAGGCCTTTTTCAATTGACGCTTATAGCAGGTATATACCGGAGAGTTCCGTCGAATCAATGCCGGGTAAAATAGAGGTCTCTGATTCTGAATTTGAAATAAGCAGGGAATTTAAACTATATGATAAGCTTCCGGTAAAACTGTCGTTCAATAATCGTTTCATCGATTTAAAGGATTCTGTCCCGGTCAGGCTGCCGCCTAAATTAGTCGGCCTTTCCTTTGACGTAGAAACGACTGTGTATTTCTTTAATCTAAAAAATACATATTTGCGTTTGGGCATAACCCCGTCGTCATTCAGGGACGACTGGGACCTTGAATCTTCCAGTTTCCGCATTCCTTCCAGGGCATTAGTAATATACCAGCCCCAGAGCCGATTGACATTTATCGCGGGGTTAGCCTGGTATCCTGATTTTGAAATTGAATTACTTCCGGTGATCGGTTTTATCTATAAGCCGAATGATAAACTCACATTCAGGATGGTGCCGGACAGGCCCGCTGTAAATTTCCGCTTGAATGATAAGATTACTTTATTTGCGGAGGGCAGCGCTAACTTAAATGAATTCGAAGTGACAAGAGGTAATGAGGAGAATGTTATCTTACAATACAGGCAGGCGGCTTTAGCTACAGGCCTAAGGTTTATGCTTAATGAATATACCCAGTTATCTTTATCGGTGGGCCAGGCATTTAACCGTCAGCTTAAGTACCGTGACGATAGCGCAAAAGTCAATATTGACAGTAGCGTTTTCGGCGAATTAAGGCTTGAGATAAGGATATAATCAATGAAAAAGAAAAACATAATCATAATATCGAGCGTGGTTGTTATCCTGGGATTATTATTATTATCGGTAAAGCTTATGCCCGGCAGTATGAAATGGGCAAAACAAGAAAAAGATAAAAGCCTGGATTTTCCGTATTTAGGCGAAAAGATAATCTATGAGGTGAAATTCGGGAAAATCCCTTTAGGCAGCGCAGTTTTTACTTATTTACCGCCTGAAACTGCGGGAGAAGGTATGATGTTGAGCCACATGAGGTTTGAAACAAGTGTTGCGCGCCTTAAGGACACGGAAGATATTTACTGTGACCCTAAAACAATGCTGCCCATAAAGATAAAGAGAGAAATCGTAAAGTGGATAAAAAAGGAGAATATCGTTGAGGAATATGACCAGAAGAATTTTTCGTTAAAGATAACAAAAAACGGTAATTCTGAGGAGAGCGTTTTTATTAAAAAAGATTCACCTATCCACAATGCTGTTTTGCTTCCGTTCTATGTCCGCGGGATCGCGGACCTGAAAAAGGGCTGGCAGCTTAAGGTCGCCCTTCCTCAAAAAAATTTTATTGTGACGCTTGATTCGGTAGAAAAGGTCAAGGTGCCTGCCGGGGAATTTCTTGCTTACCATTTTGTAAGCGAGCCGGCAGCAGTCGAAATATGGATAACCGTCGAGAAACGCATACCGGTTAAAATCGAAGGGCTGGGTGCGTTTGGGTATTCTCTTCAGATGAAGGAACTGCTTAAGGATGGCTAAGGCAAAAATAATCTGTACTATCGGCCCTGCAAGCGACAATTATAGCGTCTTAAGAAAAATGATGCTTGCGGGAATGGATGTTGCCAGGCTTAATTTCTCCCACGGTAACCACCTTTCTCACCAGAAAAGAATAGCGCTTATAAGAAAGCTTAATGCCAAATACAGAAGGCATATACGGATACTGCAGGACTTAGAAGGCTACCGTATAAGGATCGGAAAACTTAAGCACGGACCGGTAGTTTTAAAGAAAAAACAGGTATTATACCTGGCAAAAGAAAACTCTTTGCCTGATAAGCCGCACATCCCTTTCGACTACCCTGATAAACTTTCTTTTATAAGGAAAGGAGCATTAATATTCATAGACGACGGGAATATCTGCCTGCAGGTAAAAAGAAGCGCGGATTATTATTTACAGGCCGAGGTTGTAATTGGCGGTTTGCTTAAGGAATCAAAGGGGGTAAATATCCCCGGAGTTAACTTGCGTTTCCGCGGCATAACGGATAAGGACCGCAGGGATGTTGAGTTCGGGATATGCAATAAAGTGGATTTCATAGCCCAGTCTTTTGTAAGGGATGCGCTTGATGTGCAGAAAATCAGAGACATGATTCTAGACAGGCTTCCTTCATGCAAGATAATCGCTAAGATAGAAAACAGGGCAGGGCTAAAAAATATAGACAGTATAATTGAAGCGAGCGACGGGATAATGATAGCAAGAGGGGATATGGGTGTATCTATACCCTTAGAAGAGGTTCCGGTCATGCAGAAATACATTATAAAAAGGTGCAGAAGAGCAGGCAAATTTGTCATAACCGCCACACAGATGCTTGAAAGCATGGTTGAAAATATCAGGCCTACGCGGGCGGAGGCTTCCGACGTGGCGAATGCGGTGTTCGACGGCTCTGGCTACCTTATGCTTTCTGCTGAAAGCGCTGCGGGCAAATACCCCGTGCAGGCGACAAGATTCATGAACCAGGTAATAGGATTTACTGAACGCTACATTGATTCCGGTTATAAACTGGGTGAAAATTTAAAATAAATATGATAAAATAATTATCTATGGAAATAAGGATAAGCGTAAAACGCAACATAATAATCATGGAGTTGATCGGTAAGCTTGATGCCGATTCGGCCAACCTCATAGAGGCTATCGGCCAGTGCCTTCATGACGGCTATGGTGAGTTTTTATTGAATCTTGAGGCAATAGAGTTTATTGATTATCTCGGCATGTCAGCCCTTGTCCTTGCTTATAAAGAGATAATTAACAGTAAGGCCAGGATAAAAGTGGCAAATATCCCTGCGCACCTCAAGAATTTTTTCGTTGTCACCGGCATGGACAAAGTGGTTGATACATATGCAAGCGTTGACCTGGCATTAGAGAGTTTTAAAGAAGACCAGGCCATAGAGAATATAAAAAAGATGCAGTTACGGCGCAGGTTTAAGAGGCTGGCTATCGATATAAAAATCGACATGAAGCCTAAAATGAGCGCTAGCCCTGCCTGTTACCAGGCCGATATCCTTAATTTAAGCGCTATAGGTGCATATGTTTATGGTTGTGACCAATTCCAGCTTGGCGATGAGCTTACCTTGACGCTGAAGCTCGGCGTTGACCCCAAAGAGATGCACTTAAAGGCTAAAGTTGTCTGGATGTCGGATAAACAGGTGCAGAATCAGCTGCATCCCGGTATGGGGATAGAATTCCTTGACATTTCCAAGCAAGATCAGGATAAACTCCTGGCATTCATTGATAAGAATTTATCGTTAACACCGAGTGAATAATAAAACAGACAGGCAAACCCGGGTTTCGGATAGGCATAAGAATGTCAATTGCATATAAGGTAGAGATAAGCTCGGAAAAAGATTATTTCAGGGCAAAGTCAAAAGATTATGAATTTGAGATAGGCACAAAGGGCAGAGGGATGAGCCCGCCG
Source organism: Candidatus Omnitrophota bacterium (assembly GCA_003598025.1). Lineage (NCBI taxonomy): Bacteria > Pseudomonadati > Candidatus Omnitrophota > Candidatus Omnitrophota bacterium. The sequence goes on from QZKH01000002.1 coordinate 249,384, forward strand.
GATGTGCTTTTGGCAAGCGTTGCCAGCTGTGTAGGCGTATATATAAGGAAATATTTTGAGAGCGCAAAAGCCGGAGAGTGCAATTTTCTGGTCAGGGCCGAAGCAGATTTTGCCAAAGAGCCGCCTTTCCGTTTTGATGAAATAAAAATAGACATTGAGCTTAAAGGCCTTAAACTTGATGACAGGAGAAAATCAGCCCTCCTTGAGTTTGTAAAGAATTGCCCCGTGCATAATACATTGAAATGTAACCCTAAAGTCAATATCAATATTAACTAAGAAAAGCCAAGGCATGAACTATAAATTTATAGACGATAAAGGTACTTTTGTAACTGATTCAGCGCAAAGCTTAAATACATATTTTCCGCTGGTTGATGCTAAAGGAAGCATTTTAAGCGCGATCTCGGCAAACTTATCCGGTGATATTAAAACAGATAACGAGCATTTCTTAACGCCTCCTGCCAGTATAGAAGACTTAAGAAGCAATTACCTTTCCAGGCGGGAGTTTTTTATCAGGCTCAATAAGCGCGTAATCAGGCTTTCGGATTTAAAGGCTAAACTTACCGCAGGTTTTCTTTATCATAAACTTTCAAAAGATATATCCGGGCTGAATATTGAAGTGACCAATTTTGTGCCTCATGATACCGGAGTTGAGGTGATGTGGGTAAAGATCAGGAATAATTCCGCAAAGCCCGTTACGATTGAGGCTACGTCATTCCAGCCGATATATGCCAGGTCGGAGAAGAATATGCGCGACCATCGGCACGTAAGCTCGCTTTTAAACCGCATCCAGCTGCATAAATACGGAACCATGGTTAAGCCGACGATGGTTTTTGACGAGAGCGGGCACAAAATAAATAAGAGCATATATTTTGTTTTAGGTTTTCAGGATGACGCTATTTTACCGCTCGGGCAATTCCCGACATTGGATTATTTCTACGGCAACTCCGATATTAACCGGCCGGATGCTGTTTACGGGCTGGTTAAACCTGCGCTTAAATATGAGCCTGCATTTGACGGCAAAGAAGCCTGCGGGGCTTTCAGGTTCAGGAGGAAAACTTTGGGCAGGCATGGTGAAGTAAATTATTTCATAATTATGGGCATAAGTTCTGATAAACAGAAGATTATGAATATTTTTAAGAGGCTTTCCAGCCGCAAAAAGGTAAATTTAAGCCTTGAGGCGGCAAAAAAATATTGGCTTGGTCTTTTAGGCGCAACGGAGATTGATTTTAATGGCAGGGATTACAATAACTGGCTGCTGTGGGTGAAATTACAGCCGACTCTGCGCAGGTTGTTTGGCTGCTCATTCCTCCCGCATTTTGATTACGGCAAGGGCGGGCGCGGCTGGAGGGATTTATGGCAGGATGCTTTGGCTTTGCTGTTGACAGAGCCTGCCGCAGCCAAAGAAGTGATGCTTAAAAGCTTTGCCGGCATCAGGGCCGACGGCTCAAATGCCACAATCATAACCAAAAAAGGTGACTTTATATCGGACAGAAACCGCATAAACAGGGTCTGGATGGACCATGGCGTCTGGCCCTATCTTACCTGCAGGCTTTACATCAATAAAACGAACGACCTTAATATGCTCCTTAAAGAAGTCGCTTATTTTAAGGACCATCAGATAAAGAGGGCAAGGGAAATTGATAAAGGGTTTACTCAAAAGGACAATATCCTGCGCGATGTAAAAGGCCGGGTTTATTATGGCTCAGTGCTTGAGCATATTTTATTGCAGACCTTGGTGCAATTCTTTAATGTAGGCAGGCACAACATTATCCGGCTTGAGAATGCCGACTGGAATGACGGCCTGGATATGGCGCCGAACAACGGAGAGAGCGTTACTTTCAGTTTTATGTATGCGCATAACCTTAAAGATATCTGTGTTTTCTTGAACAAGTTAAATAAAAAGAGCAGGAGCATCAGGGTGTTTAAGGAATTGAAGATCCTTTTAGACAGGATAGCCGGGCCTATAGATTACAATGATTACAGGCTTAAGCAGAGGCTCCTTAATAAGTATCTGGATGCCTCTGCCAATATCAGCGGCCAGAAGACAGATATCCTTATTGACGACTTAATCAATGATTTAGAATATAAGGCCGGGCACCTTGGTAATTGGCTGCGTAAAAATGAATGGCTTAAAGAAGGTTTCTTTAACGGTTATTACGACGAGGATTCAAAAAGGGTTGAGGGAGGCCGGGGTTCTAACGTAAGGATGATGCTGGCGCCCCAGGTCTTTGCAATTATGAGCGGGGTTGCAGATGAAGCACAAATAAAAAAGATTTGGGTATCATTAAATAAATATTTACGCAGCAAAGATTGCCGCGGTTTCAGGTTAAACACTGATTTCGGTAAGGTGTATACCAAGTTAGGCAGGGCTTTCGGTTTTTCTTACGGAGATAAGGAAAACGGCGCATATTTCAGCCACATGGCAATTATGCTTGCCAATGCTTTTTATAAGAGAGGCTATGTAAAGGAAGGTTTTGAGGTAATGGATTCTTTATACAGGATGGCCTCTAACGACAAGGCAAAAATATACCCTGTGCTTCCTGAATATTTCAATTCAGAAGGCCGCGGCCTGTATCTTTATCTGACCGGCTCAGCCAGCTGGTACATTTATACTATAATCGAGCAGGTCCTAGGGGTAAATTTCAGCTTTGGCGATATCGTTCTTAGGCCGATGCTGCTTGCGCAGAATTTTATTAAAGGTAAAAAAATCAAACTCGGGTTATCATTATATAATAAAAAAGTCAATATTGAATATACCGCAATTAGCCGTAAAGCTGCCCTTAAAATAAGAAAAGTCATTGTAAACGGGGAAAAATTAACCAGCCGCGGTGCCTCGTTTATTATAAGCAGGGATAAACTCGTAAAAGATAACAATCTGATAAAAGTATATTTATCCTGATTAATGTCAAAGCCATTCTTGCGCAAGATGCGTAAATATCCAAGAGTGACGGTTGTATTAAAGGCCCTTAAGCTTATAGAAAATCAGGCGGCAAGTTTTGTTCTCCCTTCAGTTACGGTGATCTCTGATAGGAAAAAGGACCCTTATCTTGTGCTTATCTCCTGTATTCTTAGCTTGCGCACTAAAGATAAAACGACTATGGAGGCAAGCAGCAGGCTTTTTGAAGCGGCAGATAATCCTGTTGCTATGTTGAAACTTAACCCCAGGCGTATTGAAAAATTGATTTATCCGGTTGGTTTCTACAGGAATAAGGCTGCCGTCATTCTTGATATAAGCAGGCGGATAATTACAGAGTTCTGCGGTAAGGTGCCCGGCACTTTAGAGGAGCTTTTAAGTTTTAAAGGTGTGGGGAGGAAAACAGCTAACCTTGTCTTGGGCCTGGGGTTCGGGGTACCCGCAATATGCGTGGATACCCATGTAAACCGTATACCCAACAGGATAGGCTGGATAAAGACTGAGTCCCCTGAAGAAACAGAAGAAGAGCTTAAAAAGATAATCCCTAAGAGCCGTTGGATACAGCTTAATACACTGCTGGTTGCTTTTGGCCAGAATATATGCAAGCCGGTAAAGCCGCTTTGCGGCTTATGTCATATTGAGAAAATGTGCGAAAAGAGGATAAAATGAAAGAAAAAATACACTATCATCATACTGATTGCGGCGGAGTGGTCTATTATGCGAATTACCTGGATTTCTTTGAAGAGGCACGCACTGAATTCTTCGCAGATAAGGGTTTTTCTGTAGGCGAAATGGCAAAACAGGGGATACTTTTTGTCGTCGCCCGTCAGGAGATAGACTATAAGGCGCCTGCATTCTATGGCGATACCCTTGAAGTAACAGCAACCATGCTTAGCGCCTCAGGGGTGAAGTTTGAATTCGGCCAGGAAGTAAAGAATCAAGACAATAAGCTTATCTGCCTTGGCAGGACAATCTTAGTCTGTGTAGATAAGAATTTCCGGCCCCAGGCAATACCCGACAACATCCGCACAGCCCTCTTAAAATAAGGGCCGTTTCTCCAGCTCCTCATAGAACTGCCCCCGCTGGTTTTAGTTGACAGTTCACAGAGCACAGATTAGTTCACAGTTCACTGTTCACGGATCACAGAACATGGCTGTGAACTAATCTATGAACTAAAAGCTCTATTTTCGGCTGTTTACCCTCTTAAAATCATTTGCTTGGCCCCAGCCTTTATGCTATCATATTTAAATCAATTTTAGCCAAATGAGCCATGAAAATAGTTAATGAAACGCTGAGTTTCAAAACCCGGGGAAACCCCGATTTAATTAACATAACTGCTGATGTTGCAAAGTGTTTAGGCTCAAAGAAATTCATAAATGGCAGCATTATTTTGTTTGTCATCGGCTCAACAGCAGCTCTGACTACATTTGAGTATGAACCGGGCATGATAAAAGATATACAGGAGATATTTGAGAAATTGGTCCCCAGCGCTAAAGGCTATCATCACGACCAAACCTGGGGTGATGCCAATGGCTTCAGCCATATAAGGTCTGCTTTGGTAGGCCCATCCCTGACCATACCTTTTAAAGACGCTGAGTTATTGCTTGGCACCTGGCAGCAGATAGTCCTTCTTGAGTTTGACAACCGGCCGCGCCAGAGAAAAATCGCCGTCCAAATAATCGGAGAATAAGATTGAAGAAATCCATATTGCATGACCCTAAATTTTTCTTATATTCCCTGGCTACTGACAAGAAAAATGGTTTCATTGCCGGTGTAATTAAATTATTCCTGCTGATTTTATCTTTATTATATGGTATAGCCGTTAATTTACTTATACTTTCATCAAGCTCAAGGAAGGCTGTCCTAAAATGCAAGGTCATAAGTATAGGCAATATCACTTTAGGCGGAACAGGCAAGACTATGCTTGTGGAATATGTCTCAAGCTTCCTTAAGGAAAGCGGCATAAAATTTGCGATTATCAGCAGGGGTTATAAGAGAACCCTCTCTGCGGTTGCCAAAAACCAATTCTCAATCGCTCAAATGGGCGATGAGCCATATATGCTCTGGAAAAAACTCAAAGATGTCCCGGTCATCGTAGACAGCGACAGGATAAATGCCGCTGATAAAGCAATAAATGAATATAAGGTTAATGGCGTACTTCTTGATGATGCATTCCAGCAGTGGGCCATTAAAAAAGACCTGGAGGTCTGCGTAATCGATTCCTTGAATCCTTTTGGGAACGGGCATCTTATCCCGAGGGGGATTTTACGCGAGCCGCTCTCTTCATTAAAACGGGCGGATGTCTTTGTCTTAAGCAAGACAAATTTCTGCGAAAACCTTCCTGCGCTTGAACAGAGATTAAGCAGGATTAATTCTAAGGCGCTCATCGTAAAAAGCACCCATGAGTACTGCGGGTTTTATAAAATCAACCAGCATCAGCTTGATTTTGAAATGGAATTTTTAAGGGATAAGAAAGTGGCCCTCATCTCCGGCATAGGAGACCCGCATTCTTTTGAAAAAACAGTCAATTCTCTCGGCATAGATTATGAACTTTCTTTCAGGTTCATGGATCACCATAATTACACAAGCGACGAATTAAGGCATATCGTGAATAAGAGCGAAGAAAAAGGCATAACTTATATTATTACCACCGAGAAGGACGCAGTAAGGATCAGCGACCTCAACGAACCGGTTCTTACAGAGAATTTTCTGGTCTTAAAAGTAAAATTAAAGATAACCGATAATGAAGAAAAATTCCATAGTAGATTACTCAGGGTATTTTCTGCTTAAATACCTCGGCCCGCTTATAAGGTGTCTGCCTGTAAAGGCAGTTTACTTTTTGGGAAGGCGCTTAGGGGAGGCGATATACCTACTTGATTTTAAGCACCGCGCGATAGCGTATTCCAACATGAAGAGGGTCTTAGGCAGTGCTCAGCCTGCCTGGAGGCTGAAGAAGACGTTAAAAGGTTTTTACAGGTCGTTCGGCCAGAGCATTATGGACCTTTTTTTGATCCCGTCCATAAATGAAAAGTATATCAATAAATATATAAGTATAGACGGCAGGCAAAATTTGGATGAGGCATTTAAAAAAGGAAAGGGAGTCATATTCTGCGGGGTGCATGAAGGAAGCTGGGAGATCTATAATATCGTCTGTGCAAATTTAGGCCTTCCTTTTGTGCTTTTTGTCCGCCAGCAGTCGCTTAAACGCATGGATGCTTTACTAAATTCTTACCGCAGGCATAATCAGTCCAAGGTGATACAGAGGGAAGCAAGTATGCGGCAGCTTGTTGAAGTTTTAGAGAGCAACGAATCCATAGGGATGACAGTAGATCAGGGAGGCGCAAAAGGCGAGCGGGTGAAATTCTTTGGCAAGAACGCCTCTATGGCAACAGGCGCAATACGCCTTGCGATAAAGCGCGATGTGACACTTGTGCCTGCTTTTTATCACCGGCTAAAGGGCCAATACGCAAAAATAATAATTGATAAGCCTTTCAAGATAGAGAAAACAGGGAATATTGAAGAAGACGTAAGGCTTAATTTAGAAAGGCTGATTCAAATATTTGAAGGGTATATTAAAAAATACCCCACTGAATTCTACTGGCCTTACAGGATATGGAAATACTCCGATGAGCGCAGTGTGCTTGTTTTAAGCGACGGGAAAGCAGGCCACATCAGGCAGTCAGATGCGCTTTTAAAGTTGATCAAAGAGCATTATGCGCAAGCCGGAATCAAGGCCGATGTCCAATATATAGACGTCAAATTCAAAAATAAATTTTCCAAGTTTTTATTGCAGTTATCGGCCTGTTTTAGCGGCAGGTACAGCTGCCAGGGCTGCTTCTGGTGCTTAAGGAGGTTTATTGAGCCAAATGTTTTAGGCGCGCTCACTAAAGCAAACCCGGACCTTGTTGTTTCCTGCGGCTCATCATTAGCTGCAATAAACTTCCTGGTATCAAGGGAGAGCTTAGCAAAATCCATAGTGATCATGAAGCCGTCGGTTTTTAGCGTAAGGAGGTTTGACCTCGTTATCATGCCCAGGCACGATGCGCCTCCCAGGAGAAAGAATGTTGTTATGATAGACGGTGTGCTCACCGGCGTAAATAAAGATTATCTTAAAGAAAAAATGCGGCTGCTTGATGATTCCGGGCTTTACAGGAAAGGCGCCTCTTTCAATAACTATATAGGCTTATTTATCGGCGGAAAAAGCAAGAAATTCGGCTTAAGCAAGGACACTGCCTTGGCAGTTATAAGGCAGTTAAAAGATGTTTGCAGCAGCGCTGATTTCGGCTTGCTGGCTACTACCTCGCGCAGGACAACAGATGAGGTCGCCCGCGCAGTAAAAGACGAGCTGCATGATGAGAAATGCTGCTCGCTGCTGGTGATATACAATGAAAAGAATTATCCTTTTATATCCGGAGGGATACTGGCAAAGAGCGATATTGTTGTTGTATCTGCTGACAGCATATCCATGGTATGCGAGGCAATAGATAGCTTAAAGCACGTAATCGTATTTAAAGACGCAGGCTTATCAGGCAGGCACAAGGCGCTGCTTAATAATTTCGCAAGGAAAGGCCTTATCCATCTTATAGAGCCGGTAAGGCTTAAGGCTGAGATAGAAGAAATAATCATCCAGAAACCGGTGATAAAAACTAGCTCCAAAGAATCATTGATAAGAGAGGCATTAAAGAAAGTATTATGAATATCCTGCAGGTACTTCCTGAATTAAATGTCGGCGGCGTAGAAACAGGCACGCTTGATCTTGCCAAGCATCTTGTCAAGCTCGGGCATAATGCAGTGGTTGTATCCTGCGGCGGGGCGCTGGTCAAGGAGCTTGAGAGCTACGGCATAAAACATTATCAGCTTGCGGTAAATAAAAAATCCATTCCCACGATGATAAAGATGGTCCCTAAATTAGCCGAGATAATAACCAGGGAAAACATCGATATAGTGCATGCGCGCTCGCGCGTGCCGGCATGGATAGCCTATTTTGCCGCAAGACGGACCAGGCGCGTATTTATAACTACCTGCCACGGTTATTACACCAGGCATCCGTTTAGTTTTGTCATGGGCTGGGCAAAGAAGGTCATCGTATTGAGCAATGTGATAGGCAGGCATATGATCGAGGATTTTGGCGTGCCGGTTGAGCGGGTAAGGATGATACCGCGCAGCGTTGACATCGAGAAATTCAAATTTATCGACCCGCAGGAAAAAAAGTTTGATTATTTTAACGTCGGCATAATCGGCAGGATCACCCCTTTAAAGGGGCACCTTGATTTTATAAAAGCTATGGCTAAAGTCGCGCGGGTCATCCCGCGGCTTAAGATTTGGATAGTCGGAGATGCGCCGGAATCAAAAGAGGCGTATAAAGAGCAGGTGCAGGTTTTAGTCAGGAGGCTGGGCTTAAGCCACTGCACCCAGTTTCTGGGCACGCAAAGGAACATACCGGAGATATTATCCAATTTTAACCTGCTTGTTTTAGCAACGACAACCCAGGAGGCATTCGGCAGGGTAATAATAGAGGCGCAGGCAAGCGGCGTTCCGGTAGTCGCGACAAAAGTCGGAGGCGTAATTGATATAATTGAGAATGGTAAAAACGGGATTTTAGTTGCGCCTGCCGATCCTCTGGCGATGTCCGAAGCAATAATCAAGATAGCAAAGGACCCCGCTCTTGCCGGGAAAATGGCCCATGCCGCATACAAAAAAGTGGTTGAGAAATATAATATCGAGCTGATGGTAAAAAATACCATGAAAGTCTACGATGAGGCGCTCCAGGATAAGAGCATTCTGATAATCAAGCTCAGCTCGCTCGGAGATATCATACTTTCTACCGCGGCAATACGCGCCATAAGAGAAAAATTCAGCAGGAATTATAAGATTACGCTTTTGGTGGATGAAAAATTCAAAGAGCCGGTACTGACTTGCCCCTATATCGACGAATTGCTGGTATGCGATTTTAAATTCCGCGATTCCGGGATAAAGGGGCTGCTTAAGCTGGCTAAGATACTAAGGAAAAAGAATTTTGATATAGCCATCGACCTGCAGAATAACCACCGCAGCCATCTTTTGTCTTTTTTAAGCCTTGCTGTAGACCGGTATGGTTACAAAAATAATAAATTCGGGTTTTTGCTTAACAAGGGTGTCAGACTTGATAAGGCTCCGGCGCCTCCGGTAGAGCACCAGTTCCGGATATTAAAACCTTTAGGTATTGAGTTGAATGACCCCAGGCTAGAAATGTGGCCGGCAAAGAAGGACCATGATTATGTAGATGAGTTTCTCGGCTCTGAATGGCTGAATTCGAAGCAGAGGTTGATCGGGATAAATATAAGCGCAAGCAAAAGATGGCTCACCAAAGGCTGGCCGATAGAGCATATGGTAAAGTTATGCGAGGAGCTTGCGCGCAAAGAATTCAGGATGGTCATAACCGGCTTAGAACATGATTCAAAACTGGCAACGGAATTGATAAAAAGACTTAAAAACACAAAAGCGATTAATGCCTGCGGAAAGACTTCCATAAATCAGCTTGCCTGCCTGATTGCAAGGTGCAGCGTTTTTATTTCGGGAGATTCTGCGCCGCTGCATATTGCATCCAGCCAGAATATCCCGGTGGTTGCGCTTTTCGGGCCGACTGATCCCCTGCGGCATATCCCGCCGCATGATAAAATAATCGTAATAAGGAAAGAACTATCCTGTTCGCCGTGCTATAAACCCAACTGCAGGAATATAAGGTGCATGAACCAGATTAAACCCGAAGAAGTGATTGACGCGGTTATGCAGCTACTGGAAGGCAAATGAACATACTTTTTATAACTAACCATATAAATATCGGGGGTATTACAAGCTATGTGGTTAATTTAGGCTCAGGCTTCAGGGAACTGGGCCATGAGGTATACATAGCTTCTTCCGGCGGAGAATGCCTGTCCAGGATGGAGGATAAGCGCATATATTTTTATCCCATACCCATCAGGACAAAATCAGTGCTCAGCCCGAAAATTTTGATCAGTTTCTTAAAATTAAAGGGGCTGGTAAATAGCAAGAACATAGATATAATCCATGCTAATTCCAGGACCACGCAGGCCTTAGCATGCCTGTTAAGCCGGGCCACAAAAGTCCCGTATGTTTCAACCTGCCATGGTTTTTTCAGGCCCAGGATGCAAAGGAGGATGTTTTCCTGCTGGGGTAAGAGAGTTATCGCAGTGAGCGATTCGGTAAAGGAACATTTGATTAATGATTTTAATGTCAGCTTCGATAAAATAAGCCTTGTTTATAGCGGTATAGATATAGACAGGTTCAGTGTCCCCACCCCCAAGGAGAGGGTTGAGGCAAAGCAGTATTTCGGTTTAGGCAGGGGCAAAACTATCGGGATAATCGCCCGGCTCTCCGATGTAAAGGGCCATATATACCTGATTGAGGCGTTAAGGTATATCCTTGCGATGATGCCTGAGGTGCAGTTATTGATAGTCGGCGACGGAAACATGAAAAATGAACTGGTTACCCGCGTCAATAATTACGGGATTGCAAAGAACGTATTTTTTGTAACACAGACGCTTGATACGAGGGATGTCTTAGCGGCGATAGATATCTTTGTCATGCCTTCCATTAAAGAGGGTCTAGGTTTAGCGCTCATGGAGGCGATGGCATGCGGCCTTCCGGTTATCGGCAGCGATATTGGCGGCATAAAGAACCTTATAACCAATGATGTAAACGGGTTGCTTTTTCCGGTCGCAGACAGTAACGCATTGGCTAAAGCGATAGTTGAGCTCATTAAGGATGATAAACGCGCAGCTAAGCTCGGAGAGAGAGCAAGAGAGTTTATCTGCGCAAATTTTTCCAAAGATAGAATGGCAAGAGAAACCTTAGAGGTTTATAAAAAATGCTTAAATCAAAAAAGCTAAAAATAATAATTATATTGGCTGCGTTATTAGGTATCGTTTCTATGGGCCTGGTATCTTTTATCCGCCGGAACTATGTTCCGCCGATACTTATGTACCACTTTATAAGGCCGGGTGAGCCTCCTTCAATGAGGTTAACGGTTTCACCTGCTACTTTTGAGAGGCAGATGCGGGTTTTAAAAATACTAAGATATAAAGTGCGGCCGTTAAGCGACCTGGTTAAGATGATGGAGAGTAGCGAGAAGATCCCCTACGGCACGGTTTTTATTACTTTTGACGACGGGAGCAAGGACAATTATATCAATGCATACCCCGTACTTAAAAAATACAGCCTGCCGGCAACGATGTTTATAATCACGCAGGAGGTGGGCAGGGATGACAGGTTAAACTGGAATGAAATACTCAAGATGCGCGATTCAGGCCTGATTGATTTCGGCAGCCACTGCATCGGCCCGGAGCCTTTAGTTAATCTTAAATCAGAAGAAAAAATTAAAGACGAGATATTCAGGTCAAAGGCGGTATTAGAAGATAAGCTCAATGAACCGATAGAGTTATTTGCTTATCCCGAGGGTCTTTTTAACGAAAGGATCCGCCAGCTTGTAATAGATGCAGGCTATAAACTTGCCTTTACTACTTCAAAGAAAGGCTATCCCGATAACGACCGCTTTGCGATGAAGCGCTTGAGGATCTCCGAGACTTCGGCAAATCCGATTGTATTCTGTATCCAGGTTTCAGGGGTGTATAATTTCATTAAGGAGCACCGTGATGACTAAAAGGATACTGATTTTTAACGTTAATTGGCTGGGAGATGTATTATTTTCTACCGCGGTTATCAGGAATTTAAAACGCAATTACCCGGATAGCTATATTGCCTGTTGTGTGCCGGGAAGGTGCCTGCAGATTATCAAGGGCAACCCGCACCTGGATGAGATCATTATTTACGACGAGCGCGGCAAGGCAAAGGGCCTTATGCCGCGGCTTAAATTCATCAACATGCTTAAAACAAAGAAATTTGATACGGTTTATCTTTTACACCGGTCGTTCAGCCGCGCGCTTATGTGCAGGCTGGCAGGCATACCTGAGAGGATAGGCTATCATACTAAAAAGAGGGCGTTTCTTCTTACTAAAGCCATAAAACAGCCTAAAAAAGACAGCATGCACCGTATAGATTATTACCTTAATATCTTAAAAGAAAGCGGGCTTGCCTGTCATGACCGGCACACTGAGTTTACATTTGACGACATGGATATGCTTGCCGTTGGCAATTTTTTCAAGGAAAATGATTTGGATGATAAAGGCCTGCTTATTGCTATTAACCCGGGCGGGAATTGGCTTCCCAAACGCTGGCCCAAAGAAAATTGGGCAAAACTGGCTGACCTGATAATCAGTGAATTAAAGGCAAAAGTTATTATTACCGGCGGCTCCCAGGATTTAAAATTAAGCAAAGAAATAGAAGGCTTGATGAAAAATAAGCCGGTCATCTCTGTAGATATCTTTAATTTAAAACAGCTGGGCGCATTGTTAAGCAGGATACCGCTTTTTATTACTGCTGATTCCGGGCCTTTGCATATCGCAAGCTCGGTAGGCTGCAGGAACATTATCGCTATCTTCGGCCCGACTTCGGCCAGCGTAACCGGGCCTGTGCCGGGAGATAATACGCTGATTATCCAAAAAGACGTAGGATGCAAAATCCCATGCTACGAGGTGAAATGCCCGGATAACCGCTGCATGAAGGCGATTACCCCGGAAGAGGTTTTAAAAGAAATCAAAAAGATTTATGCCAAAAGATAAACAAGTCAAAAAAATACTATTCATCACCCTAAGCAATATCGGTGATAATTTTCTATCCCTTCCGGTATTAGATACCTTAAAAGAATGTTTCCCCCTTGCCCAGATACACGTAATGGCAGCGCTCCGGCCTAAAGAGATATTTGAGAATAACCCCCTGATAAGTAAAGTCATCGCGTACGATAAGCACTCCCGCTTAAGCGAGAAGATGAAATTGTTCGGCCAGCTCCAGAGAGAAAGATACGATATCGTCATTGATTTGCGCAACAGCCTCTTTGGCGCGCTCCTTCCTGCGCGCTACAGGATTTCGCCGTTTCTTATCGTGCCTAAAGACATAAAGCATATGAATTCCAGGCATCTTTATAAAGTAAAAAAGATCCTGCTTAAGATAAAGAAAGATTTATCCGTAAGCATGAAGGAGACAGTGTTTTTCTTGAACCCCGAGGATAAGGCGCGCATAAAGAAGATCCTTTTAGACCACGGACTTTTTTTCCGTAACGACGTAGTCGTGGTCTCAGCCGGCGCGCGCAGTTATATCAAGCGCTGGCCCAAGGAAAAATTCACCGAGCTCATTACTTTAATGATAAAAGAATTCGGCGTAAAGGTGGTCTTAGTCGGAGATAAGGACGATGAGCCGGTCTCTGAATATATAGCCAGCAACTGCCCGTATCCTGTGTTGAATTTAACGGGCCAAACCAATATCGCCCAGCTTGCGTACCTTTTAAAGCGGGCAAGGTTTTTAATAACTAATGACAGCGCGCCTCTTCATATCGTAAGTTACCTGAACGTGCCGGTAGTGGCAATATTCGGGCCGACCAACGAAGAAAAATACGGTCCCTGGTCGGATAACTATTCGCTGGCAAAAAAAGATATCTCCTGCCGGCCGTGCGAGAAAGCAGATTGTTCCCTCGGCTCGATAAACTGCATGAACATGATAAGGGCTGACGAGGTATTACGCCTTGCGCGCAAGATGATAGTTGACAAGTTTGAGCCGCAAGATAAAAAGATAGACCATGATTTTAAGCGCATCCTCATTGTGCGCACTGACAGGATCGGCGATGTGGTCTTATCTACCCCGGTGATTAAGAACCTGCGCAATAGATTCCCTTCAGCATATATTGCCATGGTGGTTTCTCCGCAGGCAAAGGAGATAATTGACAATAACCCCTATCTTGATGAAGTGATACTCTATGATAAGGACAAAGAGCATAAAGGATGGCAGCAGAGCATGGAATTTGCCGGGCTTCTTGCCAAGAAAAAGTTTGATATAGCAATAATACTGCATCCGACCAACCGCATGCACTTATTGACATTCCTGGCAAAGATACCGGTCAGGGTAGGCTATGACAAGAAAATGGGATTTTTGTTGAGTAAAAAGATAAAGCATACAAAACAATTAGGGCAAAAACACGAGCTTGAGTATAATCTGGATTTATTAAAGGCAATCGGCATAAATGCCGAAGATAAAGAATTAATTTTTAATATCCGCCCGGAAGTTGAGATATGGGCGCGCCATAAATTAATGAATTTGGGCGTAAAAGACAACGAGAAGGTAATAGCAATACATCCCTCAGCAAGTTGCCCTTCTAAGATCTGGCCGCATGAGAGATTTGCACAACTTGCAGATAAGCTTATCGAGAAATACAGCTTTAAAGTGCTCATTGTGGCTGCTGCAAAGGATAATTATCTGGCTGAAAAAGTGATGAAAGAGATGTATAATGAAGCCATAAACTTAAGCGGAGAGACTTCCGTCAGCCAATTAGCCGCAATATTAAAGAGAAGCGTTTTATTCATATCCAATGATTCCGGGCCCGTGCATGTTGCTAGCGCGGTAAACACTCCGGTTATCTCCATTTTTGGCAGGAACCAGGCAGGGCTTAGCCCCAAGCGCTGGGCGCCGGTAGGCAAAAAAGATAAGGTCCTGCATAAAGAAGTCGGCTGCATCCAATGCCTTGCGCATAACTGTAAAAAGAATTTTGCCTGTTTAAGGGCGATAGGTGTGGAGGATGTGATTAGAGCGGTGGAAGAGGTATTAGCGAAGCAGCTGTTATAATTAGTTCATAGTTCATAGTTAATGGTTCATAGTTCATAGATTAGTTCACGGTTCACAGAGCATAGTTCATAGAAATATCAAGAAGAGGTTAGAGGGGCCTGGTCCTTAAAATTAGTTCCTATAAGAAATGGGCTTTGGAGGAAATTATGGATAATAAAAAGATATATAATAATGACTTGATAGTGTTTTCGATTTTGGGGAGCTTATGCCTTTTGCCGTCTTTATTAATGCTATACTATTTTTTTGTTTCAGAATCCAGCCAACCGCCGTATCTATTAAGAATGCTTTTTGAGATTATGCTTTCATCAAAAACCTATGCCCCTATGTGGTCAGAGGTTGATAAAGATCTTTTACTATACCGAGCTATTATTTGGATGGCTTTAGGTATCGGATTGATAGGTTTTGGAATTTATAAATATAAAAAGGAATCGGTTATTAAGACTAGTTTATAGTTGATGGTTCATAGATCATAGAAATAGATAAAGTAGGTAGTCACAAAGACACACGACACAAGGACACAAAAATTAGTTCACGGTTCACAGTACACGGAGCACAGTTAATGCACTAGATTCGTTTGAGAACTGTTCAGTTGGAGGAATTTAACATGTATACGATTATAAAAAAAATACTAGCGAAGATAGTTAATAATAAAGATCTAATTGTAACTATTGTAGCTGTTGTTGCACTTGTAGTTTCCGTTAGGGGATGTTGCGTATCTACGGATGCTTATAGACTATCTAAAGAATCTAAAAATATAGCAAAGGATGCTTTAGATACGGGAAAATATCAGTTTATCCAAATTAATCGCCCTTATGTATTGATCTCTCCAAAGAAATTCAATGATGGCTCATTTTGGAAAATTCAGCAAAAAAGCAATCACGTCGAAATTATAGTTAAATACGAAATAAAGAACGTGGGTAACGTTGCGGCAAAAAATATTGAATTACCTGATAATTTAATAATTGGACAAGAGACAAAACTCAAGAGAGATGCACCTGTTTCTTATAAGAAAATGAGCGAGGTGACATTAGGACCCGGAGATTTTTATGAACTTGTGTGTAGTTTTGTGTTAGATTATTCAGACGAAGAGGCAGCCAAAAATAATTATGAGTATATTGTTTCGGATTCAAGTGAAGGCCTAACTTTGTTGTTAGCGGTAACTTATACAAACGAGATAGATGGATTTATGGAATATAGGACAATAGTTGAAAACAGAATTCATAATGATAATGCTTTAATTATCAAATCTGAGATGCTTAATCTCAATACTAAAGCTAAGAATTGAATTGCAAATAATATAGTTAGAGAGTCGTCTTTAAATAGAAAACACTGTTTTGTATTTAAGAAGCTCAAAAGAAGATCTATGAAAAATTTAGACTTGGAGAAAAATGCAATAAAAGGGATTCGAGAAGCGATAGCTTGGCATACTATAATAGTGGATGTTTCCCTCGCCAATACTTCTCTTGGGTGGGGGACGGGAACATTATTAGAGATAAATAGCAGAAAGTTTATATTAACATGCGCACATGTAGTTAAAAAAGAATATAAAAATAAAGATTTGAGGTTTATTTATCGCTCAGGAAATTCTTTAAGAGATGCTGATAAAGATATTATTAAAGAAGCTCCGCTTAATGATCTAGTTGAAGCAGATGATAAAGCGTATTCTTTAGAAATTCCAACAATTAATAGGTTTTATTCTGATTTTACTGATGATTTAGTCATGCTGGAATTAGAGCCAACAGCAAAAACAATAAGTAATTTTGTTTTTTTTGATGCCTCTATAGGGAGAATCATATCTCCTGAAATTGGCATGGCGACTTATATGCTTGGTTTTTCTGTTGAACTAACAAGAGAAATTAATAAATATGGTGTTGGAAATTTCCATTATTTCTTGGGATCAAAAATCATAGATTTTGCTGCTTCTGACCGAAGCATTGATTATAATAGGCAATTTTTTATCGATTATAGTATTGATGATCACTCAGTTGACCTGCATGGTTTGAGCGGCTGTGGAGTATGGACGCGCAAGCCATCTGGAAAGAATAATTTATGGTCTCCAAATCTTTATCTTGTTGGAGTCCAGGATGCTTTTATCACAGTAACTAGAAAATTTCAGCCTATCCGAGCGACTAGGGGAGAAAGAATAACAGATTTAATTAACAAAACAATATAAATAATAAACACTTTATGATATGTGTGTAAAGTGGATTTTGGTTTTCTCAATAAGCTATCAGCTCCAGGCTATATTTATCGTGATATACATATAGTTTTTCTGTGACCTTGTGTCTTTGTGACCAACTACTCTAGTTATTACTGTGCTCCGTGAACCGTGATCTGTGAACTCAAGCTTTTTGTGTCCTTGTGTCGTGTGACTTTGTGACTACCTACTTTAGCTATTTCTATGAACTATGAACCATCAACCATGAACCTTTTTTCCCTTTGCTTTCCCTCATTTTTGTGCTAAAATTAACAGTTCAATGAGCAATATAAAGAAGGTTAAAACATACTCCATAAAGAAGCGTTTCAGCAAGGTAAAGGCAGGGGATTTTGCCAAGGCTCCGGCAAAAAACAAGTCCTTTGCCCGCTTCTATGAGTCTATGCCGGATATCCTTAAGGCCAAGGATTTAAGGGCGGTTGTAGATGCGGTAGTGGCAGCCCGGCGCAAGAAAAAAAGCGTAATATTAATGGCCGGCGCGCACGTTATTAAATGCGGGCTTAACCCGGTTATCGTCGAGCTTCTTAAGAAGAAGGCCGTATCTTGCGTATGTTTAAACGGCGCAGGGATAATCCATGATTTTGAGCTGGCTTACCAGGCTAAAACCTCCGAAGATGTAGGCGAAGCCTTAAGAACGGGTAGTTTTGGCATGGGCAGAGAGACTGCTGAGTTCATCAATCAGGCAGTTTTAGATGGAGTTTGCGCAGGCAAAGGCCTGGGTAATTCTGTGGGCATGGCAATAACCAAAGCCAAGCTACCGCATAGGGATTTGAGCCTGTTATACAATGCCTATAAATCCAATATTCCGGTTTGCGTATTCGTTGCAATCGGAACTGACATAATACACCAGCACCCTTCGTTTAACCCGGCTTTAACCGGTGAGGCAAGCTATCGGGATTTTGCCACTTTAGTATATGAGATCAAATCCCTAAATAACGGAGGTGTATTGCTGAATTTCGGCTCGGCAGTTATCATGCCTGAGGTGTTTTTAAAAGCGCTTAACCTGACCCGCAACTTAGGGCATAAGGCGCAGAATTTTACAACCGCAAATTTTGATATGATACACCATTACCGGCCGCATCAGAATATCGTTACGCGCCCGGTTGAGGCAGGCGGCAAAGGCTACTATATTATCGGCCACCATGAAATAATGCTTCCGCTCTTTGCCCAGGCCGTCTTAGAAAAGATATGAAAGAATTTGATAAGTTAATAAAAGATTTCAGAAAGGCGCGCATCCTTGTAATCGGCGATTTGATACTTGATGAATACATCTGGGGAGATGTAAGCCGGATATCCCCGGAAGCGCCGGTACCGGTAGTGTGGGCAAAGAAGAGGAATTTTATGCCCGGGGGAGCGGCAAATGTCGCATCCAACATCGTTTCCCTTGGCGCAAAAGTATGCCTCTTAGGCGTAATCGGCGATTATGCAAGCGCAGACACCATGCTTACGGAGTTAAAAAAGAGAAAGATACCCACAGGCACTGTCTTTATTGACAGGCACAGGCACACGACATTAAAGACCCGGATTATCGCCGGCCACCAGCAGATAGTGCGCGTTGACTGGGAGGATACGCACCCGGTGCCAAAGAAGATAAACGATAAGATAATAAATTTTGTCACAAAGAACATAGATAAATTTGACGCAGTCATCATTGAAGATTACGGTAAGGGCGTAATAAACATCGAGCTCCTTGAAAAGGTAGTCAAGCTTGGCGCAAAAAAGAAGAAGGTGATCACTGTTGATCCTAAGGAAGAGCATTTCCAGTATTACCGCGGGGTTACTTCAATCACACCCAACAGGCGCGAGCTTGAGAACGCAGTAAGGAACTTAAAGATCAAAGATACTTCCAACAAGTTTAAGATCTGCGACGATAAATTATTCAGCGATAAAGAGATTGAGAATGCCGCCCGCCAGATACTAAAATACCTCGGCTTAGATTCCATACTGGTCACTCTGGGCGAGAACGGGATGTGGCTTTTTGAGAATAACGGCCATGATGTAAAGATACCGACTGTGGCGCAGGAGGTATTTGATGTATCGGGCGCAGGCGATGCGGTTATCGCCTGTTTTACGCTTGCCTTAGCAAGCGGGGCGCAAAAGAAAAAAGCAGCGGCTTTAGCAAACATCGCCGCAGGCATTGTAGTCGGAAAACTGGGCACAGTCCCGGTGACTAAAGAAGAACTTTTACAGAAAATACATAAGCTTTGAGAATAGAAAGGCAGAAGGTGCTTAAATGGATGTAGTCGGCGTAATCCCGGCAAGGTTTTCATCAACGCGCTTTGAAGGAAAAGTTTTGGCAGATATTGCAGGAAAGCCCATGATACAGCATGTCTGGGAGCGCGCAAAGCAAGCGCTTATCCTTGATGAACTGATTATTGCCTGTGACGATGAGAGGATACAGGAAGCGGTAAAGGAATTCGGCGCTAAGGCGGTTATGACATCAAAGAGCCATTCCTGCGGCACAGACAGGATAATCGAGGTGATAAACCCGCTTGATGTAAAAGTGGTGATCAATATCCAAGCAGATGAGCCGCTTATCAATCCTATGATGATTGATATGGCAGCCCGGGCGATATTGGATGACGAAAATGTCCATATGTCGACGATCTGCAAAAAAATAGAGGACCCGGAGCTGATAAATGACCCGAATGTGGTAAAGGTGGTAATGGATAAAAACGGCTTTGCCCTGTATTTCTCAAGGGCGGCTATCCCGCATTGCGGCCATGATAATGAAGGCGTCTGCATTGATTACTACAAGCATATAGGCTTATACGGATATACAAAAGACTTTTTATTCACTTATAAAAATTTACCGCAGTCCTGCCTTGAGAAGTGCGAGCGCTTAGAGCAGCTGCGCGTGTTAGAGCACGGCTTCCGCATCAAGGTAGTTGAGACTAAATTTGATACTTTAGGGGTAGATACCCCCGAAGATTTACAGAGGGTGAGAGATTACCTGAAAAACCAGGAGAACTGATGCCGCAAGTAGAGGTTAATAAAATAAAGATAGGCCATGGCAACCCTTTAGTTTTAATCGCCGGCCCATGCGTCATTGAAAATGCCAAAGACTGCATGGACGCGGCAAAGAGATTAAAGGAGATAGCCAAAAAGCATAAGCTCGGGTTGATTTTTAAATCCAGCTTTGATAAAGCTAACCGTCTTTCCGGGGATTCTTTCCGCGGTCCGGGTCTTGTTAAAGGCTTAGAGATCTTAAGCCGGATAAAGAAAGAGGTAAATGTCCCGATACTGACTGATGTGCATTGCGCCCACGATGTAGACAGGGTCGCAGAGGTCGCTGATGTGATACAGATCCCCGCGTTTTTATGCCGCCAGACAAATATTGTCGTTAAGGCAGCAAAGAGCGGCAGGGTTGTAAACATCAAAAAAGGCCAGTTTCTTGCCCCTTGGGATATGGCCCCGATAATAAAAAAGATAGAGGAAGCCGGCAGCAAAAAGATTTTGATTACCGAAAGAGGGGTTTCTTTCGGGTATAATAATTTAGTCACGGATTTCCGCGCGCTTGCGATAATGCGCGCTTTCGGTTACCCGGTCATCTTTGATGCCACCCACAGCATACAGATACCCGGAGGGAAAGGGAGCTGTTCAGGTGGCCAGAGCGAATTTGTTGACGGATTGTCACGCGCGGCAGTTGCTTTTGGCTGTGACGGGATATTCTTAGAGGTGCATCAGAACCCGAAAGCCGCACTCTGTGACGGGCTAAACATGATAGATTTTAAACAGCTGGATAAATTGCTTGCCCAATTAAAGAAAATAGAGGAAGTATTATGAAGAGGCATTCGGTAGAAAAAATAGCAAAGGATGTTTTGACTATAGAGGCGCAGGCAGTAAGCGCTTTAAAGAGCAGGATAGGCGCGGATTTTAAGAAGGCGTTTAATATTTTGTTTAAGACAAAAGGAAGGGTGGTAGTAAGCGGTATAGGAAAAACCGGAATTATCGGGCAAAAATTTTCCGCAACCCTTGCCTCAACCGGTACGCCCAGCCTGTTTTTGCATACAACAGAGGCAGTGCACGGGGACTTGGGCAAAGTTACCGACGAGGACTCGGTCGTGCTCATCTCTAACAGCGGTTCAGGTGAAGAGATAAAACAGCTGCTCCCTATACTTAAGAAGATCGGATGTAAAATCATCGCCATGACCGGAAACCCGGAATCTTTGCTTGCCGAATACAGCGATGTGGTTTTGGATATCTCGGTAAAAAAAGAGGCTTGCCCCCTGGGGCTTGCGCCCACAGCATCCACCACTGCGACCCTGGCGATGTCAGATGCTTTGGCAGTCTGCCTGCTTGAAAGCAAAGGCTTTAAGAAGAGCGATTTTGCTTTCTTCCACCCCGGCGGAGCATTAGGCAAAAGGCTGCTGCTTAAAGTAGAGGATATCATGCGTAAGGGCAGGGATAACCCGGTGGTAAAAGCAGAAGAAAGAGTGGATAAAGTCCTGGTTAAGATCACCCAGGTAAGAGCAGGTTCAGCCACTATCGTGGACACAAGCGGAAGGGTAAAAGGCATTTTTACTGACGGCGATTTAAGAAGGCACTTAGAGAAGGATAAGAACCTCGCCAGCCGCAGGATAAAAGAAGTAATGACAAAGAACCCGACTGTAGTCGGCAAAGATATGCTGGCAGCCGAAGCTATGCGTATAATGCGCCAGAAGAGAATAGATGAG
Organism: Candidatus Omnitrophota bacterium; assembly: GCA_003598025.1. Lineage (NCBI taxonomy): Bacteria > Pseudomonadati > Candidatus Omnitrophota > Candidatus Omnitrophota bacterium. The sequence continues at coordinate 270,916 of QZKH01000002.1, forward strand.
ATACCGGTTGTAAATAAAAAAGGTATTGCTATAGGCCTGTTGGATATCCAGGACCTTTTAAAATCCGGAGTTGTCTGATGCAGGGAGACCTTATAGATAAAGCTAAAATGATCAAGGTCCTTTTGCTTGATGTCGACGGGGTTTTGACTGACGGAAGGATAATCTATGATTCCGCAGGCCGCGATATGAAATTATTCGACGTGCATGACGGCCTGGGGGTAGCGTTATTGCATAAATCAGGGATACCCACGGTTTTGATTACCGCAAAAGGCTCCAGGGCGATTAAGCCGCGGGCAAAGGATATGAAAGTCGCCAGGATATATGAAAATATCTCCCCCAAGACAGCCGTATTAGATAAGATTATTAAGAAATATAAAATAAAGCCCGAAGAATTATGTTTTATCGGAGATGACCTGGTCGACCTCTGTTTATTAAAGCGGGTAGGCCTGGCCGTTTCAGTCGCCAATGCCTGCGCAGAAGTAAAGAAGATAAGCCACTATACCACCGCTAAGGAAGGCGGCAGGGGCGCGGTGCGCGAAGTAGCTGAGATGATCCTTAAATCACAGGGAAAATGGCAAGAGGCGATAAGGAAATATGAGGCTTAAATTCTTCTTCATCTGTTCTTTGTTTTTATTAAGTTTATGTTTTATCGCGCCTCTTTATGCCCAGACAAAGCAGGAAGGTGCCCAGGAGATAAGCGATTTTTCCCTTGCCGGTTACGGCGAAAAGGGAAAGAAGTCCTGGGATATCGCAGGAAAGTCAGCCAATATCCTTAACGATATCGTCAAGCTTGACGATATTACGGGCAACCTATACGGCGAAGATGATGTAAAGCTTACCGCAGATAAGGGGGATTTTGATAAGAGCCAGGCAAAGGTCCACCTGCAGGATAATGTCGTCATCACTACCGCATCAGGGGCAAAGCTGACCACTGATTCCCTTGACTGGGACAGGAAGAAACAGGAAGTCAAAACGAGTGATCCGGTCAATATCCAAAGGGATAACATTACCACTACCGGGGTAGGCGCCTTGGGTGAGCCGAGCTTAAAGAAAGTTACCCTTAATAAACAGGTAAAAGTTGATATTGACGCAGAGCAAAATCCCAAAGCTGGCGCACCTCAAGAGAAAGTAGTGATAACCTGCGACGGCCCGCTTACGATAGATTATGAAAAGAACATCGCGGTTTTTAATAACAACGTAAAAGTAGTGCGTCAGGATTCAGTGATATACAGCGATACTATGGATGTTTATTTTATTGCCAATAGCGGCAACAAGGGAAAGATAAATACAGCAGGCAATGCTGCATTGGGCAGTAAAATCGACAAAATAATTTCCCGCGGCAACGTAAAAGTAGTGCGCGGGGAGAATGTTTCTTACAGCGATGAGGCAGTTTATACGGCAGCCGATAAAAAGATCGTATTAAGCGGCCGCCCCAGGCTTGAAATATATTCATCGGAGGATTTAGATGCATCTTTTGGAAATTAAAAACTTATCCAAATCTTATGACGGCAGGCAGGTGGTCAAAGGAGTGGATATCCTGGTAAAAAGAGGCGAGATAGTCGGGCTCCTGGGGCCAAACGGCGCGGGAAAGACCACGACTTTTTATATGGTAGTCGGAGTCATCCCGCCGGAAAAAGGAAAGATAGTCTTTGATAATCAGGATATAACCAACCTGCCTATCCATGAGCGCGCGCATTACGGCATAGCTTATCTATCGCAGGAGGCTTCAGTATTCAGGAAGCTTACCGTAGAGGAGAATATATCGTCAATACTTGAGACGCTTCCCATATCGCGCGCCGAAAGGAAGCGTAAGCTAGGGATACTGCTTGATGAATTGAATATCGCGCACCTTGCCAAGAACAAAGCATATACTTTATCAGGCGGGGAAAGAAGAAGGCTTGAGATAACGCGCGCGCTTGTCACCAACCCTTCTTTTATACTCCTTGATGAGCCATTTTCCGGCATAGACCCGATAGTAGTCAGCGAAGCGCAGGAGATAATAAAGGAGCTTAAGGAAAAAGGCTTAGGGATACTGCTTACCGACCACAATGTACGTGAGACCCTTTCTATCACAGACAGGGCTTATTTAATAGCCGAAGGAAAAATATTAATATCCGGCTCAGCGCAGGAATTGATAGACAACCCTAAGGCAAGGGAAGTTTATCTGGGTGAGAAGTTCAGGATGTAGTTATTTAGTTGATTCGTTGATTCGTTGAACCGTTGAATCGTTTAATCGAAGAAAACGAGATTAACTAATCAACGAGTAAACTAATCAACTATTCAACGATTAAACGATAAAGGAGTTAACGTGAAAACAGCAGTAAAGAAGCTTGATGCAACTAAAAGGGAAATGTCAATCGAGGTAACAGGCGAGGTCATAAAGAATAAATTTGAAGACGTGATAAAGAAGATATCCAAAGAGGCAAAGGTCCCTGGATTCCGCCCGGGCCATGCGCCCCGGGATCTCATTGAGAAGAATTTCTCCGGCGCCATACGCGAACAGGTCCTAAAAGAGCTCGTCCCGGAATTATACAACCAGGCGATAGAAAAGGAAGCGTTGGATGTAATAGAGCTTCCGGATATCTCAGATATAAAACTTGATAATGTTACGCTTACTTTCAAGGCGACGGTTGAAACAGCCCCCGAAATAGCGCTTAAGAATTACAAGAAGTTGAAAGTCAGCTATAAGAATGTAGAAGTAACGCCTGATGACGTTAAGCGCAGCATAGATTCGCTTAAGGAATCAAGGAAGCTGGATAATCTTGACGATAATTTTGCCCGCGGATTAGGGTATCCTACGCTTGCAGATCTGGAGAAGACAATAGAAAAACAGCTCTTCCTGCAAAAGGAACACCAGCAGAGGCAGAAGATGGAAGAGGAGATAATCGAACAGCTCAATTCCCAGGCGGATTTTAAGATACCTGCGACACTCATCGAACGCCAGATAAATGATATGCTCAGGCAGACAAAGATAGACCTGGCAATGAAGGGGATACCTGCTGAAAGAGTGGATGAAAGAGAGAAGGAATTAAGGAAAGAGATGGAGCCGCAGGCAAAAAAACAGGTCAAGACTTACCTGATTCTATCCGAGATCGCAAAGAAGGAAAAGATAGAACTTAACGACCACATGCCGCATAATGTAATGGAGTTTTTGTTAAGAGAAGCGGAATGGAAAGGTTAGTTCGTAGCAATATGGGTCACAAAGTCACACGACACAAAGACACAAGGTCATAAGGTCACAAGAACGCCATACTCAATACGCACTACGCAATACGACCGAAGGGAGTCCTGAGCGACATGTGGTGAGCGAAGTCGAACCAAGTCGAAGGACGCAATACGTTCAGTAATCTGTGATCTGTGAACTGTGCACAAATATTTTATTAAATCTTTTAAAAGGGAGGATGTAATGTCGACTAAAATGCAGACTTTGGTTCCGATGGTCATCGAACAGACATCGCGCGGTTACGAAAGGGCTTATGATATTTATTCACGCCTTCTAAAGGACAGGATAATCTTTATCGGCACGCCTATCGATGATGTTGTCGCAAACCTGGTTATTGCCCAAATGCTTTTCCTGCAGATGGAAGACGTTAAGAAAGATATAAATATATATATAAATTCTCCCGGCGGTTCCGTTACATCGGGCCTGGCGATATATGATACGATGCAGTTTGTAAAATGCGACGTGGCTACTTATTGCGTGGGGCAAGCTGCCAGCATGGGGGCTTTGTTATTATGCGCCGGCACCAAAGGCAAAAGGTTCGTATTGCCGAATTCGCGGGTGATGATACACCAGCCGTGGGGAGGCATACAGGGAGTGGCTGCGGATATCTCTATTCATGCAAAAGAGATACTTAAGATGCGCGATAAGATAAACGAGATACTTGCCCATCATACAGGCAAGACCGTTGATAAATTGCAGAAGGATACTGACAGGGATTATTTTATGTCTGCGCAGGAAGCAAAAGATTACGGCCTCGTAGACGAAGTAATAGCAGAAAAAAAGAAATAACAGGCAATAATATAATTCTTCGGAGGAAAAGATGAAGAAAAAATACCTACTTACCCCAGGGCCTACTCCGGTTCCTCCTCAGGTAGCTGAGGTCATGAGCCGGCCGATAATCCATCACCGCACCCCGCAGTTCCAGGCTGTGCTTAAGGAAGCGGTTGAGGGGCTAAAGTATATTTATCAGACTAAAAACGATTGTTTCATACTTACATCTTCGGGTACGGGGGCGATGGAGGCGGCAGTCGTGAACCTGCTTAGCCCCGGTGATTACGCCCTGGTGGTCGAGGGCGGGAAATTCGGCGAGAGATGGACGGAATTGTGCAAGAAATATTCGGTCAATGCCGAGGTTATTACCGTAGAATGGGGTAAGGCAGTCAGCCCAGAGGAGATAAAGAAACGCCTTCAGGCTAATCCTAAAATCAAAGTGGTGTTTACTACTTTATGCGAAACTTCAACCGGCGTTGATAACGATATAAAGGCAATCGGGGATGTGGTGGGCGCAACAAATGCTGCTTTGGTTGTTGATGCTATAAGCGGTTTAGGCGCCATCAATATTAAAACCGATGAATGGAAGTGCGATATCGTAGTATCAGGCTCACAGAAGGGCCTTATGCTCCCGCCGGGGTTAAGTTTTATATCCGTTAGCAGTAAGGCGTGGAATTTGATTAAGGATTCGAAATTACCGAAATATTATTTTGACCTTACCGCGGCAAAGAAGGCATGGGATAAGACAGACACGCCTTTTACGCCTGCGCTTACCCTTGTGATTGCTTTAGCCGAGGCATTAAAGATAATGAAAGAAGACGGCCTTGAAAATATATTTGCCAGGCATATCAGAATGGCAGATGCGACAAGGGCCGCCGTAAAGGCAATAGGGCTGGAATTATTTGCGCCTACTGCCGCATCTAACGCCGTTACCGCTGTCAAGGTCCCTGCGGGTATCGACGGAGAAAAACTGGTAAAGGCCATGCGCGATACCTACGGCATAACTATTGCCGGAGGCCAGGCTGAGCTTAAAGGCAAGGTCATCAGGATCGCGCATATGGGTTTCATAGAAGAGTTTGATATTATTGTAGGTATAAGCTGCCTTGAAAAGGTCCTCACCCAGATGGGTTATAAGTTTAACATAGGCGAAGGAGTTAAGGCCGCGCAGCAGGTTTTTCTGAAGTGACGTTTATCATTTAATCAATGCTGATTAAGGCGCAGTTTTAACTTGCGCCTGCGGCGGATCATAATGATGTTCTTAATTAGCGATCATTCGCGTTAATAAAAGGAGCATGGATATGGTTAAAATACTGGTTTGCGACTCGATGTCAGAAGAGGGGCTCAGTGTAATCAAAGATGTCAAAGGCTTTCAGGTAGATATAAAAACAGGCTTAAAGCCCGAGGAGCTTAAGGCTATCATAGGCGAATATGATGCGGTTATCGTGCGCAGCGCGACCAAGCTGACTAAGGACATCATTGAAAAGGCATCAAGGCTTAAAGTTATCGGCCGTGCAGGCGTGGGGTTAGATAACGTGGATTTAGATAGCGCGACCGCAAAAGGCGTTATTGTCATGAATACGCCTGCGGGAAACACTATATCTACAGCAGAACATACCTTCAGTATGATACTGTCTTTATCAAGGAATATACCACAGGCGAATGTATCCACAAAGAATGGAGAATGGAAACGTTCCAAATTTATGGGCGTCGAGCTCTACAATAAAGTCTTAGGGATAGTCGGTTTCGGCAGAATAGGAAAAGAGGTAGCAAAGCGGGCGCTTTCTTTCGGGATGAAAATACTTGCATATGACCCGTTTTTATCAAAAGAGGTTGCCGAGAGCTTAGGTATTGAAGTAGCTGAATTAAACAAGGTTTTGTCCGAGAGCGATTACATAACTGTGCATACCCCTCTTACCGAGGAGACCAGGCACATGATATCAACTAAAGAATTCAATATGATGAAGAAGGGCGTACGCCTGGTAAATTGCGCCCGCGGCGGGATCATTGATGAGGCGGCTTTGGCTTTAGCAGTCAAAGAAGGAAAAGTAGCAGGCGCAGCTTTGGATGTGTTCGAGAAGGAGCCGGTTAATACCGATAACGAATTATTAAAGCTTGATAATGTTATCATTACCCCCCATCTGGGCGCCTCAACAGAAGAGGCGCAGGTAAATGTAGCCATAGAGATTTCAGAGTGCATAAGGGATTATCTTTTGAATAAAGGCATAAGGAACGCGGCTAACTATCCGTGCCTTGAGGCGGAGGTATGTAAGACTATAGAGCCGTATATCAACCTTGCGGATAAATTGGGTTCTTTTGCCAGCCAGCTTTCCGACGGAAGGTTCCAGGAGGTAAATGTCATTTACAGCGGGGATATCACCGCTAATAACCTTGCCCCTTTGACCATGGCGCTGACCAAAGGCCTGCTTAGCCCGATATTAAAAGAGACGGTCAATTTTATTAATGCCATTGCTATCGCTAAAGAAAGAGGCATTAATATCAAGGAATCCAGATCAAGCAAAGAAGAAGAGTTTGTCAACCTCATCAAAGTTGAAATAAAGACCGATAAGGATACAAGGCAGGTTTGCGGCACACTTTCTTCCAATAAACAGCCCAGGATAGTCAAGATAGACGAATATTATGTTGAGGCAACCCCTCAGGGAGACATGCTTATGATAAGGAACCTTGACCGTCCCGGCATTATCGGAAGCCTCGGTACTTTATTAGGCAAGCATAATATAAATATCGCGGCGATGAGTTTCGGCAGGAAGACGCAGGGCGGGGAAGCTATCAGTGTTTTAAACGTGGATAGCCCTATATCAGGCGAGCTTCTTGAAAGCATCAGAAAACTGGAGAATATATTATCTGCCAAGGTGGTGAAAATATGAAGAGATTAAGCCTGTTATCGGTGCTTTTAAGAAAAAGCTTATTTTTGTTGTTAGTTATCCTTCTGCAGCATGCTGCCAGCGCTGAAGAGGTAGTCCTGCTTTATACCGGGCAGACCCATGCCATGATCTATACCTGCAGCTGCCCGTTAGAAAAAGACGGCGGAATTAGCAGGCGCGCAACGCTGGTAAAGGAGATGAGGCAAAAATACCCGGACCTATTGCTATTGGATGCAGGCGCATTTACTGCCGGCGGGCCATTAGATGAATTTACGCAGAACAGCCAGCTTGATATGCAGCGCTCAAAAATAAATTTCAAGGCGATGGAGATGATGCGTTATGATGCCGTAAATATCGGCAATGACGAATTCAATTTCGGAAGGGATTTTCTGGAGAAGGAAGCTGTAAATTCCGGTATTAAGTTCCTTTCCTGCAATATAAATAAATCAAAGAGCATATTGCCTTATATGATAAAAAAAGTAAAAGGCACAAGGATCGGGATAATCGGCCTTACAGACCTCGGGGCGATGCCGAAGGCCCAGGGTTTAGAATTCGTTGAGCCGGTAGCAGCGCTTAAGAATACGATTACCAAAGTAAGAAAAGAAGCCGATATAATCATTGTATTAAGCCACCTTGGTGAATCCGGAGATTTAAGCCTGATTAATAATGTGCCGGGGATAGATGTGCTTATATCCGGCGGGTTGCAGACAGGCAAGGAGCCGTTTGTCAAAGTGAATTCAACGCTTATGCTTCGGCCGTCATGGCAGGCGAGGAAGCTGAATAAGGCAGTGCTTGATATAGGTAACAAGAAAATAACAAAATTCAGCGTTGATGATACCAGGCTCTCTGACAAGATAAAAGATGATGCGGAAATATTAAAGATCATGCCTGATTGTTTTTCCGGAGCCAACTGCAAGAAAGAGGGTTTTATCGGCCAGTGTATTGAGCCGGGCACAATGAATTCCAAATGTAAATTTGAAAAAGCGCAGCAGGTCAACATCACTGTAATCAAGCCCAAAGACTGTGTTACCTGCAATACGGAGGGCGTGCTCGGGTTCTTTAAAAAGGTATTTTCTAACCTTAAAATTATTAACATTGAATATCCCGGCAAACAGGCAGAGGAGATAATCGCTTCAGTCAAGCCTGAGAGCCTGCCGCTTTATCTTTTTGATGAGAGTATTGTCAAAGATGAGGCATATGTTAAGCTAAAGAACAGCATAATGCAGAATGGCAAGTATTATGTAGTAGACCCGAAGTTCAGCGGTTTCTCATATTTCCTGGGCAGGAATAAAGCTGCAGGGCAACGGGACCTGTTTATCAATTTGTTTGAGAAAGATGCGGCAAGCGTACTTGAGGCGGTAAAAGAGTTTAATCCTGCAGTGCATTTTTTTGCCAGCGAGAATGAAAAAGCCGCAGGCGGAAGCAATGCTTATCAGGAAGAGGAATACATGCGCGCTGTTTGCATAGAGAAATATTACCCGCAGGATTTCTGGGATTATATAACCTGCAGAAGCAAAAATATTTACAGCAGCTGGTGGCAGGATTGTTTGGGCAAGCTTGATCCCAATAAGATCTCTGCTTGTGCCAGGTCAGCTGAAGGCAAAGAGCTGTTGGATAAGAATTCCGGCTTGACAAAAGAGCTTAAGATTAATTTTGGCCCGACCTTTCTTATGAATAACCAGGAGATCTTCGGGATAAAAGGCGCGCCGAATAAGGAAGAGTTGAAGAGTATAATAAAGTAACTTAGTTCATAGTCCATAGTTGATGGTTCATGGATATGGAGATATTTCTATGAACAATGAACTATGAGCAATGAACTAACCTTTGGAGGTTTTTATGAGTAAACCAAAAATTTATATTATTGACGTTACTAACAGGGACGGGGTGCAGACTTCCCGCATCTGTTTGTCCAAGCTGCAAAAAACAATGATTAATTTATACCTCAATGAAATGGGGATTTATCAATCGGAGTTTGGGTTTCCCCTGACGCATCATGAGACCAATTATCTTAATGCTAATATTGAACTGGCTAAAAAAGGCGGGCTTTCTCCGATAAAGCTGGAAGGTTGGCTCAGGGCGACAAAGGAGGATGTAAAATCCGCGTTTAAACTGGTGCCGGGGCTTGAAAATGTGAATTTATCAATATCTACTTCGGACCAGATGATAATACATAAATTCAAAGGCAAGCTTGACCATGCTTCCGTGATAAAAGAGATGACCGAAGCGGTAAAAGAAGCCCGTAAGCTGGGCGCAAAAAGTATTGGGGTCAATGCCGAGGATGCATCGCGTACAAGGATGGAGTATCTTATTGAGTTCGGTTTGTCCGCTAAGAAAACCGGCGCTGACAGGCTCAGGTACTGCGATACGCTTGGATGCGACACACCCTTTACTATTTATGAAAGGATAAAAGAATTGGCTGATGCAGTGCAGATGCCGATAGAAATACATTGCCATAATGACATCGGCCTGGTGGTAGCTAACTCTATCGCCGGGGCAAAGGCAGCCAACGACAGCGGCATGGATGCTTATATAAATACCTGTATTAACGGCATGGGCGAGCGCGCCGGAAACGCGGACCTTGTATCTGTGATTCTTGCGATAAAATACGGCAATGGCATGAAGGAATATACCCTTGATCAGAGAGTTGATTTAAAAGCATCATGGAAGACATGCAAATATGCCTCTTATGCTTTCGGGGTACCCATACCGATAAACCAGCCGGGGGTGGGCGCTAATGCCTTTGCGCATGAATCGGGAATACACGCCGACGGAGCTTTAAAAGACAGGCGCAATTACGAACTCTATGATTATGAAGAGTTGGGAAGGGGCGAGCCCGAGATAATTGAGACCGGCAGGAAAATAACCGCAGGGGAATATTCCGGTATAAAGGGCTTCAGGAACGTTTATGATAAGCTTGAGGTGGCTTTCCGCAATGATGAGGAGGCTACGGAAATACTTGAGCTGGTGCGTTATGCAAATGTCCACAACCAGAAGCCGCTTGTGGACGAAGAGCTGAAATTTATCGCTAAATACCCGGACATAGCACGCAGGATTTTTGAAGTAACCATTTAAACCAATTAACCTATCAGCCATTTAAAATCATGAATACGATCATCATCGGGACGCAATGGGGAGACGAAGGAAAAGGCAAGATAATTGATATTTTGTCCGGAGAGGTGGATTATATCGTCCGCTATCAGGGCGGGAGTAACGCCGGGCACACTGTCATTGTAAATAATAAAGAGTACATATTCCATCTTATACCGTCGGGTATATTACATAAGGGCAAGGTCTGCTGTATCGGTAACGGCGTGGTAATAGACCCGTCTACCCTTATACAGGAAATAAAAGGCCTGGTCTCTTCGGGAATAAATATAAAAGGCCGGCTTAAAATATCACCGCTTGCCCATGTTATATTGCCGTATCATAAGATCCTGGACCAGTTGAGGGAGACCAAGCGCGCGCATAAGATCGGGACGACCGGCCGCGGAATAGGCCCTTGTTATGCGGATAAAATAAACCGCTGCGGCATCAGGATGGTTGACCTGCTTAACCCCAGGGTCTTTAAAAGCAAGCTGGAAGATAATATCAACGAAAAGAACGAAATATTCAAAAAGGTCTATAAGCATACAGGTTTTGATTTCGGGGCAGTTTATAAAGAATACCTGGCTTATGCAAGGTACCTTTCAGAATATGTATATGATATTACAGAAGAGCTGAATTATGCCCTGCTTAAGAAAAAAGATATATTGTTTGAAGGCGCGCAAGGTACTTTTCTGGATATAGACTTTGGCACATACCCCTTTGTCACTTCTTCGTCTGCAGTTGCGGCAGGGGCATGTATCGGCTCAGGTATGCCGCCCAATAAAATAGACAAGATATTAGGGGTAGCCAAGGCATATACCACTCGGGTCGGCGAAGGGCCATTTCCGACGGAGTTCGGCCCTGTTTTTGATGAATTTATGCGCAGGAAGGGCAGGGAGTTCGGGGCAACCACGGGAAGGCCGCGCAGGTGCGGTTGGTTTGATGCGCTAATGTCCAGAGAAGCTGTTGTCTTAAACGGCATAAATGAGATGGCTTTAATGAAAATGGATATCCTAAGCGGGCTTAAGGAGATAAAGGTTTGTACTGCATATAGATATAAAGGTAAGATCTTTCACAAGTTTCCCTATGATTATGAGGTATTGTTAAACGCAAAGCCAATATATAAGACAGTAAAAGGATGGCAGGATAGCCTGACGCATATCAGGCGCTATAAAGACCTGCCTGTAAAAGCAAGGGATTACCTGTCTTTATTGGGCGGCTTGCTTAAAACAGATATAACCATGGTTTCAGTCGGCTCTTCAAGAGAAGATACCATCAGGGTCTGAAATTTTCATAACCAATTTGAAAATAAAGAAGTTAAGGCCCAGGTAAAACCTTTGGAAACCGGGGGTTTCCATTAAACCTGTAAGGCCCCTTTTGTATGCAGATTGGGCTCAAAATCCCTTGACTAATATATATAGGTATGATATATTTGACCTTAATCTAAAAGGAGGAAATCTATGATGACTAAAGTATCCAAAATCGTTTTAATAATCTTATTAGCAACAAGTTTAGTGGGATGCACATTTATCTTCCAAAAGGGAAGAAGGTCAGATTTGCAGAAAATCGATGAATTATCGCGCCAGCTCGATGATTTAAACAGCACGATGAAAATATTACAGAGCAAGTTAAGCGATGAGATCCGCGATAAGCAGGTGAGCCTCAAGATGATGGAGAAGGGCTTAGTCATAAATTTTGTCGCCGATGTTTTATTTGATTCAGGAAAGGCAAAGATCAAGAAGGATGCTTATTCTACTTTGGATAAAGTTGCTTCAGTATTAAGAGAAGATGTGCCTAACCTGAACGTCGGAATCGAAGGCCATACTGATAACCAGCCTATAAAATATTCCGGCTGGAAATCAAACTGGGAACTTTCATCAGCAAGAGCGCTTAGCGTGCTGCATTATCTGGCTGATAACGCAGGAGTTGCACCGGAGAGGTTATCTGCCATAGGCTACGGAGAGTTCCGCCCGGTTGCACCGAATGATACAAAACTGGGTATGCAGGCAAACCGCAGGGTTGAGATCGTAATACTGCCCAAGGTTCAGAAGGTTAAGGATTCGCAGGAAGCGCCCGAACCTATGCCCCAAGGCAAAATCAAATAACTTTACTGGATATAAAGATGCTAAAGCTGGATAATTTAGGCAATAAGCTTGTATATATATTAGGTGCTTTATGCGTGGTTTTATTGGTAATAACTTTCAGTTCCTGCAGCAACGCCAGCCGCCAGAAAGCCGCGCGGGAAAAAGAGATCTTTAATAAACTGGAAGCTGAAGAAAAATTGAGCAAGGTCTCCCAGGATAAAGTCTCTATGCAGGAGAAGATCGCGGCCCTCACTAAAGAGTCGGAGGCCTTGGCCGGGGATTTAGGGAAGACCAAGAATCTCCTGGAGCAGGAGAAGATGATAAGCCAGAGCATAAAAGAAGAATTAAACAAAGTCACCAAAGAAAAAGAATCCTTGGAAAGGCAGCTAGAAGAAGCACTCGCGGGAAACAAAGCCAATAAACTTAAAAAATGAACTAGGCCTGTGGAAAGAAGGGTATTTTTTTTGACCTTAAGAGAGGGGATGAGATTATCCCCTTTTTTATTGCGAGAAGAGGAGGGCGTATGGCAATACTAAGGAAGTTAAAAGAAGTTTTTAAAAAACTGCTCCGGATGCTTAAGCTTTCTGAATCAGGCGTTGATACTGCAAAAAAACAAAAGGCTAAAGAAATACAACCCAGCCAGAATGTATTGGGCAACCAGGAAGTAGAAGTCGGTATGACAAAATTCTCCAATCCGGAGAATATGAGGCAGGCGCGGGCTTATCCGCAGGAATTATCCGGCGCCTATGGTAAAGACAAAATGGTTTTGCAGGTTCGCGACCCCTGGTGGCTGCATGCCTATTGGGAGATAACAGAGCCGACATGGTCGCATTTTAAGTCAAAGTTAGGAGCAGATAAAGTCGCTTCGGCAAAATTGCTCCTTAGGGCATATGATGTAACAGGTATAGATTTCGACGGCAAGAACGCCAACAGGTATTTTGATATTGATATAAACAGGAACGCAAATAACTGGTACGTAGATACCGGTTCCGACGGCAGGTCCTGGTGCGTGGATATTGGATTGATGCTTGGCGACGGCAGGTTTATCACAATATTGCGTTCCAACTTTGTCACTACCCCTCTGGCCGGCCCGTCCTGGATAACCGACGAGGAGTGGATGATCCCCGATGACTTATTCGCCAGGCTCTACGGCATGGGATTTGGTTTCGGCAAGAGTTCTCCTGTAGGCAAGGGATGGCAGGAAAAGATAAGGAAAGAATTCTTTTCCTCTCCGGGATTTGCTTCTATGGCCAGCCCGGTAAAACAGATGCTCAAAGAAAAGCAGTTCTGGCTGGTTGTAAATACAGAACTCATCGTTTACGGGGCGACCGAGCCCGATGCTAAAGTATACGTGCAGAATAAAGAGATAAATTTAAGGCCTGACGGCACTTTCAGCCTGCGTTTTGCCCTCCCTGATGGCAAGCAGGTTATACCTGTCAAGGCGGTATCCAGAGACCAGCAGGATGAAAGAATTATAACTCCTGTAGTCAAAAAAGAGACTAAATAGATTAATCTGATTATTCACACCTAATAATAAGGGGCAGATAATGAATAAGGGTTATTTGTGTTTAGTTTTACACGCTCATCTTCCTTTTGTCAGGCACCCCGAACACGAGGATTTCCTTGAAGAGGATTGGTTATATGAAGCCATAACCGAGACTTATGTGCCTCTGATTCTGGTCTTTGAAAAATTAATACGCGATAATGTTGATTTCAGGATAACCATGTCGCTGACACCGACATTGTGCTCGATGCTCCAGGATGGGCTGCTCCAGGAGCGTTACTTAAAGCACATTAATAAACTGATTGAACTTGCGCACAGGGAAGCGGACAGGACGCGCTGGATGCCTGAGTTCAACCATCTTGCCAATATGTATTTGAGCAAGTTTTATGAAGTCAGGGGTACTTTTGAAAAGTATAACCGCGACTTAACGCGTGCATTTAAAAGTTTTCAGGACGCCGGCAAACTTGAAATAATAACCTGCGGGGCGACTCATGGTTATTTCCCGCTTATGGATGTGACAAAGGCTTCGGTCAATGCGCAGGTAAGGGTGGCAGCGGACCATTATGAAAACGTATTCGGCAGAAGGCCCCGGGGTATCTGGCTACCTGAATGCGGGTATAACCCGGGAGATGACCAGATACTGAAAGAAGCAGGCATAAAATATTTCTTTACCGATGCCCATGCAATCTTGCATGCGACTCCCCGCCCCAAATACGGCGTGTTTGCGCCTGTATATTGTAAATCCGGCGTTGCATCTTTCGGCAGGGACCTTGAGTCATCTAAACAGGTCTGGTCTTCAATAGAAGGTTATCCGGGAGATTATTTTTACCGTGAATTTTACCGCGACATAGGCTTTGACCTTGATTATGATTATATCCGTCCTTATATACATCCTGACGGTATCAGGATAAATACGGGAATAAAATATTTCCGCATAACCGGCAGCGAAAACAAGCAGCCTTATTCGCCTGAATTAGCCAGGGAAAAGGCCGCCGAACATGCAGGTAATTTCATGTTTAACAGGCAGAAACAAGCCGAATACCTGTTTGATCTTCTGAAGAAGAAACCGATAATAGTCTCGCCTTATGACGCTGAATTATACGGGCATTGGTGGTATGAAGGCGTTATGTGGCTGGATTTTTTAATCAGGAAGATAGTTTTTGACCAGGATGATATCAGGCTGATAACAGCTTCGGAATATTTAATCGAGAACCCGCGCAACCAGGTGGTGACGCCTTCAATGTCAAGCTGGGGATGGAAAGGCTACAGCGAGATGTGGCTGCAGGGTTCTAACGACTGGATATACAGGCACCTGCATGCTGCTTCAGAGAAAATGAGCGAGCTGGTTGATGCTTATCCTAATGCGCAGGGCATACAACTTAGGGCATTGAACCAGTGCCTGCGCGAACTGCTTTTAGCTCAAAGTTCAGACTGGGCTTTTATCCTTGGCACCGGTACGCATACTTCTTACGCAGTCCAGCGGACAAAAAACCATTTGCTTAATTTTATGAGGTTGTTTGAAGAGATAAAATCAAATTCCATAGATAACAACTGGCTTTCCGAAATAGAGCGCAAGGATAATATTTTTCCTAACATAGATTACAGAAAACACAAGGACTGAAAATCAGCTTGTTTAAAGAGTATGCCTCAAGAGATAAATATTCCCAGACATATTGCTATAATCATGGACGGAAACGGAAGATGGGCCACTGAAAAAGGCTTATCCCGGACCGCAGGTCACAAAGAAGGCACAAAGAGGATAAGAGAGGTAATAAAGGCCGCCGATGAATTCGGGGTGCGCGTGCTTACGCTCTTTGCGTTTTCTACGGAGAATTGGAACAGGCCTAAAAAAGAGATAGAGATACTGATGCGTTACTTAGACAGCTTCCTTGACCATGAGGCTATCGAGCTGCATGAGAACAATATGAGGCTGCTTATTATCGGCAGGGATGAGCCGCTCCCTCAATATATCCAGGATAAAATAAGAAAGGTCCAGGCGAAGACCAAGGATAATACCGGTTTAACATTGGTGCTTGCGCTTAATTATGGGGCAAGGCAGGAATTAGTTGATGCTTTCAAGAAAATCATCCCGCTGGTAACAAGGGGCGAGATCGCATTAGAAAGCGTAGATGAAAATATTATCGCTAAATTTCTTTATACTTACGGCCTGCCGGACCCCGATTTGCTGATAAGGACTAGCGGCGAGATGCGCCTGAGCAATTTTCTTCTCTGGCAGTTATCATATGCCGAGATGTATTTCCCGAAAAAATACTGGCCTGATTTTACGAGAGATGACCTGGAGAAGGCGATAAAAGAATATAAATCAAGGAGCCGGAGGTTCGGCGGAATTTAAAAAGTCAAGACTATGCTTAAATACAGGGTCCTTAGCTCGCTGGCATTAACGCTGGTATTGTTTGTTTTCATATCAATCGACTGGCTGTGCGGCCTGATGATAACTGCTTTCATAGTTGTCGCCCTTTATGAATTCTTTAAGATGCTGGAGAAAAAGGGCATAAATACCTACAAGTATTTCGGTATAGGCTTAGGTACGGTCATACCTTTATCGCTTATTTACCGTTTTGAGCTTACAAGAAATTGGGAATTTCTCTTTATAGTCCTCGGTCTTTTGTCGCTTTTTCTTATGCAGTTTCGGCGCAGGGACAATTCCGGCGTCATAGTTGATATATCTACTACGATATTCGGCATAATATATGTATCGTGGTTCTTAAGTTTTTTGATAAGGGTCAGGTATTTCTACGCAGGGGCAGGCCTGCTTGTGGCAGTCTTATTAATCACCAAGGCCGGCGATGTTGGGGCTTATTTGGTCGGCAGGCGTTTTGGCAGGACCCCGCTTATGCCAAGAGTGAGCCCTAATAAATCGCTTGAAGGCGCGGTAGGCGGATTGTTTTGCAGTATAATAGTTGCTTTTGTATG
Source organism: Candidatus Omnitrophota bacterium (assembly GCA_003598025.1). Classification (NCBI taxonomy): domain Bacteria; kingdom Pseudomonadati; phylum Candidatus Omnitrophota; species Candidatus Omnitrophota bacterium. The sequence continues at coordinate 287,398 of QZKH01000002.1, forward strand.
CAAGCCGCTGCTTGGGCTTGGCTACGCCCATCTTGTGTTTGTAGGTTTCATTATGGGAGTATTGGGCCAATTGGGCGACCTTTCAGAATCCTTGATAAAAAGGGACTGCCAGGTAAAAGACTCAGGCAAGATACTCCCGGGCATGGGAGGGGTATTAGATTTTGTAGACAGCCTGCTTTTTACAGGCCCGGTATTTTATTTTTACGTCAGCGCGCTGCTGAGGATTCAGTAATAATAGTAAAATGAAGAAAATAGCTGTTTTGGGCTCAACCGGTTCCATCGGTAAGAATACCCTGGATATCATAAAGAATTTTCCCGGGGAATTTAAGGCGGTTGCCCTCAGCACTAATAGCAATACCGATCTTTTATACCGTCAGATTAAGATCTTCCGGCCTGAATATGCGTGCGTCAGCGATGAGAAAGCTGCGGCAAAGTTAAAAAGGCTGTTAAGGCCATCAGCCGTCAGGATATTTACCGGCGCAGACGGCCTGGATGAAATGGCAGGATTATCCGGTATTGATCAGGTGATGATGGCAATAAGCGGTTCTGCGGCATTACGGCCACTCATTAGTGCTATCAATTCCGCCAAAGATATTGCGCTGGCAAATAAAGAGGCGCTGGTTATGGCCGGCCACCTGGTGATGAGGATGGCCGCCAGAAAAAAAATAAACATATGCCCGGTTGACAGCGAGCAATCTGCGATCTGGCAGTGCCTGATGGGCAATGAAATGCGCCAGGTAAAAAGGCTGCATCTTACAGCTTCAGGCGGGCCGTTCAGGAAATTCAGCAGGAGCCAGTTAAATAAGATATCAGTCGAGCAGGCACTTAAGCATCCCTGTTGGAAGATGGGCAGGAAGATAAGCGTGGATTCTGCTACTTTGATGAACAAGGGGCTTGAAGTAATTGAGGCAATGCATTTATTCGGGGTATCCGCCGATAAAATCAAAGTTGTAATACACCCCGAAGCTTTGATACATTCGATGGTTGAGTTTTTAGACGGGATAATCCTTGCGCAGATATCTGTGACTGACATGCGCCTGCCGATACAGTATGCCCTGTCTTATCCCGACAGGCTGCAAAACGGCATTAATTCGCAGTTAGATTTCTGTAAAATCAAGCAGTTTTCTTTTTACAGGCCGGATACCGGCAAATTTGAATGTTTAAGGCTTGCTTATGAAGCAGCTAAGGCTGGCGGCAGCCTTCCGGTTGTCATGAATGCCGCTAATGAAACCTGTGTAAATGCTTTTATAAATGGCAGGATCGGGTTCCTTGCAATACCCAGGATAATAGAAAAAGTGATGAGAAAGCACCGTTTAATAAAGGACCCTACATTAAAAGAGATATTTTATTCTGATGAATGGGCAAAGGCAGAAGCCCAGAAATCGCTTAATTAAAATAATATGGTAACCTTAATAATCTATTTATTGATACTTGGAATACTCATAGTAGTGCATGAGCTCGGCCATTTCTTATGCGCCAAAAAAGTCGGCGTGCGGGTCGAGGAATTTTCCGTGGGTTTCGGGCGCAAGCTTTTTAAGAGGAAGAAGAAAGATACAGAATATTCCGTATCTTTAGTACCCTTAGGCGGCTATGTGAAGATGTCAGGCGACAGCCTTGAGGAATATAAAGGCAAGCCCTATGAATATTTAAGCAAGACTCCGCAAGCAAGGGCGGCAATAGTCTTCTGCGGGCCGTTGCTTAATTATGTGCTGGGATTTTTATTTTTTTGGGTGGTTTTCTTTGCAGGGTATCCTACATTGACTTCAACAGTAGGGGCTCTTGTAGACGGCATGGGAGCTCAGGCTGCAGGCGTGCAGGCAGGGGATAAGATCATATCAGTAGACGGGAAAAATGTAAATTTATGGGAAGAGATACAGGATGGGGTATATGAAAAGAAAGCCGGAGACATCGTCAGTCTTACGGTTGAGCGCGGAGGTAAAGAGTTAAATTTTGATGTCACTATCAAGGAAAAAGAGTTTGACGATATTTTAGGCAAGAAAAAAAGCATAGGTATTATCGGGATAGAGCCGAAGAGCGATGAATTGATAAAAGTAAGGCATGGGTTTTTTGAATCACTGCTATTGGCCGCTGAGAAAACCTGGCTGCTTACCAGGCTTACCTATCAGAGCTTATGGTGGATGATAAGCGGGCAGTTATCGCTTAAGGAATCAGTGACCGGACCATTGGGTATACTTATGATTACATCAAATGTCGCCAGTCAGGGGATTATTGCGGTGTTGAATTTTATCGCCCTCTTAAGCATAAGCTTGGGTATATTCAATTTACTGCCTCTGCCTGTTTTGGACGGCGGGCATATATTGTTTCTTGCTATTGAGAAAATCAGGGGAAAGAATTTCAGCCTTAAGACCGAGCGTATTATTACGCGCTTAGGCATAAGCCTGCTTATATTCCTGGCTTTAATCGTTACTTACAATGACCTTCTGAGGTTTGGGAGCAAAATATTCGGATGGATGAAATAAAGAGAAGCAAAACAAGGTTAGTAAAAGTCGGCAATGTCAAGATCGGCGCGGGGAATGCTATCTCTATCCAGTCTATGGCCAAGACCAGTACTAAAGATATTGAAAGCACCTGTCGTCAAATCGGGCAGCTTCAAGAGAGCGGCTGCCAGATAGTGCGCCTGGCAGTCCTCGATATGGAGGATGCCCGGTCTTTAAAGAAGATAAAAGCAGGCTCTGTCCTGCCTATTGTCGCTGATATACATTTTGACTGGCGCCTGGCGATAGCTGCTATTGATAGCGGAGTGGATAAAATCAGGCTTAACCCCGGTAATATCTATAAAAAAAATGAAGTAGCAAACATTGTTTCTGCGCTTAAATCTGCGCATATCCCTTTAAGGGTCGGGGCTAATTCAGGCTCATTAAGAGGCCAGGGTATTAGCACCCCGGCAAAGTTGGTTTCTTCGGTTTTAGCTTATTTAAGGATGCTGGAGGGGTTGAAATTTTATAATACAGTGGTTTCTCTTAAGGCTTCCAATGTGCTGGATACAATAGAAGCTTATACCAGATTCAGCCGCTTAAGCGATTATCCCCTGCATCTTGGGGTTACGGCAACAGGTTTTTCTCTGGACGGTGCGGTTAAATCCAGCGTTGCCTTGGGGCATTTGCTATTAAACGGCATAGGTGATACAATAAGGGTATCTTTGACTGACGATCCCAGGCAGGAAGTACGGGTTGCAAAGAGCATCCTTGAGTCGCTGGGGTTAAGGAAATTCGGGATACAGTTTGTAAGCTGCCCCACCTGCGGAAGGTGCCAGGTGGACCTGATAAATGTTATCTCCGGTTTTGAAAAGGATATAGATAAGGCAAGCAAAGGCAAGACCGGCATGAAAGTAGCGTTTATGGGTTGTGTTGTAAACGGGCCCGGCGAAGCAAAAGAAGCAGACATAGGCCTTGCATTCGGAAAAAACGAAGGCCTGCTGTTTTATAAAGGTAAACCAGTAAAAAAAGTTTCTATCAAGGATTCAAAGAAGGAATTGATCAGGCAGATAAAAAAACTTAAAGAAAGATAATTGGCTTATGCTTTGGACAAAACTATTTATACCGACATTAAAGGAATCCCCCCAGGAAGCTGAATCTGTCAGCCATCAGCTGATGCTCAGGGCAGGATTGATCAGGATGCTCATGGCAGGGGTGTATTCTTATCTCCCGCTGGGATTAAGGGTGTTGAATAATATTGAAAATATCATCCGTCAGGAGATGGGTTCATGCGGGGCAAGCGAATTGCTTCTGCCTGCTTTGCATCCCCTTGAATTATGGTCCAGGACCGGAAGGGATAAAGATATCGGCGAAGTGATGTTTCGTTTTCAGGACAGGCGCAACAGAAAAGTCTGCCTTGGGCCTACTCATGAAGAAGTAATCACTGAGCTGGTAGCCAACCATGTGTCTTCTTATAAGCAACTGCCTTTGGTTTTGTACCAGATACAGACAAAGTTTCGTGATGAAATAAGGCCCAGGTTCGGGATAGTGCGGGCTTGCGAGTTTATCATGAAGGATGCCTATAGTTTTGACCGCGACCAGAAAGGGCTGGATATAAATTATCAGGCGATGCACGATGCCTACCTTAGGATATTCTCCAGGTGCGGGCTGGATATACTGACAGTCGAGGCAGACAGTGGAGTTATGGGGGGTAAAGTTTCCCATGAATTCATGGTGCCTGCTGCAAGCGGCGAAGATATTGTGCTTTACTGTCCGGATTGCAAGGTAGCAAAGCCTTTTAAAGAAGAAATAACCAGCTGCCGGCATTGTAAATCCGGGCTTAATAAAGTCAATACAATTGAGATCGGGCATATATTTCAATTAGGGGTCAAATACAGCAGCGCCTTGGGCGCGAATTTTCTTAATGAGAACGGAAAGCTGAACCCGATTATCATGGGTTGTTACGGCATAGGCGTATCCAGGCTCATCGCAGCAATAATCGAGCAGAATAATGACAAAGACGGTATAATCTGGCCAGCGGAAGTAAGCCCGTTTAAGGCAATTGTCCTGCCTTTGGATGTTAACGACAAAACTATCATGGATAAAGCCCGGTCTTGTTATGCCGGGCTTTTAAAAGCAGGCATAGACGTGATGATGGATGACAGAGATGAGAGGGCCGGGGTTAAGTTCAAAGACGCTGATTTAATCGGCATACCTATAATAATTGTCTTTGGGCAGAAATCTTTAAAAGAAGGCAAAGTAGAGATAAAGCTGCGCAGGGACAAAAAAGATTTATTGATTGATGAGCCCGTGATTATTGACAAGATAAAAGAGTTATCATAATAGATTTTAAGAGGCGACGTATGGATTATAAAATATTTGAGGAAGAACTAAGGGATTTAATCAGGCCGCTACTGGAAAACGAAGGTTTTACCCTTGTTGAGCTTAATTTTTTCCGCGCTCAGGACAAGGCGGTGGTCAAGATACTGGCTGATAGGCGGTCCGGAGGCATTAGCATAGATGAGTGCGCCAGGCTAAACCAGCAGATCGGGGATTTACTTGATAGCCGGGATACGATAAAGGATAAATACCTGCTTGAGGTTTCTTCGCCGGGCTTAGACCGCCCCTTAAGGACAAGAGAGGATTTCGGCAGGTGCATAGGCAAAGAAGCCAGATTTTTTCTTAAGGAGCAGTTTGATTCAAAACTGGAATATTCAGGTAAAATATTAGATGTTAAAGATGATTCGGTGAGCATTGATTCGGCAGGCAGGGTAATCGAGCTGCCCATCAGAATCATATCTAAAGCAAAACAACAGGTTTAAAACGGAGAAAAAAATGAGTCAGGAATTATTAGCTATTCTAGAACAGATTGAAAGGGAAAAAGGGATTAAAAAAGAGGTCTTGATTGAAGCGGTCGAGAGCGCGCTCTTAAGCGCGGCAAAAAAGGTCATCGATGTCAAGCCGGACGAAGAACTGCATGTAAAAGTGGACCGCTTAACCGGAAAGATAAAGACCTTTAAAAACGATGCCGAGATAAATTCTGTTGAGTTCGGCAGGATATCCGCTTCCGCTGCCAGGCAGGTCATTATACAGAAGATACGCGAAGCCGAGAAAGACGTGGTATTCAATGAATTCCAGGGTAAGGTGGGTGAGATAGTTTCGGGCACCGTTTACAGGTTTGAAAAAGGAAATATTATCATCGACCTTTTAGGCAAAGCCGAAGGCATACTTTTAAAGCGCGAACAGTCTCCTAAAGAAGAATTCAAGCAGGGCCAGCGCATAAAGGCCTATATCGTTGAAGTAAAAAAAGAAATCAGGGGACCGCAGATTATATTATCGCGCACGCATCCTAACCTTGTAAAAAAACTGTTTGAATTGGAGGTCCCGGAGATTTATGATGGTATTGTAGAGGTCAAAGCGATTTCCCGCGAAGCAGGGGAAAGGACGAAGATCTCAGTATGGTCCAAGAATGATAAAGTTGATTCTGTAGGGGCCTGCGTGGGGATGAGAGGTAACCGGGTCAGGAACATCGTAAATGAGCTGCAGGGCGAGAAGATTGATATAGTAAGATACAACGAAGACATCAAAGAATACATAAAAGCATCACTCTCGCCGGCCAAAGTCTCCGAGATCAAGCTGAATAAGGACCAGCTCAAAGCGCAGGTCATAGTCGATGATGACCAGCTTTCTTTAGCCATAGGCAAACACGGCCAGAACGTGCGCCTTGCCTCAAGGTTGATCGGTTGGGAGCTAGACATAAGGTCTAAATCCGGATTGCAGGCCGAGGCAGCTGAAGAAGCGCAGAAAGAGCAGGCAAAAGAGGAAAAAGAAGCAGAGGGTATTGCCCAGGCCCAGGATGCCTTAAGCGAGTTGCCCGGCGTCGGGGAAAAGCTACTTTCAAGCCTTAAAGAAGCAGGATTAAATTCTGTTGATGATATCCTTAAAGCCGGAGTAGGCGGCCTTACCGAGATAAAAGGCATAGGAGAGAAGAAGGCGGAAAAAATTATAAAAGAAGCAAAGAAGCTGTCCCGCAAGGAGTAGTTTTTAAGCTTAAGGATAAAAATACAAAAGGAAATTATGATAAAAGCAAAAAAAGAGAAGATAAAGACCAAGAAAGAGCCTAAGGCAAAAAAACCGGCAGCCATTAAAAAGGCGCAAACGGTAAAAACTTTGCCTAAGCCTAAAACATCGGCTAAGCCTGTTATAAAAAAAGCAGTAGTCTTAAAACATAAGAAGGCAGACCTTAAAAAGGAAGAGGTTATTCCTGTAACTACTGTTGAGCAGAAAGTAAAGGCGGCTAAAACCCCGGTTGTAAAAGAGCATATACCTAAGCCGGAGATTAAGAAAGAAGCTCCGGAGCAACGCAAGGTACCGCTTCCCGGCCAGCAGCAGGCTCCTTTACCTTCGTCTAAACCTGAGATAAAAGGACCGGTCAAAACTTCGGCAGTAAAGCCGGCGGCTGCAGTAAAAACAGTTAAACAGGAGCCGGTATATCACAAAGAGCAGGCGCCAGAAAAACCGGAAGTTAAGACTGTGCAACCCGAGAGAAAACTTAAAGAACTCGAACTCAAGCTTCCTATAACCGTAAAGGACCTTTCTGTAAAGCTTCAGGAGAAACCGTCTGTCCTGATAAAAATGCTGATGGAGATGAAGATACTTGCCGGCATGAATCAGCCGTTAGGCCAGGATATTGTCTCTAAAATAGCAGAGAAATACGGTTTTGCGATAGTCATGGCTCCGGATGAAGAAGCGCAGATCCTTAAAGTGCATCAGGATAAAGATGCGCCGGGAGCCCTTAAACCCAGGCCTCCGATAGTTACTTTTATGGGCCATGTTGACCACGGCAAGACTTCATTATTGGATGCGATAAGAAAAACCAAAGTCGTAGAGAGCGAGCACGGCGGGATCACCCAGCATATTGGAGCATACCGCGTAATCCTTCCCGGAGGCGAAATTACATTCCTGGATACGCCCGGCCACGAAGCATTTACGGCCATGCGCGCACGCGGAGCAAGTATCACCGATATAGTAGTATTAGTGGTTGCCGCTGATGAAGGCATCATGCCCCAGACTAAAGAAGCTATAGATCATGCCAAAGCAGCCGGTGTATCTATCATTGTCGCGCTTAATAAAATTGACAGGCAGCAGGCTAACGTAGATAAGGTAAAGAAGGAGCTTGCTGAATTAAACCTTACACCTGAAGACTGGGGAGGCAAAACCATAACTGTCCCGGTATCGGCAAAGACAGGCCAGGGTATTGATAATCTTTTAGAGATGATCCTGTTAGAGTCCCAGATGTTGGAATTAAAGGGCAATCCTGACAGGCCTGCAAACGGCATTGTGATAGAATCAAAGCTTACCAAAGGCAAGGGAATAGTAGTAACACTATTGGTTAAGAGCGGCGTCCTGCACTTAAACGAAAATTTAATCGTGGGTAATTTTTATGGCAGGATAAGGGCGATGTTTGATGACCGCGGCCGTTCGGTAACCAAGGCCGGGATGTCTAATCCTGTTGAGGTCCTGGGAATATCAGGCATACCCCAGGCAGGCGAGCAGTTTTTTGTGGTTAAAGACGAGAAAGAAGCAAGGTCTCTTTCCAATATAAGGCAGGATAAAGAAAAAGAGGAACAACTCGCGCCCATAAAAAGAATAAGCTTAGAAGACTTGCATGATCAGATACAGCAGGGCAAGATTAAAGACCTGAAGCTCATTATAAAGGCTGATGTCCAGGGTTCTATTGAGGCGATCAAAGATATGCTCAATAAACTCAATGTCTCAGAGATAAAACTGGATATAATCCATGAAGGCGTAGGCAGTATTAATTCTTCGGATATCATTCTTGCGGTTGCCTCAAATGCGCTGGTGCTTGGTTTTAATGTCCCCGTGGAAGATAAGGCTGCCGAATTGGTGGCTAAAGAAGGCGTGGATGTCAGGACGTATAATATAATTTACGAGTTAGGAAATGATATAAAAGCCGCAGTAGAAGGCATGCTTGAGCCGAAATTAAAAAAGGTCTTTTTAGGCAAGGCACAGGTAAAGAAAGTGTTTAAGCTTTCGCGCGAATCCGGGTTGATCGCAGGCTGCCAGGTAATAAAGGGCACAATCACCCGTTCGGCATCTGTCAGTTTATTACGTAACGGCAGCGAGGTTATAGAAACCAAGATATCTTCGTTAAAGAGGTTTAAAGACGATGTAAGAGAGGTAGCCGAAGGTTACGAATGCGGGATATCTTTAGCTAACTTTAATGAGATAATGGAAGGCGATGTAATCGAGGCATTTGAACTTGAGAAGATCGCCAGAAAATTATAAATAGGTTAAATGAGGTTACAAAGGCAACATCACGTAACGTCATTTAATATTCCGTAACATCAAGCAACCTTAAGATATATCATTATGATAAAAAAACGTATACTTAGCGGGATGCGGCCTACAGGAAAACTCCACCTTGGGCATTTAGTCGGAGCGCTGAATAACTGGGTAAAATTACAGGAGCTCCACGAATGTTTATTTATGGTTGCCGACTGGCATGCGCTTATGTCCGAATATGAAGACCCCTCCGCTATCCAAGAGAATATATTTGATAATGTAGCCGATTGGCTGGCTTGCGGGATAGACCCTGTTAAATCCATAGTCTTTGTGCAATCGCAGGTAAAGGAGCATCTTGAGCTGAGCATGATATTTTCGCTGATTACCCCTCTTGGGTGGCTTGAGCGATGCCCTACTTATAAAGAGCAGTTAAAGCAGGTCGCAAACCGCGACTTAAAGACTTACGCTTTCCTCGGGTATCCCGTGCTTCAGGCAGCGGATATACTTCTTTATAAAGCAACAGCTGTGCCTGTAGGAGAAGACCAGTTACCCCATCTTGAATTAACCAGAGAGATAGGCCGCAGGTTCAATTCTCTTTATAAGAAAGAACTATTTCCGGAGCCGGAAGGGCTGTTAACAAAATTTCCGAGGTTATTAGGGCTTGATGGCCGCAAGATGAGCAAAAGCTATGATAATTTTATTGCTATATCTGAGCCGAGCGAAAGCCTTAAGAAAAAAGTAATGAATATGTTTACCGACCCGGAAAGGATAAGGATAACTGATCCCGGGCACCCGGATAAATGCAACGTGCATAATTACTATAAACTTTTCGCTCCTGAAAGGGAAAAAGAGGTAGCTACTTTATGCCGGCAGGCTAAAGTCGGCTGCATAAACTGCAAGAAGGAATTATCTCAGATACTCATCGATTACCTTGCGCCTTTACAGAAAAAAAAGGATGAACTGGCCAAAGATAAGAAAAAGATAGAACTTATACTTGAGGCAGGAAGAGAAAAAGCGCATGTGCTTGCAAAAGAAACGATATCGCAGGCAAAAAAACTTCTGGGGATCTAAAACATAATGTCCGGATATAAGATAAAATTAGATATTTTCGAGGGGCCGCTCGACCTGCTTCTGTATCTGGTAAAGAAGGATCATCTTAATATTTATGATATCCCGATAAAAGAGGTCACTGAGCAATACCTGCGTTATCTTGAGCTTATGAGGCTGCTTGACTTAAATATCGCCGGGGAATTCCTGGTAATGGCAGCAACACTCCTGCAGATAAAGTCCAAGATGCTTCTGCCCGCAGAGAAGGAAGAGGCGCCGGAGGCGGAGGCTGAGGACCCCAGGGCAGAGTTAGTCAGGAGGCTGCTGGAATACGAGAAATTCAAAGAGATAGCACAAGATTTACGCGAAAGGGAATCAGCCCAGCAGGAAGTATTTAAAAGGCCCAAGCTCCCTGAGAAGCAAGATGCCGCAGGCAAGAACGAAGTGTATTTTGAGGCAAACCTCTTTGACCTTATCGCTGCTTTTTCCAGGGCATTAGAGGATGTCCCGAAGGAATTATTTTATGAGGTTATAAAAGATGAGTTTACAGTTGAAGATAAGATCCACCAGATATTGCACCTGCTTTTAGTAGAACAGAGTGTACAGATATCACGGTTATTCAGCGAGGCAAGGAATAAGATAGAAGTAGTAGTCACTTTCTTAGGTATACTGGAATTAATAAGGTTGAAAGAAATAGTTGCCAGGCAGAAATCGCTTTTCGGCGAAATAGAAGTAGTCAGGAACAAGGAGAATATAATCCCTTATGAAAGAAGAAATAAGGCAGAAGATACTGAGCAATAAAGATACCATTGCTTCTTCCGGTTTGAAAGGCGCTGCCGGTGATAACCCGGACGATTTTCTTACCAGGCTTAATGAGACCGAAGAGGACGTCGTATTGAATATGTCTCTGAGGCCGGCTAAGTTCCAGGAATTTGTCGGCCAGAAAGAGGTAGTGGATAACCTTAACATATGTCTTACTGCTGCCAGGCAGAGAAATGAGCCTGTCGAACATATATTGTTTTCCGGCCCGCCGGGCTTAGGCAAGACATCCCTTGCACATATCATAGCCCACGAGATGAATGCAAAGATCACGGCTACTTCCGGTCCTGCCATAGAGAGGGCAGGCGACCTGATAGGTATACTGACTAACCTGGGAAAGGGTGATATCCTTTTTATTGATGAGATACACCGGTTGTCAAAAGTGGTGGAAGAATTTTTATACCCGGCCTTAGAGAATTTCCAGATAGATTTTGTTATTGATAAAGGCCCGTATGCCAAGACGATAAAATTCAATTTAAAGCCGTTTACCCTTGTGGGGGCGACAACAAGGGTAGGGTTGCTTGCGTCTCCCTTAAGGAGCAGGTTCGGTATTTTTTATAACCTGGATTTTTACCAGATAGAAGACCTGGCAAAGATAATAAAACATTCAGCTAAGATACTTGGGGTAGAGGTAACCGCGCAAGCAGCTGATGAGATCGCAAGGCGCTCAAGGGGCACCCCGAGGATAGCCAACAGGCTCTTAAGAAGGGTGAGGGATTATGCACAGGTGCAGAATATAGCCAGGATAGATGTGCCGGTTGCCGCTAAGATACTTAATGACCTGGGTATTGATGAGGCGGGGTTTGACCATCTTGACCGTAAATTCTTAAAGGCTTTAATAGAGCTGCATGATGGCGGACCAGTGGGCGTTGAATCGATAGCTGCCAGCCTTAACGAAGAAGTAGACACTATCGTAGATACAGTAGAACCATACCTGCTTAAGGCAGGCTATTTGAAACGCACCCCCCGCGGAAGAACGGTTACCAAGGCTGCGTTTGCGCATTTTGGAATTAAAAATATAAAAGACAAGCAGCAGGAGCTATTCTAACACTACTTGTAAGTTATGGATATCTTGCTACATATCTGCTGTGCGCCATGCGCTATTTATCCTTTAAAAAGGCTTAAGGAACAGGGCTTTGGCGTATCCGGGATTTTTTATAATCCCAATATCCATCCGTACCAGGAATATAAAAACAGAAAAACAGCGCTTGAGGATTTTAGCAGTTCTTGCGGCTTAGATGTCTATTATCCGGAGTATCTTCCTTTTGAGTTCTTCCGCCACATTAATTTTATGGAACAAAAGCCCCAGAGGTGCCCGATATGCTGGTACCAGAGGCTTAAAAGAACCGCGCTTACGGCAAAAGAAAAGAAACTGGAATATTTTACTACCACGCTTTTAGTCAGCCCTTATCAGGACCAGGAAGCTTTGTATAAGATAGGTGAAGATATTGCCAGGCAGGTAGGAGTAAAATTCTATTACGAAGATTTCAGGACGGGGTTTAGTGATTCCCATATCCAGGCAAAAAACAGCGGCATGTATTGCCAGAGTTACTGCGGCTGTATTTATTCTGAGCTGGAGAGAAGGCAGAAGCATAAGGCAAAGAAAGGCAATATCTGATATGGATATAAGCAACTTTGGCAAGCTGCTCATAGTTTTTGGTATGATTATAACAGGCCTGGGCCTGATCCTTTTTTTATCCGGTAAATTACCATTTATCGGTAAATTACCCGGGGATATTATTGTAGAAAAGAAGAATTTCACTTTCTATTTTCCCTTGGCTACATCGTTGCTTCTGAGTTTATTAATATCTTTAATCATCTGGCTTAAATCCGGCCGCTAATCTGATTGAGAATATGTTGAAGAGAAAAATACTGTTTTCAGTTCTATTATTATTTCTGTTTTTTGGTTACTCTAATGCCGAAACCGTCTTTGTGAGGATAAACGTAATCGAAAATGCGCCTGCGCTTAAGGCCAGGGTAAAAGGGTTTTACGAAA